>NZ_JBHFPQ010000049.1:0-516930 GCF_041949875.1 Arhodomonas sp. KWT2
GAGCGGTGCGACCGATGGCATGTGGGAACTAGCTGGCCGGTACTTGCGAGGTGACATAGTCGATAAAAACGAAAAAAAAGCGTTTCAATTATTAAAAAAAGCAGCGGAAATGGATGACCTAACAGCACAGGGCCGTCTTGGTGACTACTACGCGAAAGGCATTGGCACCGAAAAGGACCTGGTGAAGGCGTACATGATGTACGACCTCGGCGGTACCGGCGACATCGAGAAGAAAGAGGCGCTGGCCGAGAAGATGACCGACGAGCAGGTCCAGGAGGCCATCGCCCGCTCCCGCCGCTGGCAGGAGGAGCACAACAGCGTACGCCCCAGCTACTACGGACTGAAACGCCAGCCCGACGGCAGTTACCGGTGAATCGAGATGCGGTAATCAATGGTGAGCCGGTACCGCCAGCCGGGGTAGTGCATCTGCTGTATGCACGGTGAGCAACGCGGCGTTTCAGCGCCCTGCTATCACGCCTCGATCGGCGCCTCTTCCGGTGCTGCCTCCGCGTCCCCCTCTGCGTCCCGGTGGGGCTTCGGCCGTCGGAACAGTAGCAGCAGTGGCAGTGAGGCGAGGGTGATCACCGCCATCAGCCGGAAATCGTTGAGATAGGATATCGCTGCGGCCTGGCGGGTGAGCACCTCGTTGAGCCAGGCCAGGCCGGCGCCGTGGGTGGCATCCAGGCCGCCGGGCAGCCTCAGGCCCGTGAGCGCGGTGTTGAACGGGGTCAGCCGCTCGCCGAGCACGGCGTGATTGATCTGCGTGTTCTGCGCCACCAGCGTGACCATCACGGAGATGCCGATGCTGCTGCCGATGTTGCGCATCAGGCTGAACAGGGCCGTGGCCTCGGTGCGCAGGTGTTCGGCGAGGGTCGAGAAGGTAATGGTGCTCAGCGGCACGAAGGTGAAGCCCAGCCCCAGACCCTGGATGATGCCGGTGTAGACCACCGCCATCGGCGCGATCTCCAGGTTGAACTGCGCCATGCCGAACAGCGACGTCGCGGTGAGGCACAGCCCGAGGGTGATCAGCCAGCGGATGTCCACCCGGTTGACCAGCCGGCCGACCAGGAACATCGCCGTCATGCTCCCGAGTCCGCGGGGCGCGAGCACCAGGCCGGTGGTGACCACCGGATAGCCCATGAGGTTCTGCAGGAACGGGGGCAGCAGGGCGAGCGTTGCGAGCAGGATCACCCCTACCAGGAAGATGAACGCCAGTCCGGTGAGCAGGTTGCGGTCCCGGAACAGCGCGGGGTGGAGGAACGGGTCCCTCGCGGTGAGGGTGTGGGCGACGAACAGGTACAGCCCCAGCGCGGCCACGCAGGTCTCGATAATGATCTCGCCGGAGGCGAACCAGTCCTGGCTCTGGCCCCGGTCGAGCATGAGCTGGAGGGCGCCGATGGCGATCCCGAGCAGGGCGAAGCCGAAGACGTCGAAACGCCGGTCCTGCCGCGGTGTCTCCTGCACGAAGGCGAGGATCCCCGCCAGCGCCAGCAGTCCGAAAGGCAGATTGATGAAGAATACCCAGCGCCAGTTGTAGTACTCGGTGAGGTAACCGCCGAGGGTGGGACCGAGGATCGGCCCGACCATCACCCCGATACCCCACATCGCCATCGCCGAGCCGTGTCGCTCCCGGGGGAAGGTGTCCAGCAGTACAGCCTGGGACAGCGGTACCAGCCCGGCACCGAAAATGCCCTGGAGCAGGCGGAAGAGCACGATCTCATCCAGCGACTGGGCGACGCCGCAGAGCACGGAGGCGACGGTGAAGCCGGCCACCGAGGCGATAAACAGCCGCTTGCGGCCCCAGCGCGCGGACAGGAAACCGGTCAGCGGTGTGGCCACGGCGGCGGCCACTATGTAGGAGGTCAGGACCCAGGATATCTGCTCCTCGGTCGCGGACATCGCCCCCTGCATGTGGGGCAGGGCGACGTTGGCGATTGTGGTGTCCAGGGCCTGCATGATGGTCGCCAGCATGATGGAGACCGTCACCAGGCCGCGGTGGGGCGTCGCGGCCGCCTCGTTCATCGATCGCCGTCGATGGTCCCGGCGTGGACGGCCGGCGCCACCGCGTCACGTGCCCAGGCCACGACCCCCTGCAGGAATGCCGGGCCGCGAGGGTGCCAGCCGGT
Organism: Arhodomonas sp. KWT2; assembly: GCF_041949875.1. Taxonomy (NCBI): domain Bacteria; kingdom Pseudomonadati; phylum Pseudomonadota; class Gammaproteobacteria; order Chromatiales; family Ectothiorhodospiraceae; genus Arhodomonas; species Arhodomonas sp. KWT2. The sequence continues at coordinate 2,127 of NZ_JBHFPQ010000049.1, forward strand.
GTCGATCTTCACCTCGGTGCTCAGGCCGGCGCGTAGCGGCCGGTCCGAGGGACCGTCGTCGATGGCGATGCGCACGGGCACGCGCTGGACCACCTTGACCCAGTTACCGGTGGCGTTCTGGCTTGGCAGCACGGAGAACTCCGCCCCGGTGGCCTGGGCGATGCTCTCGACGTGACCGTTCCAGTGCACGTCCGGGTAGGTGTCCACGTACAGGGTTACCGCCTGACCGGCCTTCACATGGGTGAGCGCGGTTTCCTTGACGTTGGCCGTGACCCAGACATTGTGGCTCGCCACCAGCGCCATGGCGCTGCCGCCGGGGGTCACGTACTGCCCCGGATCGGGCACCTTGGCGACGCGGCCGGCGAACGGCGCGGTCACCTGCGTGTGCTGCAGGTCGAGCCGGGCGGACTTCAGGGCCGCTGCGGCCGCGCGGTAATCGGGGTGTTGCTCCACCGGGATGTCCGGGTCGCCGGCGAGGCTTGCGCGGATGCGCTGCAGGGCACGCTCGAGCTGGTCCACCTTGTCCCGGGCCTGATTGCGTTCGTGGCGGTAGCGGTCGCGTTCGGACTCGGAGCTGACGCCGCGCTCGGCGAGTCGCTGGTGACGCTCGTATTCGCGCTGGGCGTAGTCCAGGTCGTGACGTGCGCCCGCCAGCGCCTGGGCCTGTTCGGCATACTGGGCCTTGAGTGTCCTGATGCGGGTGCGCGCGTTGGCCAGGGTCGCCTCGGCCTTGTCGACGGCGGCGCGGTAGGGCGCCGGGTCGATGGTGAATAGCCGTGTGCCGGCGTCGACGGCGTCGTTTTCGTGAACGGCCACGTCGGTGACGGGTCCGGGCACCTGGGGCGAGATCATCACCTTGTCCGCGCCGGTATAGGCGTTCTCGGTGGTCACGTAGCGCCCCCCGAGGAGGTAGAAGCCGCTGCCGACGACGACCGCCACGAGCGGCACGACGAGCAGCAGCAGGGTACGCAGGCCCCGGCGCGACGGCCGGCGCGGGAGGAGACGTCGCAGAAGACGCATGGGTCCGGGCATGGTGGCTGTGTTCTCCGGGGTCTGGGACGGTCAATCCAGCGTTGCTGGTGGCGTCCTGCCTGGGGAATCCGGGAGATTCGGGCGTACGCCCGAACCGGTTAGGATAGCAAAAACATTGTTAGGAAGCTAACAGAACGGTGCGCCGGCTGAGGCCGGGCAAACACGCCGATTGCCGGTTATGCTGGGTGGGGGCCACACGGAGGGTGCGATGAGCGACGCGATCTACACGGCCTTGCGCGAGGGCATAGCCCGCCGGCGCGATGAGGCCCTGGCGATGGTCGAGACATTGGCCGCAATCAATTCCGGCAGCACCAACACCGCCGGCGTGCACGCGGTCGCGGAGGCCGTGGCGGCGGCATTCGACGGGCTCGGTGCGGAGGTGGTGACCGAGACGTTGCCGGCCTGGGAGCGGGTGGATGACGACGGCGGGCACCGCTCTGAGACACTGGGGCCGCTGGTGCGGCTGATCCGGGAGGTGCCCGGTGCGCCGTCGGTACTGCTGGTGGGCCATACGGACACGGTGTTCCCCGCGGATTCCCCGTTCCAGTCGGTCTGGCGGGAGGGGCCGCGGCTGCGCGGCCCGGGCGTGGCGGACATGAAGGGCGGGCTGGTGGTGATGCGCGAGGCGCTCCACGCGCTTGAGTCCGGCCCGGCCGCGGGGCGCATCGGCTGGGAGGTGATCCTCAACCCCGACGAGGAGATCGGCTCGCCGGTATCCGCCCCCGTGCTGGAGGCCGCGGCCGCCCGTCATCGGGCCGGCCTTGTGTTCGAGCCCTCGCTGCCGGACGGCACGCTCGCCGGGGCCCGCCGGGGCAGCGGCAACTGGACCGCCGTGTTCGCCGGCCGCAGCGCCCATGCGGGCCGTGAGCACCACCTGGGCCGCAACGCCGTCGCCGCGGCGGCCCGCTTCATTACCGCCATCGACGGCCTGAACGGCCAGCGTCCCGGTGTCACCGTGAATCCCGCCTTCGTGCGCGGTGGCGGTGCCAGCAATGTGGTCCCCGACCGGGCGGTGGTGCGCTTCAACGTGCGCGTCACCGATGACGACGATGCGACCTGGGTGACGCATCAGCTCGACCGGGCCGTCGCCTCGGTCCATGCGCCGCCGGACTACACCGTGGCCCTCCACGGCGGCTTCTCGCGCCCCCCGAAGCCCATGAGCGCGGGCCAGCAGACCCTTCTGGACGCACTGAGGGCCTGCGCCGAGGTCACCGGCGGGACCCTCGACTGGGCCCCCACCGGGGGGTGCTGCGACGGTAACAACCTCGCCGCCGCCGGGCTGCCCAACGTCGACACCCTGGGCGTGGTCGGCGGCGGTATCCACAGCGACAGCGAATACATGGAGATCGACTCCCTGGTCGAGCGTGCCGGGCTGGTGGGCAGCCTGCTGGTGGCGCTCGCGACGGGGGACGCGGCGTTTCCGGAGGGCGGCGATGCACGTGATCCGGCCGGTCCGTGAGACCGATATCGATGTCCTCTGCGAGCTGGTGACGGGCACCGGCGTGGGCATGACCTCGCTGCCCCGGGACCGCGATTCCCTGGCGCGGCGGGTGCAGACGTCGCTGGAAACCGTCGAGGCCGGGCCGGCGCGGCTGGCCGATGCTGAGCGGGCGCTGCTGTTCGTGCTCGAGAACCTGGACACCGGCGCCGTGGTCGGCACCACCGGTCTGCACACCGGCATCGGCCTGAGCGAGCCGTTCTACAGCTATCGGGTGAGCACGGTGGTGCATGCCTCGCCGACCCTGGGCGTGCACCGGGTCATCCCCACGCTGTACCTCAACAACGACTACACCGGTGGCACCGAGGTGGGCTCGCTGTTCCTGCACGCCGGCCACCGCGGCGGCGGCCTCGGGCGGCTGCTGTCGCGCTCGCGGCTGCTGCTGCTTGCCAACCACCGCGAGCACTTCCCGGAGAAGGTGATCGCGGAGATGCGCGGTGTCACCGACGCCCGCGGCCGTTCGCCGTTCTGGGACGGCCTCGGCCGGCACTTCTTCTCCATGCCCTTCCGCCGGGCGGACTACCTCACCGGCACCCGGGGCAAACGCTTCATCGCGGAGCTCATGCCGCGCAATCCGATCTACGTCCCCCTGCTGCCGACGGCGGCGCAGGAGGTCATCGGCGAGGTCCACCCGGATACCCGCCGGGCCCGGACGCTGCTGGAGGCGGAGGGTTTCCACTACGAGGGTTACGTGGACATCTTCGACGGCGGCGCGACCCTGGAGGCGCGTATCGGCGGCATCGACGCCGTGATACGCAGCCGGGCCCTGCGCCTGACCCCGGGGCAGCCGGCGGCGGGCAGTCCCCAGTGCCTGGTGGCGACCATGCGCTGGTCCGCCTTCCGCTGTGTGCTCGCGCCGCTGGAGGTGCGTGGCAACGAGGCAGTGGTCGACGAGGCGGTGGCCGGGGCACTGGCGGTGCCGTCGGGGGAGACGGTCCGCGCGGTGCCGGTGGACCCGGATGCGCGGCACATGCACTGGCTCGGGAGGGCACTGGATGAGTGACGCGTCGCTGTATATCGACGGGGCCTGGACGGCCGGACGGGGCGAGGCGGTCACCTCGCTGGACCCCGCCACCGGCGAGGCCTGCTGGCAGGGGAGGGGCGCAGACGCCGCCCAGGTCGATGAGGCGGTGGCTGCCGCGCGTGGCGCCTTCCCGGCGTGGGCACGGCTGTCCGTGGACGAGCGCACCGGAGTCGTGGAGCGCTTCGCCGCGATGCTGCGCGAGCGCCGGGAGTCGCTGGCGGGGGTGATCGCCGAGGACACCGGCAAGCCCCTGTGGGAGGCCCGCGGCGAGGTCGACGCGATGATCGCCAAGGTCGCGATCTCGCGCCAGGCGCGGGACGAACGTACCGGCGAGCGCGTGCTCGCCGAGTCCCCGGTGCGCGCCGAGCTGCGCCATTGCCCCCACGGCGTGATGGCGGTGTTCGGGCCGTTCAACTTCCCCGGGCACCTGCCCAACGGGCACATCGTGCCGGCCCTTCTGGCCGGCAACACCGTGGTCTTCAAGCCCAGCGAACAGGCCCCGGCGGTGGCGGAGGCCACCGTGCACGCCTGGGTCGAGGCGGGCCTGCCGGCCGGCGTGATGAATCTGGTGCAGGGCGGTGCCGACACCGGCCGGGCGCTCGCCTCGGCGCGGGGGATCGACGGGCTGCTGTTCACCGGCAGCGAGGCCACGGGGCTGGCCCTCCATGAGGGCCTTGCCCGTCAGCCGCAGAAGATCCTGGCCCTGGAGATGGGCGGCAACAACCCGCTGGTGGTGCTCCCGGGGGCCGATCCGCGGGCGGCGGCGCTGCTCACGCTGCAGTCGGCCTTCGCCACCGCCGGCCAGCGCTGCAGCTGCGCCCGGCGGCTCTACCTGCCACGGGGCAGGGAAGGCGACCGGCTGCTGGAGGCACTGACCGGGGCGGCCCGTGCGCTGCGGGTGGGCGATTGCGACGACGATCCCGAGGTGTTCATGGGGCCGGTGATCAGCGACGCGGCAGCGCGCGTCCTCGTCCACGCCCAGGAGCGTCTGGCCGCCCTGGGCGGCCGGGTGATCGAGCCGCTCGCCCACCTGCGCGAGGGCACCGGTCGGGTGCGCCCGGGACTGGTGGACGTGGAGGGCATCGACGTCCCGGACGAGGAGTGGTTCGGCCCGCTGCTGCGGGTGAGCCGGCACGACGGGCTCGACGACGCCATCGCCCGCTGCAACGACACCCGTTTCGGCCTGTCTGCCGGGCTTATCGGTGGCGACGCGGCGGCGTTCGAGCGCTTCCGCAGCGAGGTCCGGGCCGGCGTGGTGAACTGGAACCGGCCGCTGACCGGGGCGAGCTCGGCGGCACCGTTCGGCGGCGTGGGCGTGAGCGGCAATCATCGCCCGGGCGCCTACTATGCCGCGGACTACTGTGCCTATCCGGTGGCCTCGCTGATGACCGAGGCACCGGCGCTGCCGGAGACGCTGCCTCCCGGGGTGACGCTGTGACCGCACGGGAGGTGAATTTCGACGGCCTCGTGGGGCCGACCCACAACTATGCCGGACTCGCCCGGGGGAATATCGCCTCGATGCGCCATGCCGGGCTCGTGGCCAACCCCCGGGAGGCGGCGCTGCAGGGCCTGGAGAAGATGCGCGCGCTGGCCGACCTCGGTGTCGCCCAGGCGGTGCTGCCGCCCCACGAGCGCCCCTGCCTGTCCCTGCTGCGCGGTGTCGGTTTCACCGGTGATGACGCCCGGGTGCTCGAGCGCGCGGCCGCCGATGCCCCGCGGCTGCTCGCCGCCGCGAGCTCGGCGGCGGCGATGTGGACCGCCAACGCGGCCACCGTCTCGCCCTCGGCGGACACCGCCGACGCCCGGGTGCACTTTACCCCGGCGAACCTGGTGAGCCAGCTCCACCGCAGCATCGAGGCGCCGACCACGGCGCGGGTGCTGCGCGCGATCTTCCCCGCGGGGCCCCGGTTCGCGCATCACGAGCCGCTGCCCGCCACGCCCGGCCTGGGCGACGAGGGCGCGGCCAACCACACGCGTTTTGCCGGCACCCCTGGTGCCCCCGGCGTCTCTCTGTTCGTCTTCGGCGGCGACGGCCAGGCCGGGCCGCAGCGCTATCCGGCACGCCAGGCCCGGGCGGCGAGCGAGGCGGTGGCCCGCCTGCACGGCCTCGATCCGGCCCGCGTGGTCTTCGCCCGCCAGGACCCGAAGGCCATCGATGCCGGCGTGTTCCACAACGACGTGATCGCCGTCGGCCACGAGCGGCTGCTGTTCGCCCACGAGCGGGCCTTCGCCGAGCACGACGCCGTGCTGGAACGCCTTGCCGGGGCGGTGCCCGGGCTCGATGTGGTGGAGGTCCCGGAGCGGGACGTGCCCCTGGCGGATGCGGTGGCGTCGTACCTGTTCAACAGCCAGATCGTGACCACCGGGGCGGGGGAGCGCGCGCTCGTCGTGCCGGAGTCCTGCCGGCGGGTGCCGTCGGTGGCGGCCTACCTGGCCCGCTGCGAGGCCCACGGCGCACCGTTCGCCCGGGTCGTCTACCGCGACGTCCACCAGAGCATGCGCAACGGCGGCGGACCCGCCTGCCTGCGGCTGCGGGTGGTGCTCACCGACGAGGAGGCCGCGGCGTGCGCGCCGGGCGTATGGCTGGACGCCGACCGCCACGGGCGCCTCGCCGACTGGGTCCGCCGGCACTACCGGGACCGCCTCGCCCCCGCCGACCTGGCGGACCCGCAGCTGCTCACGGAGTCCCGCGCGGCGCTGGACGAGTTGACGCGGCTGCTCGGGCTCGGCAGCGTTTACGCCTTCCAGCGCGCCGGCGCATGAGTCCCCCCGATCAGCAACGAGGAGTCCAATGACCACATCGCATCCCGATCGCGCGTTCTACGACACCGTCATGGTGCCCAACTACAACCCCGCCGGGGTGATCCCGGTGCGCGGGGAAGGCTCCCGCGTGTGGGACCAGCAGGGCCGGGAGTACCTGGACCTGGCCGGCGGCATCGCCGTGACCGCGCTCGGCCATGCCCACCCGAGGCTGGTGGCCGCGCTCACCGGCCAGGCCGGGCGGCTGTGGCACGTCGCCAACGTGTTCGCCACCGAGCCGGCGATGACCCTGGCGGGCCGGCTCACGGAGCTGACCTTCGCCGACCGGGTGTTCTTCGCCAACTCCGGCGCCGAGGCCAACGAGGCGGCCCTCAAGCTCGCGCGCCGCTATGCCTACGACCGCGGCGAGACCGCGCGCACGGAGATCATCGCCTTCGAGCAGGGCTTTCACGGGCGCACGCTGTTCACCGTCACCGCCGGCGGCCAGCCCAAGTACACCGAGGGGTTCGGACCGTTGCCGGGAGACATCCGCCATGTGCCCTACAACGATATCGCCGCGCTGGAGGCCGCGGTCTCCTCGCGCACCTGCGCGGTGCTGGTCGAGCCGGTGCAGGGCGAGGGCGGCGTGACCCCCGCGGACGCGGAATTCCTCGCCGCGGCCCGCCGGGTCTGCGACGAGCACGGTGCGCTGCTGATCTTCGACGAGGTCCAGACCGGCGTCGGGCGCACCGGCGATCTCTACGCGTACATGGGCTATGGCGTGGAGCCCGACATCCTCACCACCGCCAAGGCGCTGGGCAACGGCATCCCGATCTCCGCGATGCTCACCCGCGAGGCGGTGGCGCAGGTCTTCCAGCCGGGGACCCACGGCAGCACCTATGGCGGCAACCCGCTCGCCTGCGCGGTAGCCGCGGAGGTGATCGATATCGTCTCCCAGCCGGACGTCCTCGCCGGGGTGCGTGAGCGCGGCGAGCGGTTGCGGGCCGGGCTGGAGCGCATCAACGCCGCCCACGGCTGTTTCGCGGAGATCCGCGGCCGCGGGCTGCTCGTCGGTGCGCAGCTGGTGCCGGAGTGGGCCGGACGCGCGCGGGATATCCTCCGGGCGGCCCTGGACGAGGGCGTGCTCACGCTGATCGCCGGGCCGGACGTCGTGCGGCTCGCTCCGTCGCTGATCATCCCGGAGGCCGAGGTGGACGAGGCCCTGGTCCGCCTGGAGCGCGCCGTCGCGCGGGTGGCCGGGGCCTGACGCGGCCGTGCCGCTGGTATAGTAGTCGTCTGAACGGCTTGCGCGAGGGCGTCATGGAATATCTTCCGGAGTTCCTTACGGTGGCGACGGTCCATCTGCTGGCGGTGGCCAGCCCCGGTCCGGATTTCGCCGTGGTCGTGCGCGAGAGCGTCGGCCACGGCCGCCGTCTGGGGGTGCTCACCAGCCTCGGCGTGGGCACGGGCATCCTGGTGCACGTCGCCTACTCGCTGCTCGGCATCGGGCTGATCGTCTCCCAGTCGATCCTTGCGTTCACGCTGATGAAGTATCTCGGCGCGGCCTACCTGGTATGGCTCGGCGTGCGCGCGCTACGCGCCCGTCCCGCGGACGCGGCGACGGATTCGGTCGTCGCGCGGCGGGCTGCACCGGCGGCGCACCGGGCGTTCGTTACCGGCTTTCTCACCAACGGCCTCAACCCCAAGGCCACGCTGTTCTTCCTCTCGCTGTTCTCGGTGGTGATCAGCGCGGACACGCCGCTGGCTCTGCAGGTCGCCTACGGCGGATACATGGCGGTGGCGACGGCGGCGTGGTTCTCGCTGCTGGCCGTGGCCTTCGGTCATGCCCGGGTGCGTGCCGGCTTCGCCCGGCTCGGCCACTGGTTCGAGCGCATCATCGGGGGTGTGCTGATCGCCCTCGGGGTGAGCATCGCGGCCGCGGGGGCGCGCCGGGTGTGAGCGGGGCGGATGACGGGATCCTCGTGCTCGCCACCGGTGGTACCTTCGACAAGGTCTACGCCGACGCCCTGAGCGAGTTCCGCGTGGGCGAGCCGCAGGCGCCGGGGATCCTCGAGCAGGCCAGGGTGGATGTCGCCTGGCGGGTGGAGGCCGTCCTGGCGAAGGACAGCCTGGAGCTCACCGACGCCGACCGCCGGGCGCTGCGCGCGCGTGTCGAGGCCTCCGGTGCCCGCCGGGTGATCATCACCCATGGCACCGACACCATGGCGGAGACCGCCGAGGCCCTGGCGGGCGGTGACGGGCGCACCATCGTGCTGGTCGGCGCGATGCAGCCGGCGCGCATGCGCGAGACCGATGCGCCGTTCAACCTGGGCTTCGCGCTGGCGGCGGTGCAGCTGCTCGTCCCGGGAGTCTATATCGCCATGAACGGCCGCGTGTTCGAGGCCGGGCGGGTCCGCAAGGACCGCCGTGCCGGCCGTTTCGAGGCCACGCCGCCCCGGGGCTGATCCGCCGGGGCCGGCGATGGTCCCGCCTTCCCGGTATCCGATGACAGAGGAGTCGCGACGGTGGAATGGGCCGTTGCCCCGGAGTTCTATCTGCTGCTGGCCGCGGTGGGCTTCGCCGCCGGCTGGCTCGACGCCATTGCCGGCGGGGGCGGCCTGATTGCGCTGCCGGCACTGCTGCTGAGCGGCGTGCCACCGCTCAACGCCCTGGCGACCAACAAGCTCCAGGGCACGATGGGGGCGTTCACCGCGGCGGCGAGCTATGTCCGCCAGGGCTGGGTGGACCTGTCCTGGGCGCGGGGGCTGATCGTCGCGTCGTTCGTCGGCGCGGGGGCGGGTACGCTGCTCGTACAGTACATGGACAATGACGTCGTGGAGCGGCTCCTGCCGCTGCTGCTCGTGGTGATGGTGCTCTACTTCGCCTTCTCGCCGCGGCTCGGCGATCTGGAGAGCGAGCCCCGGATGGGGCGGCTGGGCTACGGGCTCACGGCGGCGCCGGCCATCGGCTTCTACGACGGCTTCTTCGGCCCGGGCACGGGCTCGTTCTTCACCGCCTCGGCGGTAGCGCTCCTCGGTGCCAGCGCCCGCCGTGCGGTGGCGCTCACCAAGGTGCTGAACGTCACCAGCAATATCGCCTCGATGATCCTGTTCATCAGCGGCGGCTATGTCCTCTGGGGCGTGGGCGCGGCGATGATCGTCGGTCAGCTCGCCGGTGCGGTGCTGGGCGCGCGCATGGCGATCCGGGGCGGCGTGGCGCTGATCCGCCCGCTGGTGGTGCTGGTCTGTCTCGCTATGCTCGCGCGCATCGTCTGGGCGCGTTTCCTCTGAGCAACCCCGTCGCCGGAGCGTACGGTTCCGGCCGCTGCCGGTAGCCGTTAGGCTGGCACCTTTCGATCAGCCCGCATGTCTTATCGGATCGCCCTGCGATCGGCGCGGCGTGGCGGATGCCGGTGTTCACGCATCGGCACGCGCGGGCGGCCCGCCGGTGATCGGGGCCATTCGGCCGGGGTGACGGATGCGGGCCGGAGGAGGGCGGAATGCGCATCTCGGCGAGATGGCTGGGACGGCTGATGAATCTCTGGCCGCCGTTTCTGGGTGCCGGCATACGCGTGCGCGAGATCACCCCCGACTGGCGGCGGGCGGTGGTAGCGCTGCATCACCGGCGCTGGACCAGCAATTATGTTGGAACGCACTTCGGCGGCAGCCTGTTCGCCATGACGGATCCGTTCTACATGCTGTTGCTCCTGCACAGCCTGGGATCGCGGTACTGGGTCTGGGACCGGAGCGCGCGGATCGACTACCGACGCCCCGGTCGGGGGACGGTGACCGCGCGATTCGAGCTCGACGAGGCCCGGCTGGCCGCCATTCGTGCCGCCACGGCGGGCGGCGACAAGCATCTGGAGTGTTTCGAAGTTGCGATTCGCGACGGTGACGGCGAGGTCGTGGCGGTGGTCGAGCGCACGCTCTACATCCGCCTCAAGCCGGACCATCGGCCCGGGGAGGTGACGGATGGCTGAGCCGGCGCTGCGGGTGCTCGCTGGCACGGCGGCGCGGCGGCGGCTGCGCGAGCACGGCCTCCGTGCCGCCGACGTGAGCGCGGTCACCGCCGCCTCCGGCGGCCCAAAATGGCTGGGCGTCTACGGCCTCGACGTGGCGCTGTTCGCTGAGTTTCTGGCCGGTGAGGGGCCGCCGGTAACCCTGCTGGGGGCGTCGTCCGGGGCCTGGCGGGTGGCCTGTGCGGCGCTGCCGGATGCCCGCGAGGCGTTCGCCCGTTTCGAGCGTGCCTATCGCGGGCAGCGCTACCCGGCGCGGCCGTCTCCGGCCTTCGTTACCGACATGGCCCGCCGCACCCTGTCGGCGGTGTTCGAGGGGCAGGGCGCGGGGACCGCACTAGCCCATCCGCGCTTCCGGATCAACCTGGTGGCCGGGCGCCTGCGCGGGATGGCGCCCGGGTCGTCACCGTGGCGCCACCGGTGGCGGCTCGGCGGCGCGGCGCTGGCGAATCTCGTGCGCCGCAACGTCCTCGGTGCCTTCGTCGAGCGCGTGGTCTTCCACGGCGGTGGCGACGGCGCCGCCGCCCGGTTCGACGACGGCCTGTCGACGCGCTACGTGGCGCTGACGCCGGAGAACGCGGACGCGGCACTGCTCGCGTCCGGCTCGATCCCCGGGGTGATGCTGCCGGTGACGGCGGTGCCCGGGGCGGGGCCGGGGGTGTACTACGACGGCGGCCTGACGGACTACCATTTCGACGGCGGTTTCGATCCCGGCCCGGGGCTGGTGCTGCAGCCGCACTTCTATCCGCACCTGGTCCCGGGGTGGTTCGACAAGCCGCTGCGCTGGCGCCGCAGTCGGCTGGCGCGGGCCTCACGGACGGTGGTGCTGGCGCCCGGCGCCGGTTACCTGTCACGGCTTTACGGCGGCCGGGTTCCGGACCGGCGGGACTTCCTGAAGCTGCCGGACGACGAGCGCGAGCGGCACTGGTCCCGCGCCGTGGCCGAGAGCGAGCGGCTGGCGGACGAGTTCCGCGAGCTGGTGACGGGCGGCCGGATCGCGGAGCGCGTCGAGCCGCTGTGAGTCAGTGCCCGGGCATGAGCAGCCGCACGAGGATGCCCTCGTAGATGGCGGACAGGGTCTCCAGGTCCTCGCTGGCGACGTGCTCGTCGATCTGGTGGATGCTGCGGTTGAGCGGTCCCAGCTCGACGATCTGGGCGCCCGTCGGCGCGATGAAGCGCCCGTCCGAGGTGCCGCCGGCGGTGGACGGGGTGGTCGTCCGCCCGGTCACCGTCTCGATGGCGTCCATGGTGGCGGCGAGCAGGGGACCGCGCTCGGTCAGGAACGGCCGTGCGGAGAGCACCCACTCCAGAGCGAAGTCGATGCCGTGGTCGGCGAGGATGGCCTCCGTGCGGTGACGCAGGTCCGCCTCCGTGACCTCGTTGGAGAAGCGGAAGTTGAAGTCCACGTGGAGCTGGCCGGGGATCACGTTGGTCGCGCCGGTGCCGCCGCGGATGTTGGAGACCTGGAAGCTGGTGGCGGGGAAGCTGTCGTTGCCCCGGTCCCACTGCGTGTCCGCCAGTGCCGCGAGTGCCGGGGCAAACGCGTGGATCGGGTTGCGCGCGCGCTGGGGGTAGGCCACGTGCCCCTGGATGCCGCGGACGGTGAGGTGGCCGTGGAGGCTGCCCCGGCGGCCGACCTTGATGGTGTCGGCCAGCAGTGACTCGGAGCTGGGCTCGCCGACCAGGCAGTAGTCGATGCGCTCGGCCTGCTCGCCGAGGTACTCGACCACGCGGCGGGTGCCGTTGATGCCCGGGCCCTCCTCGTCGCTGGTGATCAGCAGCGCGACGCTGCCCGCGTGTTCCGGGTGATGGGCGACGAAGCGCTCCACCGCGGTGACGAAGGCGGCCACGCTTCCCTTCATGTCCGCGGCACCGCGGCCGTAGAGCAAGCCCTCATGGAGGGTCGGCTCGAACGGCGGGCTTGACCAGTCCGCCTCCGGGCCGGTGGGGACCACGTCGGTGTGGCCGGCGAAGACGAACAGCGGTGCGGCGTTGCCGCGGCGCGCCCAGAGGTTGGTGACCTCACCGAAGACCAGACGCTCGCAGGCGAAGCCGAGCGGGTCGAGCCGCTCGACGAGCAGGTCCTGGCAGCCGGCGTCCTCGGGGGTTACCGAGGCCCGGCGGATGAGCTCGCAGGTGAGTTCCAGGGTCTCCGACATCTCAGCCCAGCGCCTCGTAGTCGTCCTGACGGTAGCCGACCAGCACGCCGCCGTCGTGCTCCAGCACCGGGCGCTTGATCAGCGTGGGGTGGGCGGCCATCAGCTCGATGGCGCGCCCGCGGTCCAGACCTTCCCGGTCTCCGGCGGGGAGCTGCCGCCAGGTGGCGCTGCGGCGGTTGAGCAGCCGCTCCCAGCCGACGGCGTCCGTCCAGCGGGCCAGGGCGGGGGCGTCGACGCCGTTCTCGCGGAGGTCGCTGAAGGTGAACGCCACCCCCAGCCCCTCCAGGTGGCGGCGTGCCCGGCGACAGCGCTCGCAGCTCTTCAGCCCGTGGAGGATCACGGCCGCAGGAGCTCGTTGATGCCGACCTTCTCGCGGGTGCCGGCGTCCACCTGCTTGATGATGACCGCGCAGTAGAGGCTGTGGCTGCCGTCCTCGGCGGGCAGGCTGCCGGGCACCACCACCGCGCCGCGGGGCACGCGGCCGTAGAGGACCTCGCCGGTCTCGCGGTTGTAGATCTTGGTGCTCTGACCGATGAACACGCCCATGGAGATCACCGCGCCTTCCTCGACGATCACGCCTTCGACGATCTCCGAGCGGGCGCCGATGAACACGTTGTCCTCGACGATGGTGGGGTTGGCCTGCAGCGGCTCGAGTACGCCGCCGATGCCGGCACCGCCGGAGAGATGAACGCCCCGGCCGATCTGTGCGCACGAGCCCACGGTGGCCCAGGTGTCGACCATGGTGCCCTCGCCGACATAGGCGCCGATGTTGACGTAGGAGGGCATGAGCACGGCGCCGGGGGCGATATAGGCGCCGCGGCGGGCGATCGCCGGCGGGACCACGCGCACGCCGGAGTCGCGCAGCTCGGTGCTGTTGTAGTCGGCGAACTTGAGCGGGACCTTGTCGAAGTAGTTGGTCACTCCGCTGCGCATGACCTGGTTGTCGTTGAGCCGGAACGACAGCAGCACGGCCTTCTTGAGCCACTCGTTGACCTGCCACTCGTTCCCCACCTTCTCGGCGACGCGGGCCTCGCCGCGGTCGAGCATCATCAGTGCGCGATCCACCGCTGCGCGCAGCTCCGGTGCGCCGGAGTCGGGGCGGATGTCGGCGCGGCTCTCGAACGCCGCCTCGATGGTGGACTTGAGCTGCTCCATTGTGCCTCCTCGTTGAATCGGGTTCGGGCCGCGCGTGCGGCACGCACGGCCGGGATCGGAAACCGCTGGACGCCTAGACGCCGTCCGCGCGGGCCATGATATCGGCGTCGTCGTCGACGATCTCCAGCAGCGCGGCGCGCAGCTCCTGCTGCTCCGCGGCGGTGAGCGGGGCGTTGTCCGGCCCGGCGATGAAGAATACGTCCTCGGCACGCTCGCCGATGGTGCTGATCTTGGCGTTCTGCACCCGGATGCCGCAGCGGGCGAAGGTGTAGCCCACCTGGGCGAGCAGGCCGGGCTGGTCGCCGGTGATCAGCTCCATCGCCGTGCGCTCGTTGTGCGGCTCCTCGGAGAAGTTGACCTGGCTCTCGGTGCTGAAGTGGCGCAGCCGTCGCGGCAGCGTCCGTGCCGAGGGCTCCGGCAGCCGGTCCGGGGTGGCCAGGCTGTCGGCGACGTGGCCGGCGATCTCCGCGCCGCGGTCGTGGCCGCTGATGGGGCTGCCGTCGTCCTCCAGCACCAGGTAGCTGTCCAGGGTGTAGCCGTTCTCCGTGGTGATGATGCGCGCATCCTGGATGTTGAGCCGCAGCTGGTCCAGCGCCGAGACCGTGAGCGCGAAGATGTTGTCGCGGTCGCGGGTGTAGACGAACACCTCCGTGCCGCCGCGGGGGCTCTCCGGGTCGATGAGGACCAGCGGGGCGTCCTCGCCGCGGTGGGCATGGATGGCCGCGGTGTGCCAGGCGATCTCCTCGGCGCTGTAGCGCAGGAAGTAGTCCGGCGTGAAGTGCCGCCAGATCGAGCGCACGGTCATGTGGTGCAGGCCCTGTTCGCGCAGCCGCCGGCGGGCCTGCTGCTGGGTCTCGCGCACGAGCTCGTCGCCGTCGATGGGGTTGCCGAGGCCCCGGCGGATGGCGCGCTTGGTGAGCTCGTAGAGCTCGCGCAGCAGCGCTTCGCGCCAGGAGTTCCACAGCTTGGGATCGGTGCCGCGGATGTCGGCCACGGTGAGCAGGTAGAGGTAGTCCAGGCGGCGCTGGTCGCCCACCTGCCGGGCGAACTCGTTGATCACCTGCGGATCGGAGATGTCCTTGCGCTGGGCGGTCATGGACATCAGCAGGTGCTGGCGCACGATCCAGCCCACCAGCCGGCTGTCGTAGCGCGACAGGCCGTGGTGGATGCAGAACTCGTAGGCGTCCCGCTCGCCGAGCTCGGAGTGATCGCCGCCGCGGCCCTTGGCGATGTCGTGGAACAGTCCGGCGAGGTAGAGCAGCTCGGGCTTGGCGAGCCGTCCGGCGAGTCGGCTGCAGAACGGGAACTCGTGGGCGAACTCGGGCACGAACAGGCGCCGGAGATTGCGCACGACCATGAGGATATGGGTGTCCACGGTATAGACGTGGAAGAGGTCGTACTGCATGCGTCCGGTGATGCGCCCGAACGCCGGGATGTAGCGGCCGAGCACGCCGTAGCTGTGCATGCGCCGCAGCTCGTGGGTGATGCCCCGGGGCTGGCGCATGATCTCCATGAACAGGCTGCGTGCTCGCAGGTCGTTGCGGAAGCGGTCGTCGATGCGGTCGCGGTGCTCGCGGATCAGCCGGATGGTGGCCGCGCGCACGCCCTTGATCTCCGGGTTCTGCTGCAGCAGCAGGAAGACCTCCAGCAGCGCGAACGGATAGCGGCGGAATACGCTCGGGTGGGTGACCTCGATGAAACCGCGCTTGATCTGGAAGCGCTTGTTCAGCAGCCGCGGCGGCTCGTCCACGTCGGCGTAGAGGATCGCCTCCTGGTAGAGCTGGAGGAGCATCTCGTTGAGGCGGTTCAGCCGCATGATGGTGCGGTAGTAGCGTTGCATGAACTGCTCGACCGCCAGCGTGTGCTCGGCATCCTTGTAGCCGAACTGCTCGGCGAGCCGGAGCTGGTAGTCGAACAGGATGCGGTCCTCGCGCCGGCCGGCGAGCACGTGCAGGGCGAAGCGCACGTCCCAGAGGAAGTGCTGGCCCTGCATCAGGTCGGCGTACTCCTCCTCGGTGAGGAAGTCCTTGCGCACCAGGTCGTAGAGGGTATCGGCGTTGAGGTGACGCTTCGCCACCCAGCCCACCATGTGGATGTCCCGCAGCCCGCCGGGGCTTTCCTTGATGTTCGGCTCGAGGTTGTAGGCCGTGTCGTGGTACTTCTGGTGCCGGTTGACCTGCTCCTGCCACTTGGCCTCGAAGAACAGCCGGCTCGGCCAGATGTGGGCCGGTCCGGTGGCCTCCTCCATGTCCTCGTAGAGCCCACGGTTGCCCGAGAGCAGGCGCGACTCGATCAGGTTGGTGGCGACGGTGATGTCCGCGGCGGCGTTGGCCTCGCACTCGGCGACGGTGCGCACGCTGTGTCCCACCTCCAGGCCGATGTCCCAGAGCATGGTCACCAGGTCCTGAATGGTGCCGTCGAAGCGGGCGGTGTCGCCCGTCTCCGGCAGGAGCACGAGCAGGTCGGTGTCCGAGCCGGGATGGAGCTCGCCGCGCCCGTAGCCGCCCACGGCGACCAGCGCGGCCTCGCTGCCGAGCGTGCCCATGGTGCGATCCCATACCCGGCTGACCAGGCAGTCCACCACCTGCGCGCGCAGGGGTACGAGCTCGGCGGCCGGCGTACCCTCCAGGAAGCGCGCCTCCATGGTCAGATCCGCCTCCTCCAGCGCCTGGCGCAGCAGGGGCACGGGGGCGCTTCCGCGGATCAGGGCGGTGTCCAGCGCCTCGATGTCGAGGAGCTGGCGGTCGTTGCGCACGGCCTCGGGGGTGATCATGGATCAGTCCCGGTAGGCGTCGCTGTGCGTGAGGATCTCGTAGCCGTCCGGGGTGACCAGAAGCGTGTGCTCCCACTGGGCGGACAGGCTGTGGTCCTTGGTCACCGCCGTCCAGCCGTCCTTGAGGATGCGGCTGTCGCGGCGGCCGATGTTGACCATCGGCTCGATGGTGAACGTCATCCCCTCGGCGAGCTCCATGCCCGTGCCGGGGCGGCCGTAATGCAGCACCTGCGGGTCCTCGTGGAAGCCGCGGCCGATGCCGTGACCGCAGAACTCGCGCACGATCGAGCAGCCCTCGCCCTCGGCCAGGGTCTGGATGGCATGGCCGATGTCCCCCAGGCGCGCGCCCGGGCGAACCTGTTCGATGCCGGTCCACATGCAGCGCCAGGCGAGCTCGCTGATGCGCCGCCCCTGAATGGTGGGCTCGCCGACGTAGAACATGCGGCTGGTGTCGCCGTGGTAGCCGTCCTTGATGACGGTGACGTCAATGTTGAGGATGTCACCGCGCTTGAGCTTCTTCGGTCCCGGGATGCCGTGGCAGATGACGTGGTTAACGGACGTGCACACGGACTTGGGGAAACCGCGGTAGTTCAGCGGTGCCGGGATGGCGTCCTGCTCGTTGACGATGTGTTCGTGACAGATGCGGTCGAGCTCTTCCGTGGTCACTCCCGGTTGCACGTGGGGGGTGACGACGTCGAGCACCTCCGCGGCCAGCCGGCCGGCGACGCGCATCTTCTCGATCTCTTCGGCTGTCTTGATGGTTACGGTCATTCGGAACCCTGGTGGCGTGGGCGGGTTGTCTGCGCATGGCGACGTGACGGCCCGGACGGGCCCTCGCGGTGGCGCCGGCGGCCCGTCGTGGCGGGCCGCGCGAGCGTCCGTAGCATGACACTCGATCCTCGCTATGGTATAAATCGCGCGCTCCCAAGGCAACGCCGGCCCCTGCCGGGTACGGCCTGCCCGGGAGCTTTCACGCCGCCAGCGTGCGGCGGACATCAATACCACACATGCACCGGCACATGCGGCCGGGTGTCCTGTGCCCGTTGGGGACTGGATTGCCGCGTGAGGGTGCATGGAGGCTCAACCCGTAATCAGGAGCTGAAAGACAATGGCTAACGTGACTATGCGCGAGATGCTCGAGGCCGGTGTGCACTTCGGGCACCAGACCCGCTACTGGGATCCGAAGATGTCCCGCTACATCTTCGGTGAGCGCAACAAGATCCACATCGTCAACCTCGAGAAGACGCTGCCGCTCTACCAGGACGCGCTGAACTACATGGGCCGCCTGGCGGCCAACGGCGGGCGCATCCTGTTCGTGGGCACCAAGCGCTCGGCGCGCGAGGCCGTCCGCGAGGAGGCGCAGCGCTGCAACATGCCGTTCGTGAACCACCGCTGGCTCGGCGGCATGCTCACCAACTTCCGCACCGTCAAGCGCTCCATCCGCCGCTTCAAGGACCTCCAGCAGCAGGAGAAGGACGGCACCTTCGAGAAGCTCGGCAAGCGCGAGGTCCTGTCGCTGACGCGCGAGCGCGACAAGCTCGAGCGTGCCTTCGGCGGCATCGTGGACATGGATGCGCTGCCGGACGCGCTGTTCGTCATCGACGTCGGCTACGAGAACATCGCCATCAAGGAGGCGAAGAAGCTCGGGATCCCGGTCGTCGGCGTGGTGGACACCAATAACTCCCCGCGCGAGGTGGACTACGTCATCCCCGGCAACGACGACGCCTTCCGCGCCATCCGCCTGTACCTGCGTGGTGCCGCCGACGCGATCAACGATGCGCGCATGGCCACCGCCCAGCCGGCGAGCGGCGATGACGAGTTCGTCGAGGTGCGCGAGAACGTGGCCGCTGCGGAGACCGGCGAGGAGCAGCCGGCCCAGGGCGCCGAATAGCATTGCACGGGCCCGCCCGGTAACGGGCGGGCTACCTGTCTACCGAATACCGAACAGGGGAGTTACCCATGGCGATTTCCGCTCAACTCGTCAAGGACCTGCGCGAGCGCACGGGCGCGGGCATGATGGAGTGCAAGAAGGCCCTGGTCGAGGCCGAGGGCGACATCGAGGCGGCCGTCGAGGTGATGCGCAAGCGCGGCCTCGCGAAGGCCGACAAGAAGGCCGGCCGCGTGGCCGCCGAGGGCGCGATCATCATCGCCCAGAGCGACGACGCCCGCCGCGGTGCGATCGTGGAGATCAACTGCGAGACCGACTTCGTCGCCGCCGGCGACGACTTCAAGGGCTTCGCCAACGAGGTCGCCCAGCGCGTGCTCGAGGACGCCCCCGAGGACCTCGACGCGCTGATGGCGCTCAAGCTCGCCAGCGGTGACGACGTCGAGACGGCGCAGAAGGCGCTCATCGCCAAGATCGGCGAGAACGTCCAGGTCCGCCGCTTCGCGCGCTACGAGACCTCCGGTGTGCTCGCGAGCTACCTCCACGGCAGCCGCATCGGGGTGATGGTCGAACTCGAGGGCGGCGACGAGGATCTCGCCCGCGACCTGTGCATGCACATCGCGGCGAGCAATCCGGTGCACGTGACCCCGGACGAGGTCGACGAGGCGCTGGTCGCCAAGGAGCGCGACATTCTCGTCGAGCAGGCGAAGGATTCCGGCAAGCCTGCCGAGATCGTCGAGAAGATGGTCGAGGGCCGGCTGCGCAAGTGGCTCGGGGAGATTACCCTCGTGGGCCAGCCCTTCGTGAAGGATCCGGATCAGACCGTCGGCAAGCTGCTCGAGTCCAGGGGGGCCCGCGTGGCCCACTTCACCCGCTTCGAGGTGGGTGAGGGCAAGGAGAAGAAGCAGGAGAACTTCGCGGAAGAGGTCGCCGCCCAGGTCAAGGGCTCCTGAGGGCTGCTCGCCGGCGCGCGCGAAGACCCACCCCCGTCATGGAGCCCGGATCATGAGCGAGCTACGATACCGCCGCATACTGGTCAAGATCAGCGGTGAAGGCCTTCTCGGCAACGAGGCCTACGGCATCGACCCGAAGGTCACCGAGAGGCTGGCCACCGAGATCAAGGAGCTCATCGCCCGGGGCGTACAGGTCGCCCTGGTCATCGGCGGGGGCAATATCTTCCGCGGCGCCGGCCTTGCGGCCGCCGGCATGGACCGCGTGACCGGCGACCACATGGGGATGCTGGCCACCGTGATGAACGCCCTCGCGCTCCAGGACGCCCTGGAGCGCGGCGGGGTGTTCTCGCGGGTGATGTCCGCGATCAAGATCAACCAGGTCTGCGAGGACTACATCCGGCGGCGCGCGATCCGGCACCTGGAGAAGGGCCGGGTGGTGATCTTCGCCGCCGGCACTGGCAACCCGTTCTTCACCACCGACTCGGCGGCGAGCCTCCGCGCGGTGGAGATCAACGCGGACATCATGCTCAAGGCGACCAAGGTGGACGGGGTCTACTCCGCCGACCCGGTGGAGGAGCCCTCCGCCATCCGCTACCGCCGCCTCACCTACGATGAGGTCATCGAGCGCAAGCTCAACGTCATGGACGCCACGGCCATCGTGATGTGCCGTGACCAGAGCATGCCCATCATGGTGTTCGACATCACGCGTGCCGGCGCCCTCGCCGACGCGGTCGAGGGCCGCGACATTGGCACGATCGTCGAAAGGGGATAGGACCATGATCGACGAGATCCGGAAAGACGCCGACCAGCGCATGGCCAAGAGCGTGGAGAATCTCAACCACGACTTCCACAAGATCCGCACCGGCCGTGCCCACACCAGTCTGCTCGACCACGTGACCGTCTCCTACTACGGCGCGCAGGTGCCGCTCAACCAGGTGGCCAACATCACCGCGAGCGACGCGCGCACGCTGGTGGTCACGCCCTACGAGAAGAACATGATCCAGCCGGTGGAGAAGGCGATCATGGAGTCCGACCTCGGGCTCACGCCGAACTCCGCCGGGGCGGTCATCCGCATCCCGCTGCCGCCGCTGACCGAGGAGCGGCGCAAGGATCTCATCAAGATCGTCCGCGGCGAGGCCGAGCAGGCCCGTGTGGCGGTCCGCAACATCCGCCGCGACGCGAACGCCGATCTCAAGTCCCTCGCCAAGGACAAGGAGATCACCGACGACGACCGCAAGCACGGCGAGGACGAGATCCAGAAGATCACCGACCGGCGCATCGCGGAGGTGGACGAGCTGCTGCGCGACAAGGAAGCGGAGCTCATGGAGATCTGATCCCCGGCTCGGGCGTCCCCGCCGACGCGGGCGACAGGATGCGGCCGCGGCCTCCGGCTGGCCGCCTTCCGCCGTTGCGGCGGCGCCGGCCGTCTTCCCGACCCGTGGAGATATAATGACAGCGGCAGACCGCGAATCCCACAAGCCGGGCCCCGACGACGGGGTCAAACCGCGGCACATCGCCATCATCATGGACGGCAACGGGCGCTGGGCCGCCGGGCGTGGGCGCCCGCGGCACCAGGGCCACCGTGCCGGTGCCGAGGCCGCACGCCGAACGGTGGAATACTGCCTTGACCGGGGGATTCCCTGCCTGACCCTGTTCGCCTTCAGTAGCGAGAACTGGCGCCGCCCGCCGGGCGAAGTGCGCATGCTCATGGAGCTGTTCCTGCGCGCACTGGAGCGCGAGACGGGACGTCTTGCCGAGAATGGCGTGCGCCTGCGCTTCATCGGCGATCACGAGCGCCTTGCCGGGGCGCTTCGCGAACGCATGGCGGACGCGGCGCGGCGTACCGCCGGCAACGAGGCGCTGACCGTCAACGTCGCTGTCGGCTACGGCGGGCGCTGGGACATCGCCCGCGCCGCGCACCGCCTCGCTGCCCGTGTGGCCGAGGGCAGCCTGGACGCCGACGCTGTCGACGAACGGACACTGGCCGGCGAGCTCTGCCTCGCCGACCTGCCTGAGCCGGACCTGTTCATCCGCACCGGCGGCGAGCGGCGTATCAGCAACTTCCTCATCTGGCAGCTTGCCTATACCGAACTCTACTTCTGCGACGTGCTCTGGCCGGATTTCGGCGCGGATGCCCTGGACGAGGCGCTGGCATGGTTCCGCGGCCGTCAGCGGCGTTTCGGCATGACCGCCGAGCAGCTGGGATCTGACGGCCGTGCTTAGGACGCGCGTGCTCACCGCCGTGATCCTGGCCCCCCTGGCCGTCTGGCTGGTGTGGGGGGCACCGTCCTGGGTGCTCGGGGTCGCGGTGATCGCGGTCATGACGGCGGCCGGCTGGGAGTGGTCCCGGCTTGCCGGGCTGACGACGTGCCGTGGCCGGGCGCTATACACCCTCGCCTGTGCGCTCGCCTGCGGACTCGCGTGGTGGGCCTCGGCAGTGATTACCCGGGGCGGCGTGCTCGCCGGTATCACCCTTGCCTGGTGGGCCCTGCCCGTCGCCCGGCTCACCGCGTTCGCGCGCAGTGGCGGACGGCTGCCGCCGCACGACGGGCTCGACGCGATTGCCGGCGTGGCGACCCTGGCCGCGGCGTGTGGCGCGATCATGGTGGTCGAGATCCAGACCACGGCGGCCCCGGTCTGGCTCACGGTGTTGCTGGTGCTGGTCTGGGGCGGCGATATCGGCGGCTATTTCGCCGGGCGCCGGTGGGGGCGCCGGCGGCTCGCCCCGACGATCAGCCCGGGGAAGACCTGGGCCGGCGTGGGCGGGGGGCTGGTGCTGGGCCTGGCCGCCGCGGCGCTCGTTGCGCTGCTGGGTGACTGGATCCCCGGCGAGGGCCGGCTGCCGTTCTCGCCCTGGCTGCCCGTGGCGGGGGTGGTGACGATCGCCCTGAGCATTGTCGGCGATCTCTTCGAGAGCATGCTCAAGCGCCAGCGCGGCCTGAAAGACAGCGGCCAGATGCTGCCCGGTCACGGGGGACTGCTCGACCGGATCGATGCGCTGCTCGCGGCGGCACCGGTGGTGGCGGTGGCGGCCTTCGTGCTCGCCGGAGGCGCGCATGCGTGAGGTGACCGTTCTCGGTGCGACCGGATCCATCGGTACCAGCGTGCTCGATGTCGTTGACCGTCATCCGGAGCGTTTCCACGTACATACGCTCACTGCCTCGCGTAATGTCGAGGCGATGGCGGCGCTGTGCCGGCATCATTGTCCCGAGGTCGCGGTCATGGCCGATCCGCAGGCGGCCCGGGCCCTGTCCCGGGCCTTGGGCGACGGCCCCGGTGCGCCGGCCGTGCTCGCCGGCGAGGCCGGGCTGGTGGCCGCGGTCCGGGATGGCCCGGCGGATACGGTGGTCTCGGCGATCGTCGGTGCCGCGGGGCTCGCGCCCACCGTGGCGGCCGTCGAGCGGGGCTGCCGGGTGCTGCTTGCCAACAAGGAGTCCCTGGTGGTGGCCGGTCCGCTGCTGCTGGAGGCGGCGCGCCGGGGTGGTGCAGAGCTGCTGCCGGTGGACAGTGAGCACAACGCCATCTATCAGTGCCTGCCGCCGTCGTATGGCCACGACGGCGCGGCCGGCAGCGGGGTCCGGCGGGTGCTGCTGACCGCCTCCGGGGGGCCGTTCCGCACCCGGGACCCGGCGAGCCTGTCGCGGGTGACGCCGGAGGAGGCCTGCGCCCATCCCAACTGGGATATGGGGCGCAAGATCTCGGTGGATTCCGCAACCATGATGAACAAGGGCCTGGAGTACATCGAGGCCTGTCTGCTCTTCGGTCTGGAACCGTCGGCGGTGGAAGTGGTCATTCACCCACAGAGCGTGGTGCACTCCCTGGTGGAGTACGTCGACGGCTCCGTGCTGGCACAGCTCGGCAATCCCGACATGCGTACCCCCATCGCCCACGCCCTGGCCGCGCCGGAGCGGATCGCCGCCGGGGTGACGCCGCTGGATCTCTTCGCCGTCGCCCGGCTGGAGTTCGAGCCGCCGGAGCCGGCGCGCTTTCCCTGCCTCGGCCTGGCCGTGGCGGCGCTGCGCGAGGGCGGCTCGGCCCCGGCGGTGCTCAACGCGGCCAACGAGGTCGCCGTGGCGGCGTTTCTGGGCCGCCGGCTCGGCTTCATGGCGATCGCGGACGTGGTCGAGTCGACCCTGGCCGCGGTGCCGGCGGAGCCGGTGACCTCGCTCGAACAGGTAATGGCGGCGGACGCGCGTGCGCGCCGCGCCGCCGAGGCGACTATCGACCGTGGAGGGCGCCGATGAGCGTGCTCACCAGTATCATTGCCTTCGCCGTGGCCCTGGGCCTGCTGGTCACGGTTCACGAGTTCGGTCACTTCTGGGTGGCGCGGCGCCTCGGGGTCAAGGTGCTGCGCTTCTCTGTGGGCTTCGGCCGCATCGTCTGGCGCCGCCAGGGCCATGACGGCACGGAGTACGCGATCTCGGCGATACCGCTGGGCGGCTACGTCAAGATGCTCGACGAGCGCGAGGGCGACGTTCCCGAGCAGGAGCGTCACCGGGCGTTCAATCGCCAGCCGCTGTGGGTGCGCAACGCCATCCTCTTCGCCGGGCCGGGGTTCAACTTCATCTTCGCCGTGCTCGCCTACTGGGCGATCTTCGTGACCGGCACTACGGCGATGAAGCCGGTGATCGGCCAGGTCGAGCCGGACACGCCCGCCGCCGCGGCGGGCCTGCAGTCCGGCGAGCGCATCGTCGCCGTGGGCGGCGAGGATACCCGCACCTGGGACGACGTGCTCATGCAGATCCTCTCCCTGGGGCCCGGCAACCCGGACCTGGCGGTGACCACGGTGGCCGGCGAGGACGGCCCGCGCCGGAGTCACAGCCTGGACGTCGCGGCGATCGGTCCGGTGGGGGAGAATCCGGATATCCTCGCCGCGCTGGGCATGCAGCCCTGGCGCCCGCGTATCGAGCCCGTGATCGACTCGGTCATGCCGGATGGTCCCGCCGCGGGTGCCGGGCTGCAGCCGGGCGACCGCATCGAGGCGGTCGACGGCACGCCCATGCCGGACTGGGCAAGGCTGGTCGATTATGTCCGCGCCCGGCCCGGCGAGTCCGTGACGCTGTCGGTCGAGCGCGACGGCGAACCCCGGGAGGTGGCGGTGACGCTGGCCCAGGTCGACTCCGCCCAGGGCCCGATCGGCCGCCTCGGGGTATCGCCGCGTTTCGACCGCAGCTCGCTCGAGCGCATGCAGCAGACGATCCAGTACGGCCCGCTGGCCGCCGTGGGTGTCGCGGCGGGGGAGACGTGGCGTGCGAGCGCGCTCACCGTGAAGATGCTCGGGCAGATGATCACCGGGGAGGCCTCGGTGAAGAACTTGAGCGGGCCCATCAATATCGCTCAGTATGCGGGGCAATCCGCTCAGCTGGGTGTGGTACCGTTTCTGCGGTTTCTCGCCATCGTGAGCATCAGCCTGGGGGTGCTGAACCTGCTGCCGGTGCCGGTGCTCGACGGGGGGCACCTGATGTTCAATGCGCTCGAATGGGTGCGGGGGCGGCCGCTGTCGGAGGCCGCCCAGGCCGTCGGGCAGCAGGTGGGGCTCGCGCTGCTCGGGCTGCTGATGGCGGTGGCCTTCTACAACGACATTGCCCGATTGTTCGGGCCGAGCTGATAGGGAATCGACGAGCGAATGCGTAAATCGCTACTTGCACTGGCGCTTGCCGCGGTGATGGGGCAGGCGGCCGCCATGGAGCCGTTCCAGGTGGACGACATTCGCGTCGAGGGATTGCGTCGCATCTCGGCGGGTACCGTGTTCAATTACCTGCCCGTCCAGGTGGGGGACCGGGTGACCGGCTCGCAGGCCGCCTCGGCCATCCGCTCGCTCTACGACACCGGCTTCTTCCAGGACGTGACGCTGCGCCGTGACGGCAACGTCCTCGTCGTCGACGTCGCGGAACGCCCCGCCATCGCGCGTATCGAGCTCCACGGCAACAATGAGATGGGCGACGACGACCTGCTCAAGGCCCTGGAGGGCGCCGGGCTGGCCAAGGGCAAGACCCTGGACCGGTCGCTGCTCACCCAGGTGCAGCGCGAGCTGCGCCAGCAGTACTTCTCCCTCGGCTATTACGACGTCGAGGTCGAGAGCACCGTCTCGCCACTGCCGCGCAACCGCGTTAGCGTCCGCCTGGACGTGAAGGAGGGGGAACCCGCGGCGGTCCAGGAGATCCAGTTCGTCGGCAATTCCGCCTTCGACGACGACACCCTGCGCGATACCTTCGAGATGGGGCCGGTGCCGTGGTACCGCTTCTTCTCGGACGCCGACCGGTACTCGCGTCAGCGTCTCGCCGGCGACCTCGAGCGTCTGCGCTCCTACTACCAGGATCGCGGATTCGTGAACTTCACCATTACCTCGACCCAGGTCTCCATCAGCCCGGACCGGCGGCGCATCCACGTCACGGTCAACCTCGACGAGGGCGAGCAGTTCCGCGTCGGCGAGGTGAAACTCGCCGGTGACCTGATCTACCCGGAGGAGACGCTGCGCAAGCTTGTCGAGCTCAAGCCCGGGGCGCTCTATTCCCGTTCCCAGGTCGTCTCCACCGCGGAGGCGCTGCGGGACAAGCTCGGTGAGCGCGGCTACGCCTTCGCGAACATCAACCCGGTGCCGGAGGTCAACGAGGACGAGGGCACGGTGGATGTCACCATCTATGTTGATCCGGCCGAGCGGGTATACGTCCGCCAGATCAACATCAGCGGCAACGAGACCACCCGGGACAACGTCATCCGCCGTGAGCTGCGTCAGTACGAGGGCGCCTGGCTGTCCACCGAGGACGTCTCCGAGTCCCGCAACCGTCTCAACCGCCTCGGTTTCTTCGACGACGTCTCGATCGAGACGCCGCGGGTGTCCGGCAGTCGCGACCAGGTGGATGTCGACGTGTCCGTCAAGGAGCGCCTGTCCGGCAGCATCAAGGCCGGTATCGGCTACGGCACGTCCCAGGGGCTGCTGCTGAACTTCGGCGTTCAGCAGGACAACGTCTTCGGTTCCGGCGACCGGCTGGCGTTCAATGCCAATAACGACAGCTCCAACACCGTCTATCGCCTGTCGTACCTCGACCGTTTCTACACGACCTCCGGCATCGACCGGAATGTCAGCCTCGCCTATCGCGATACCGACGCCAGCGAGGCGGACCTCTCCGATTACGGTGTCAAGAGCATCACCGGCACCTACGGGTATAACCTGCCGGTGTCGAGCAACGACACCATCGGCGCGGACCTGGAGGTCGAGAACCTGGATCTGACCCTCAACGACGAGCCCACGGATATCCAGCAGTCCTTCGTCAATGACTACGGCAAGCAGAACACCACCTACCGGGTGGCGCTTTCGTGGACCCACGACACGCGCAATCGCGCAGTCTTCCCCTCCGAGGGCAGTCAGCAGACCGCGAGCCTGACCGCGGCGATCCCCGGCAGCGAGCTCGAGTACTACAAGGCCAGCTACAGCCATCGTCGTTACCAGGCCCTTGCCGACTGGCTCACCCTGGCCCTGGAGGGCTCGGTGGCGTACGGCGATGGCTACGGTACGAACAGCCGGCTCCCGTTCTTCGAGAACTATTTCGCCGGTGGCATATCCACCGTCCGCGGCTTCGACGGCAACTCGCTGGGCCCGCGGGACGAGAACGACGATCCCATCGGCGGCAACGCCCGGGTGCTGGGTACCGCGGAGCTGCGTTTCCCGCCGCCCGGCAGCGAGGACAGCAGCTTCCGGTTCACCACGTTCGTGGACGCGGGTCAGGTGTATTACACCTATGACGAGAATGTGGACCTCGGGAACCTGCGCTATTCGGCGGGTCTCGGCATGATCTGGTATTCGCCGCTGGGACCGCTGACGATGAGCGTGGCGCGGCCGCTTAATGAAGAGTCCAATGATGATAAGCAGTTCTTCCAGTTCTCTCTGGGCACGTTCTTCTAGGCCGGCGCCGGCCATGCGGCACCGCCGTGTGACGGGCGCGGTACTGGTCACGGCGCTTGCCGCCGGGCTGGCGTTCGCGCTGCCGGCGGGGGCGGCGGAGATCAAGATCGGGTTCGTCAATCCGGCCAAGGTCTCCAACAACGCCCCGCAGGCGGATGCGGCCCGGCGCAAGCTCGAGAAGGAGTTTGCGCCCCGCGACCAGGAGATCGTGTCGATGCAGGAGAAGCTCCGTTCGCTGGAGCAGCGCCTGCAGGACAACGCCTCGATGAGCGAGTCGGACCGCCAGTCGCTGCAGCGACAGATCGTCTCGTTGCGCCGTGATATCCAGCGCACCCAGGAGGCGTTCCGCGAGGACTTCAACATGCGTCGCAACGAGGAGCTCGGCGAGCTCCAGCGGCGCATCCTCCAGACGGTGAGCGACTACGCCAAGCGTCAGGACTACGACCTGGTCGTCAGTGACGGTGTGATCTACGCCAGCGACGCGGTGGATATCACGGACCGCATCATCGAGCGCCTCCGCAAGGAGTTCGAGCGCAACCAGCAGGGCGGATGACGCCGCCCGGGCAAAGGGACTTTCGTGAACGCGAGCAGCTCAATGACGCTCCGCGAGCTGGCCGAGGCGACCGGCTGCGGCCTGCGGGGCGACGGCGACATACGCATCGACCGGGTGGCGTCGCTGGGGAATGCCGGACCGGGGGCGATCGGCTTCTTCACCGGCGACCGCCACCGTGACGAGCTCGCGGATACGCGCGCCTCGGCGGTAATCCTGCGCGAGGATGCGGCGGGGCTGGTTTCCGCTGCGTTGATCGCCGACAATCCGCACCTGATGTTCGCGCGGGCGGCGCGGCTGCTGCACCCCGAGCGCGAACGGCCGGCGGGCATCCATCCGCAGGCCTGCGTGGCGCCGGAGGCACAGGTGGACGCCAGCGCCCATGTCGCCGCCGGTGCGGTGGTGGAGGCGGGCGCCGTGATCGGGCCGCGTTGCGTGATCGCGGCGAACGCCGTGGTCGGCGCGGCCAGTGTGCTCGGCGCGGACTGCCGGATCATGTCGGCGGCGGTGATCTACCCTGACTGCCGCCTCGGTGATCGCGTGATCGTGCACGGCGGCGCGGTGATCGGCGCCGATGGCTTCGGCTTCGCCCGCGACGGCGAGCGCTGGGAAAAGGTGCCCCAGTTGGGGCGGGTGATCCTCGGCGACGACGTCGAGATCGGCGCCAACTCCACCGTCGATCGCGGCGCGCTGGATGACACCGTCATCGCCGAGGGCGTGAAGATCGACAACCTCGTGCAGGTGGCGCACAACTGCCACGTGGGGGCGCATTCCGTGATGGCCGGCTGCTCCGCGGTGGCGGGCAGCACCCACATTGGCCGTGGGGTGACGGTGGCTGGGGGGGCCGGCATCAACGGGCACCTCCACATCGCCGACGGCACCGTGGTGATGGGCATGGCCCGCGTCACCCACGACATACGCAACGCGGACGTCTACGCGTCGGGCACGCCCATGGCTACGGCACGGGAGTGGCGCCGCAATGCAGCGCGTTTCAACCAGCTCGACGCCATGGCACGGCGCCTGCGCGAGCTAGAGCGGCGCCTGGCGGCGTCGGAACCGGACGAACGGAAGGACTCATGACACACAGCGACACTGCGGCGGGGATGGACTGCCACGAGATCAAGAACTACCTCCCGCACCGATATCCGTTCCTGCTCGTCGACCGGGTGCGCGAGTGCGTGCCCGGCGAGTCGATCGAGGCGATCAAGAACGTCACCGTCAACGAGCCCTTCTTCCAGGGCCACTTCCCGCAGCGCGCGGTGATGCCCGGAGTGCTCATCCTGGAGGCCCTGGCCCAGGCCTGCGGGCTGCTGGCATTCCGCACCCAGCAGGTCACGCCCGACGACTCCAAGCTCTTCTATCTCGTCGGCATCGACAAGGCGAAGTTCAAGCGCCCGGTGGAGCCCGGTGACTGCCTGACGCTGGAGGCGCGGTTCAACCGCAACATGCGCGGGATCTGGATGTTCGCCGTGGAGGCCCGGGTGGACGGTGCGGTCGCCGCCAGCGCCGAGATCCGCTGCACGATGAGGGAAGTGTGAGCGATATCCATCCCACGGCGGTGATCGATCCCTCGGCGCGTATCGCCGAGGGCGTGACGGTCGGGGCGTACAGCATCGTCGGTGCGGAGGTCAGCATCGATGCCGGGACCTGGGTCGGCCCCCACGTGGTGATCCATGGGCCGACGCGCATCGGCCGGGACAACCGCATCTTCCAGTTCGCCTCCGTCGGCGAGGAGCCCCAGGACAAGAAGTTCTCGGGCGAGCACTCGACCCTCGAGATCGGCCACGGCAATACGATCCGCGAGTTCGTCACCATCAACCGCGGCACCGGGGAGGGCGGCGGTGTCACCCGCGTGGGCGACGACAACTGGATCATGGCGTACTGCCACATCGCCCACGACTGCCTCATCGGCAGCCATACCATTTTCGCCAACAACGCCTCGCTCGCCGGCCACGTCGAGGTCGGGGACTTCGTCATACTCGGCGGCTATGCGCTGGTGCACCAGTTCTGCCGGCTCGGCACCCACGGCTTCCTCGCCTTTGGTGCCCATGTCGACCGGGACGTGCCGCCGTTCGTCATGGCCGCCGGCCAGCGGGCCACGCCCCGGGGCCTGAACGTGGAGGGTCTGCGCCGCCACGCCTTCTCCCGGGACGCCGTGCGCGCGCTCAAGGCCGCCTACCGGACGCTCTACCGCAAGGGCCTGCGCGCCGAGGATGCCGTTGCCGCCCTGGAGGGGGCTTCCGAGCCGGCGGTCGCGACCCTGGCCGGGTTCGTGCGCGACAGCCGCCGCGGCATCATCCGCTAGTGCCCGCCATGCAGCGCGTGGCGTTGGTGGCGGGCGAGCTCTCGGGGGACCTGCTCGGAGCCGGGCTGATGCGTGCGCTCGCACGCCGTCACCCCGGGGTCCGGTTCGAGGGCATCGGCGGCCCGGCGATGGCGGCGGAGGGGCTGGAGAGCCTCTATCCGCTGGAGACGCTCTCCGTGATGGGGCTGGTCGAGGTGCTGCGTCACCTGCCGCGGCTGCTTGCGGTGCGCCGGGACCTCGTCCGGCGCCTGAGTGCCGATCCGCCGGACGTGTTCATCGGCATCGATTCCCCGGACTTCAATCTCGGGCTCGCTCGCCGGCTGCGACAGCGCGGGGTGCGCACCGTGCACTACGTCAGTCCCTCGGTGTGGGCGTGGCGGCAGGGGCGCGTGCGCGGCATCGCCCGGTCGGTGGACCGCATGCTTACGCTGCTGCCCTTCGAGGCCGAGTTCTACCGGGCGCACGAGGTGCCGGTGAGCTTCGTCGGCCATCCGGCGGCGGACCGCTTCCCGATGGAGACCGATACTGCGGGCTACCGTGCGGCCCTCGGCGTGGACGCCGACGCCACCGTGCTCGCGGTGCTGCCGGGCAGCCGGATGGGGGAGCTCGAACGCCTGGGCACGCTGTTCGCACAGGCGGTGGAACGGCTGCGTCGGGCGCGCCCGGGACTCACCGTGCTCGCGCCCATGGCGACCCCGGCACTCGCGGCCCGTTTCCGGGAGGTACTGGACAAGGTCGGTGTCGCTGACGCCGTGCGTCTCGTCGAGGGCGACGCGGCGACCGTCATGGGGGCGGCGGATGTGGTGCTCACCGCCTCCGGCACGGCGACCCTGGAGGCCATGCTGCTCAAGCGCCCGATGGTCGTCGCCTACCGGGTCGCCCCGGCGACGGCCTGGCTGGTGCGCCGCCTCGGACTGGTGAGTACGCGGCATTTCTCGCTGCCCAACCTGCTCGCCGGGGAGGCCGTGGTGCCGGAGTACATCCAGGAGGCAGCGACGCCCGGGGCCCTGGCCGCCGCGGTGACCGGCTGGCTGGACGACCCGGCCGCCGCCGCGGCGCTCGGCGAGCGTTTCCGCGCCTTCCACGAGACGCTGTGCCGTGGCGCCGACGAGCGCGCGGCGGATGCCGTGGAGGCGACGCTGACATGAGTGCACAGGCGGGTTTCGAGTTTGCCCGGACCGCCGCCCGGCCCGCCGGCGTCGACGAGGTCGGCCGCGGCCCCCTCGCCGGACCGGTGGTGGCCGCCGCGGTGATCCTGCCGCCGGCGGGGATCGACGGCGTGGCCGACTCCAAGACCCTGTCCGCCCGGCGGCGGGAGGTGCTGGCCGAGCGCATCCGCGGCGAGGCCCTGGCCTGGGGGCTGGGCCGTGCCGAGGTCGGCGAGATCGACACGCTCAACATCCGCGAGGCGACCTTCCTCGCCATGCGTCGCGCCCTGGCGGCGCTGAGCCCGCCGGCGGATTTCGCCCTGGTGGACGGCCGCGAGTGCCCGCCGCTGGACTGCCCGGCGGAGCCGGTCGTCGGTGGCGACGCCGGCGTCCCCGCCATCGCTGCGGCCTCCATCCTCGCCAAGCAGGCGCGGGATGCGGAGATGGTGGCGCTGGAGGAGGCCCATCCCGGCTACGGCTTTGCCCGGCATAAGGGCTACGGCACCCGCGAGCATCTCGCCGCGCTGGCCCGGCTCGGGCCCTGTCCGCTGCACCGCCACTCGTTCCGCCCGGTCCGCGAGGCGGCGGAACGATTGGTCCGGGACACCACCGGCAGTACACTCTGAGGGGGCCCTGCGCCCCGCACGACATGCCCCAACGAGGTCGACCGACCGATGACTGCGCGCTTCGTACACCTGCACCTGCACACCGAGTTCTCGCTCATCGACGGCGTGGTCCGCATCAAGCCGCTGATGGAGGCCTGTGCGAACGCCGGTATGCCCGCGGTGGCCATCACCGACCAGGGCAATCTCTTCGGCATGGTGAAGTTCTACCAGGCGGCGCTGGCGGCCGGGGTGAAGCCGATCATCGGCGCGGACATCCGCATCGCTGATCCGGCGTCGCCGGAGGGACATGCCCGGGCGACGCTGCTGTGCGCCACGGACGCCGGCTACGGTTCGCTCACACGGCTGCTCACCGAGAGCTATCTCCACGGCCAGGACAGCGGCATCCCGCTGGTGGAGCGCGACTGGCTGGCGCGCTGGCCGGAGGGCCTGATCGTGCTCTCCGGCGGCCGCGAGGGCGACGTCGGACGTTCGCTGCTCGCCGGCCATGACGACGAGGCACGTGAGCGGCTGGCCTTCTGGCAGGAGCACTTCCCCGGGCGTTACTACCTGGAGCTCCAGCGCACCGGCCGCCCCGGTGACGAGGATCACGTCCACGCCGCGGTGGCCCTCGCCGCGGAGACCGGTACGCCGGTGGTGGCGACCAACGACGTGCGCTTCCTGGAGGTGGGGGACTTCGAGGCCCACGAGGCCCGGGTGTGTATCCACGACGGCCGGACCCTCGACGACAAGCGCCGGCCGCGGCACTACAGCCCGGAGCAGTACCTGCGCACGCCGGAGGAGATGGCCGAACAGTTCGCCGACATCCCCGAGGCCATCGAGAACACCGTCGAGATCGCCCGGCGCTGCAACCTGACGCTGACTCTCGATCAGAACGTCCTGCCGGAGTTCCCGGTGCCCGAGGGCATGAGCATCGACGAGTACCTCGCCGCCGAGGCGCGGCAGGGGCTCGAGCGGCGCCTGGAGCGGATCATCACCGCGGACGACCCGGACCCGGCGGCGACCCGGGAGCGCTACGAGTCGCGGCTGAGGCACGAGCTCGGCGTGATCGAGCAGATGGGTTTCCCCGGCTACTTCCTCATCGTCGCCGACTTCATCCGTTGGGCGAAGGAGAACGACATCCCGGTGGGGCCGGGGCGTGGCTCCGGTGCCGGCTCCCTGGTGGCCTACGCACTGGACATCACCGACCTCGACCCGCTGCGCTACGACCTGCTCTTCGAGCGCTTCCTCAACCCCGAGCGCGTGTCCATGCCCGACTTCGACGTCGACTTCTGCATGGAGAAGCGCGATGCGGTGATCGAGTACGTCGCCGAGAAGTACGGCCGCGACAAGGTCTCGCAGATCGCCACCCACGGCACTATGGCCGCGCGCGCGGTCGTGCGCGACGTCGGTCGCGTGCTCGGCCATCCCTACGGCTACGTGGACCGTATCGCCAAGCTCGTGCCCTTCGAGCTGGGCATGACCCTCGACAAGGCGCTGGAGCAGGAGGAGGACCTCCGGAACCTCTACAACGACGACGAGGAGGTCCAGACCCTCATCGACATGGCGCGCAAGCTCGAGGGCATGTCGCGCAACGTCGGCAAGCACGCCGGCGGCGTGGTGATTGCGCCCTCCGCGCTCACCGACTTCGCGCCGCTGTACTGCGAGCCCGGTGGCGGCGGTCTCGCCACCCAGTACGACAAGGACGACGTCGAGGCCGTGGGCCTGGTGAAGTTCGACTTCCTTGGCCTGCGCACGCTCACCATCATCGACTGGACGGTGAAGGCGGTGAACGCCATCCGCGCCGAGCGCGGCGAGGCGGCGCTGGACATCTCCGCCATCCCGCTGAACGACCGTGACAGCTTTGACCTGCTCAAGGCGTGCAAGACCACGGCGGTCTTCCAGCTCGAGTCCCGGGGCATGAAGGACCTCATCCGGCGGCTGCAGCCGGACAGTTTCGAGGACATCGTCGCGCTGGTGGCCCTGTTCCGCCCCGGCCCGCTGCAGTCCGGCATGGTCGAGGACTTCATCGACCGCAAGCACGGGCGCACGCCGGTGGCGTATCCCACCGCCGAGCTCCACCACGACGACCTGGAGCCGATCCTCAAGCCCACCTACGGTGTCATCCTCTACCAGGAGCAGGTCCAGCGTATCGCCCAGGTGCTCGCCGGCTACAGTCTCGGCGGTGCCGACCTGCTGCGCCGCGCCATGGGCAAGAAGAAGGCCTCCGAGATGGCCAAGCAGCGCGAGCTGTTCATGGCGGGGGCGACCGAGCGCGGCCTGTCCCACGACCACGCCGAGGCGATCTTCGACCTGATGGAGAAGTTCGCTGGCTACGGCTTCAACAAGTCCCACTCCGCCGCGTACGCGCTGCTCTCCTACCAGACCGCGTGGCTCAAGGCCCACGAGCCGGCGCCGTTCATGGCGGCGGTGCTGTCCTCGGACATGGATAACACCGACAAGGTGGTGACCTTCATCGAGGAGTGCCGCTCCATGGGCCTGTCCGTGGAGCCGCCGGACGTCAACCGCTCGGACTGGATGTTCCGTGCCCGCGACGACCGCACCATCGTCTACGGCCTGGGCGCGGTGAAGGGCGTCGGCCACGCCGCCATCGAGGGCCTGATCGCCGAGCGCGAGGCCAACGGCCCCTTCGAGGACCTCTTCGACCTGTGCGCCCGCGTCGACCTGCGGCGGCTGAACAAGCGCGTGATCGAGGCGCTGATCCGCTCCGGCAGCCTGGACAGCATCTGCGAGAACCGGGCGACGGCCATGCACTATCTCCCCGAGGCGCTGCAGGCCGCGGAGCAGACCAGCCGCAATGCCGCCACCGGCCAGGACGACCTCTTCGGCCTCGGCGGCTCCGGCGGTGACAGCGAGGCCGCGGTGGCCGTCCCGCGCCCGCCGCAGCCCGAATGGGAGGAGCAGGAGCGCCTCGCCGCGGAGAAGGAGATCCTGGGGCTCTACCTCACCGGCCACCCCATCGAGCAGTACGAGCCGGACATCCGCTCCTTCGTCACCGGCCGGCTCAACCAGCTGGCCACCGGCAACGGCGTCACCGCCACCGCTACCGGCAATGGCAACGGCGGCGGCCGGCGCCGCTCCGGGGAGAACCGCGTCACCGTGGCCGGGCTGCTGGTGGGCATGCGCGTGCGCGTGACGCAGTCCGGCGGGCGCCTGGCCGCACTCACCCTGGACGACCGCACCGCGCGGCTGGAGGCGGTGCTCTTCCCGGAGACCTACGAGCGCTTCCGCCACCTGCTGGTC
Source organism: Arhodomonas sp. KWT2 (assembly GCF_041949875.1). Taxonomy (NCBI): domain Bacteria; kingdom Pseudomonadati; phylum Pseudomonadota; class Gammaproteobacteria; order Chromatiales; family Ectothiorhodospiraceae; genus Arhodomonas; species Arhodomonas sp. KWT2. Next base: position 37,132 of record NZ_JBHFPQ010000049.1, read on the forward strand.
AAGGATGCGCTGCTGGTGGTGCAGGGCGATCTCGGCTACGACGAGTTCAGTGACGGTTACCGTGTTTCCGCGGAGACGGTCATGGACATCGGCGAGGCCCGCGAGCGCTTCGCCCGCCGGCTGGTGCTCGGTGTCGACGCCGCCGGTGCCGGCAATGGCTTCGTGCCGGCCCTGCGCGACACCCTGAGCGCCTATCGCGACGGAAAATGCCCGGTTGTGGTGGACTACCACGGCAACGATGCCCGGGCCGCGATCCGGCTCGGCGAGCAGTGGCGCGTGCGGCCCACCGACGAGCTGCTCCGCCGTCTCGGCGGGCTGACGGGCGAGGGCGCCGTCCGCGTGGAGTATTGAGCCACGGTGCCGCAGGGCATGGCGATGCTGTGAATCGCCATGCCTCCGCCGCCGGCGCTGGCGTGTTATAGTCGTGCGCCTTGTGTCGGCAGTGTTGCGGAACGGGCAGCGATGAGTCTGAATTTTCTCGAATTCGAGCGTCCCATTGCAGAGCTCGAGGCCAAGATCGAGGAACTGCGCTACGTCGGCGACGACGCCGATGTGAACATCAGCGAGGAGATCGCGCGGCTCCAGGCGAAGAGCCGGCAGCTCACCGAGCAGATCTTCTCCAGCCTGACCCCCTGGCAGATCGCCCAGCTTGCCCGCCATCCGCAGCGCCCCTACACCCTCGACTACGCCGAGCGGCTGTTCACCGATTTCGAGGAGCTCCACGGCGACCGCAGCTTTGCCGACGACCCCGCCATCGTCGGCGGGCTCGCGCGCTATCGCGGCGAGCCGGTGATGGTGATCGGCCAGCAGAAGGGCCGCGACACCCGCGAGAAGATCCGCCGCAACTTCGGCATGCCGCGGCCGGAGGGCTACCGCAAGGCGGAGCGCCTCATGGAGATGGCCGAGCGTTTCCGCATGCCGGTGCTCACCTTCATCGACACCCCGGGGGCGTATCCCGGCGTGGACGCGGAGGAGCGTGGCCAGAGCGAGGCCATCGCCCACAACCTGCAGGTCATGTCGCGGCTGCGCACGCCCATCGTGTGCACCGTCATCGGCGAGGGTGGCTCCGGCGGCGCGCTTGCCATCGGCGTGGGCGATCGCGTGCTGATGCTCCAGTACAGCACCTACTCGGTGATCTCCCCGGAGGGCTGCGCCTCTATCCTGTGGAAGGACTCCGAGCAGGCCCCCGCCGCCGCCGAGGCCATGGGCATCAACGCCGAACGCCTGCGTGAGCTCGGCCTGGTGGACGAGGTGATCACCGAACCGCTGGGCGGCGTCCACCGCGACTGGAGCGCCGCCGCTCAGGCCCTCGACGGCGTGCTCCACGAGCAGCTCTCCACGCTGCGGGGGCTGTCCACCGAGGACCTGGTGGCGCAGCGCTACGAGCGGCTCATGGGGCTGGGCCGCTTCCGCGAGTGATCCCGTGATCCCGCTCGGGCCGGACGTCTTTGCCGAGGCGGTCCGCCGGCTCGTCGGGGATTGCCCCCTCTACCTGGCCGTCAGCGGCGGTCGTGACTCCATCGTCCTGCTGGACCTCGCCGCCCGTGCCGGCATCGCCGCCGGCGTGGTCCACGTCGACCACGGCCTGGCGACGCACAGCGCCGCCTGGGCCCGTTTCTGTGCGGCGGCGGCGGAACGCCGCGGGCTCGCCTTCCATAGTTGCCGCGTCGGGGTCGTGCCGGGCGGCGATCTCGAGGCCCGGGCCCGGGCCGCCCGCTACGACGCCTTCCAGCGCCTGCTCCCCGGGGGCGCGGTGGTGGCCACGGCCCACCACGCCGACGACCAGGCCGAGACCGTCCTGCTTCGACTGCTCCGCGGCAGCGGCGTCGAGGGTCTGACCGGGATCGCGCCGTCCCGGCCCCTCGGCCCGCTGACCCTGATCCGCCCCCTGCTGGCCTGGCCCCGGGAGGCCATCGACACCTACGCCCGGGCACGCGGACTGGAGTGGGTGGACGATCCGGACAACGCCGAGCTCACGCGGGATCGCAACTATCTCCGCCACACCGTCCTGCCGCAGCTCGCCGCGCGCTGGCCCGGCGTTGGTGCCCGCCTGGGACGCCTCGCCGGCCACGCGCGGGACGCCCGGGCGCTGGCGGCCTGGACCGCGGAGCGCCTGGGCCTCGGCGCGGGGCCGGCCCCCACGGCGGGACTCGCCGGTGCGCCCGATCCCGTCGCGCACGCCGCCCTCCGGGCGTGGCTGCGCGATGTCGGCATGCGTCCGCCGCCCGAGGCCCGCCTGCGCCAGGGGCTGCAGGACCTGCTGGCTGCCGCCGCGGACCGCGAGCCCGTCCTTGCCTGGGACGAGGGCGAGCTCCGCCGCCACCGTGACAGGCTGTTCCGCCTGCCGGCGCCGGTGCCCGACGGACCGGCGGGGCGGCTGGACTGGGAGGCGGCCGGGCATGGTCTCTCGCCGGAGATACGCGAGTCGCTGCGGTGTGGCGTCGCGGCACCGGGCGAGCGGCTGCGCCTCGTCTCCGGCGGGCCACGCCGGCGTGTCTCCGAGCTCTACCGTGAACGTGGCCTGGCCCCCTGGGAACGGCACTGGTGGCCGGTGCTGCGTCTCGACGACGTCCTCGTGGCGGTGCCGGGCATCGGCGTCGCCACGGAGTACGCCGTGCCCGCGGGCTGGTGGCCTGTCTGGCGCCCGGTGCTGCCCACCGGCACGGATGTCACCGCCGGCTGGGCGCTTATGGCGGGGGAAGGTGAGTGATTGGCGTCATTGACAGGGGGAGGCACCGGCGTAGATTGGCAGTGTAGCCGTGGCCGTGAGGGGGCAATCGAGGCCGCCCCGCGGTCACCGGGCGACCGGTAAACGCAGCGATACGCAGAGGGTGCCAGGGATGTGCCTCGAATCGCGTTGCCCGGGACGGGCGGCAGGTCCCGCCAACGGCCGCCGTCGTCACCGGTTGCCGCCTCCGTCATGGTATCCGGACCGGTGCGGAGGGGCCCCATGTCCATGAGCCGTTTCGTGATCGCCGTCGCGATTGCCGGTATCACCGTGGCCATGGTCGCGGGGGCGGCGCTGCTCGCGCTCTGAGACGGCCCTCTCCGGTGCCGGCGCCCGGGGGGATGGTGCGGACCGGCGGGAACGGCTGTCCGGTGGTCGATGCGTGCGCCGCACAACCGCCCGGCGCGCGGTGGCCCGCCGGGACGGGTCCGGATTGTCTGACCCCGGGGGTTCTGATAACTTTCCCGCCATTCCGGACCGGTTCGTGCCGGGCTCTTTCCTCCTCGGTTTTCGAAGGCTCTAATGACGCGATTTATCTTTATCACCGGCGGCGTCGTCTCCTCGCTCGGCAAGGGGATCGCGGCGGCCTCGCTGGGTAGCGTGCTGCAGGCCCGCGGGCTGTCGGTGACCATGGTGAAGCTCGATCCCTACATCAATGTGGACCCGGGCACCATGAGCCCCTTCCAGCACGGTGAGGTCTACGTCACCGATGACGGTGCCGAGACCGACCTGGACCTGGGGCACTACGAGCGCTTTCTGCGCACGCGCATGACGCGCAACAACAACTACACCACCGGCCGGATCTACGAATCGGTGATCCGCAAGGAGCGCCAGGGCGATTACCTCGGCGGCACCGTGCAGGTCATCCCGCACATCACCGACGAGATCAAGCGCAGCATCGAGCAGGGTGCGGACGCCGCGGACGTTGCGCTGGTCGAGATCGGTGGCACGGTGGGCGACATCGAGTCGCTGCCTTTCCTGGAGGCGATTCGCCAGATGGGCTCCGAGCTCGGCTCCGAGCGCTGCCTGTTCGTGCACCTTACCCTGGTGCCGTTCGTCGGCGCGGCGGGCGAGATGAAGACCAAGCCGACCCAGCACTCCGTCAAGGAGCTGCGCTCCATCGGTATCCAGCCGGATATCCTGCTGTGCCGGGCGGCCCGCCCGATCCCGGAGGAGGAGCGCCGCAAGATCGCACTGTTCACCAACGTCGCGCCGCCGGCGGTGATCTCGGTGCTCGACGTGGACAACATCTACAAGGTGCCCGAGGCCCTGCACGGCCAGGGGCTGGATAATATCGTCGCCGACAGGTTCGGCCTCGAGCTGCCGCCGGCCAACCTCTCCGACTGGCATCGGGTCGTGGACGTGATGGCCCACCCGGAGGGCGAGGTCACCATCGCCATGGTCGGCAAGTACACGAACCTCGCCGATGCGTACATGTCCCTCAACGAGGCGCTGCGTCACGCCACGGTGCAGACCCGCAACCGCGTGAACATCCGCTACGTGGACTCCGAGGAGATCGAGCGCGAGGGCACGGATATGCTCGCCGATGTCGATGCGGTGCTCGTACCCGGTGGCTTCGGCGAGCGCGGTGTCGAGGGCAAGATCGCCGCCGCGGGCTACGCCCGCACCCAGGGCATCCCGTATCTCGGCATCTGTCTGGGCATGCAGGTGGCGGTGATCGAGTTCGCGCGCAACGCCGCGGGCCTGGAAGGTGCGCACAGCACCGAGTTCCTCACTCACCCGCAGCACCCGGTGATCGGCCTGATCACCGAGTGGATGAACGAGGCCGGACTCACCGAGATGCGTGACGAGAACTCCGACCTCGGCGGCACCATGCGCCTAGGGGCGCAGTCGGTGCGCCTGCTGCGCGACTCGCTGATCCACGACATCTACGGCAAGGATGTCATCCGCGAGCGCCACCGCCACCGCTACGAGTTCAACAACCGCTACGCCCGGACCCTCGAGGAGGCGGGCCTGCGCCTGTCCGGCTGGTCCAGCCACAACGAGCTGGTGGAGTGCGTGGAGCTACCCTCACATCCGTGGTTCGTTGCATCCCAGTTCCACCCGGAGTTCACCTCCACGCCGAGGGACGGACATCCGCTGTTCACCAGCTTTATCCGCGCGGCGGCACGTCACCGCGACGCCCGCACCGCGGGTGCCGAGGCAGCGTCGGCGCACGGGGAGGTCTGAGATATGGCCGGTTTCGAGCTCTGCGGCTTCCCGGTCGGCCTGGACCGGCCGCTGTTTCTCATCGCCGGGCCCTGCGTGGTCGAGTCCGAGGCGATGGCGCTGGAGAGCGCGGCCGAGCTTAAGGCCATCACCGATGAGCTCGGCATCCCGTTCATCTACAAGTCCTCGTTCGACAAGGCCAACCGCTCCTCCCACGAGAGCTATCGCGGCCCGGGCATGGACGAGGGCCTGCGCATCCTCGCGCGGGTGCGCGAGGAGGTGGGCGTGCCGGTGCTTACCGATGTCCACGAGGATACCCCGCTCGAGGCCGTCGCCGGGGTGGTGGACGTGCTCCAGACGCCGGCGTTCCTGTGCCGGCAGACGAACTTCATCCAGCGCGTCGCCGACCAGGGCCTGCCCGTGAACATCAAGAAGGGCCAGTTCCTGGCGCCGTGGGACATGGCCAACGTGGTCTCCAAGGCCCGCGCCACCGGCAACGAGCGCATCATGGCCTGCGAGCGCGGCGTCTCCTTCGGCTACAACAACCTCATCTCGGACATGCGTGCGCTCGCGGTGATGCGCGACAGCGGGGCGCCGGTGGTCTTCGACGCGACCCACTCGGTCCAGCTCCCCGGCGGCCAGGGCAAGGCCTCCGGCGGCCAGCGGGAGTTCGTGCCGGTGCTCGCCCGCGCGGCGGTGGCCGCCGGCGTGGCGGGGGTGTTCATGGAGACCCACCCGGACCCGGAGCGTGCGCTCTCCGACGGACCCAACGCGTGGCCGCTGCCCCGCATGCGCGAGCTGCTGGTCACGCTTAAAGCACTGGACACGCAGGTCAAGGCGGACGGTTTCATCGAGTCCGACCTCGGCTGATACGTCCCAATCATCGAAAGCACCAGGAGGAAACACGACGGCATGGCGAGCATCAAGGCGATCAAGGCGCGCGAGATCCTCGACTCCCGGGGCAATCCCACCGTCGAGGCCGATGTGCTGCTCGACAGCGGCGCCTTCGGGCGGGCCGCCGTTCCCTCCGGCGCCTCCACCGGCGCACGGGAGGCCGTGGAGCTGCGTGACGGCGACGCCGCGCGCTACCTCGGCAAGGGTGTCACCCACGCGGTGAGCAACGTGAACACCGTCATCCGCGAGGCCCTGGTGGGCATGGACGCGGACGATCAGCGCGCCCTCGACGAGCGCCTCATCGAGCTCGACGGCACGGACAACAAGGGCCGGCTCGGTGCCAACGCCCTGCTCGCCGTGTCGCTGGCGAGCGCCCGCGCCGCCGCGGGCGATCACGAGCGTTCGCTCTTCCGCCACCTTGCGCCGGAGGGCGAGCACCTGCTGCCGGTACCGATGATGAACATCCTCAACGGCGGTGCCCACGCCAACAACAGCGTGGACATCCAGGAGTTCATGATCATGCCCGCCGGCTTCGCCCGTTTCAGCGAGGCGCTGCGCTGCGGTACCGAGATCTTTCACGCGCTGAAGAAGATCCTCGGCGAGCGCGGTCTGTCCACCGCGGTGGGCGACGAGGGCGGCTTCGCCCCGAACCTGCCGTCCAACGAGGCTGCCATCGAGGTGCTGCTGGAGGCCGTGGACCGGGCCGGCTACACCGCCGGAGAGCAGGTCTGGATCGCCCTCGACGCGGCGAGCTCGGAGTTCTGCGAGGACGGCGTCTACCGCCTGGAATCGGAGGGCCGCAGCTTCTCCGGCGAGGAGTTCGCCGAGGTCCTGGCCGGCTGGGTCGAGAAGTACCCGATCGTGTCCATCGAGGACGGCATGTCCGAGGACGACTGGGAGGGCTGGCAGCGGCTCACCGAGCGTGTCGGAGACCGGGTCCAGCTCGTGGGCGACGACCTCTTCGTGACCAACACGCGCATCCTGCGCGAGGGCATCGACCGGGGCGTGGCCAACTCCATCCTGATCAAGTTCAACCAGATCGGCACCCTCACCGAGACCCTCGACGCCATCGACATGGCGGCGGATGCGGGCTATACAGCAGTGGTATCCCATCGCTCGGGGGAGACGGAGGACACCACCATCGCCGATCTCGCCGTGGCCAGCACGGCCACCCAGATCAAGACCGGCTCGCTGTGCCGTTCCGACCGGGTGGCGAAGTACAACCAGCTCCTGCGCATTGAGGAGGAGCTGGGGGACCGTGCGCGCTATGCCGGGCGTGACGCCTTCCCGAACCTGCCCGGGCTGGGCTGACGATGGTCCGGGGCGTGCTGCTCGCCTTGCTCCTTGCGCTGGTCGCCGGACTGCAGTTTCGCCTGTGGTTCGGCGATGGCGGCGTTACGGAGGTGATGCACCTGCGTGACCGGGTGGCGGAGCAGCGCGCCGAGAATGAACGCCTCGCGGAGCGCAACCGCGCCCTCGAGGCGGACGTCGCCGACCTCAAGGACGGGCTCGATGCGGTCGGGGAGCGGGCCCGACGCGAGCTCGGCATGGTCGGCGAGGGCGAGACCTTCTTCCAGGTGACCGGCGGGCGTGACCGACGGTAACCCGCCTAACCCGCCGAATCGTCCCGGAATGACTCCACGCCGCGGCCCCGCCGGCACGGGCCGTCCGGCGGCGGCGCACTCGCCGGCCCGGGCTCCCGTCGGGGGATGCCGGTGACGTATCGGGCTCGACCCCTGTGGGCTGCGGTCCCGGCCGCGGGGCGGGGCAGCCGTTACGGCGGCGGGCGCCCCAAGCAGTACGAGCGCCTCGCGGGGCGGGCCGTCCTCGACTGGAGCGTCTCGGCGCTGCTCGGCCTCGACGAGATCGCCGGCGTCGCGGTCGCACTGGCCGACGACGATGCGGACTGGGCGACGTTGGCCGTGGCCAGCGACCCCCGCGTGTACCGCTGCCGGGGCGGGCGTGAGCGCAGCGACTCCGTACGGGCCGCCCTGGAGGCGCTGCTCGCCGCCGGTGCCTCGCCGCATGACCGCGTGCTCGTCCACGACGCGGCGCGCCCGGCGGTCTCCACGGCGGCCCTGCAGCGACTGATCCAGCAGGCGGACCCCCGGGACGGCGGACTGCTGGCCCTCCCCGTCGCCGACACCCTCAAGCGCGGCGAGGCCGGGTACAGCACCGGCACCGTCGACCGCAGCGGCCTGTGGGCCGCACAGACGCCCCAGCTCTTTCCCCTGGGCGCCCTGCGTACTGCCCTGGAAGCGGCCGTGGCCGAGGGCGTCGTGCCCACCGATGAGGCCTCGGCGATGGAGCGTACCGGCGCGCACCCGGCGCTGGTGCCGGGGGAGCCCGGCAATATCAAGCTCACACGCACGGCGGACCGGGAGCTGCTGGCCGCCGTGCTCGCCGCCCGCCAGGAGGGGCGTGAAACATGAATCTGCGTATCGGCCAGGGTCTGGACGCTCATCGCTTCCGGGATGGCGGCCGCCTGGTGCTCGGCGGCGTCACCATCCCCCACGATCAGGGCCTGGAGGCGCATTCGGACGGCGACTGCCTGCTGCACGCCGTCACTGATGCGCTGTTCGGTGCCATCGGTGCGGGCGACATCGGCGGCCATTTCCCGGACGACGACCCGCGCTGGGCCGGCGCGGACAGCCGTGATCTGCTTCGCCACGCCGTGGCGCTAGCCGCGGCGGACGGGTGGCGGGCGGTCAACGTGGACGCCACGATCGTCGCCCAACGTCCACGTCTCGCGGCGCACCTCCCGCGTATGCGCGAGCACGTCGCCGCGGACCTGGGTATCGCCGTGGCGGCGGCGAACATCAAGGCGACCACGACCGAGCGCATGGGCTTCACCGGCCGTGGTGAGGGGATCGCCGCCACCGCCGTGATCCTGGTGACCGGCGATGAGCGCTGAGACCGCCGGGCCGGTGCCTACCGACCCCACCGAACCGGTCCCGGCCGCCGGACCGCCGCTGGGCACCGCCCGGATACGCGGTCGGCCGGAGGACTTCCAGGTCCGCGAGATCCCGCTGGTTGCCCCGGACGGCGACGGGGAGCACTGGCTTGTGGAGATCCGCAAGCGCGGCCTGACCACCGCGGAGGCTGTCCGGCGCCTGGCCCGGGCCTTCGATTGCCCGCCCCGGGCGATCAGCCACGCGGGCCTCAAGGACCGGCACGCGCTCACCACCCAGTGGCTCAGCATCCACGCCCCCGCTGTCCCGCCGGCCGTCGGGCCGGTGGAGGACGGTCTCGACGTGATCAATGCGGGGCGCCACCGGCGCAAGCTGCGCGTGGGCACGCTGGCGGGGAACCGGTTCCGCATTCGCCTGACGGACGTCACCGCCCCCCGCCGGTCGCTGGACGCCCGCCTGGCGACGGTGGCGCGCAGCGGCGTGCCCAATTACTTCGGTCCCCAGCGCTTCGGGCGCGACGGCGGCAATCTCGCGCAGGCGCTGGCCTGGCACCGCGGGGAGGGCCGACGGCTGAACCGGTCGGTTCAGGGCCTGCTGCTCTCGGCGGTACGCGCCGAGGCGTTCAACCGCGTGCTGCGCCGGCGGGTGGAGTCCGGCTGCTGGGACCGGGCGCTGCCCGGGGACCAGATGATCCTGGACGGGCGCGGCAGCCTGTTCGCCGCCGGGCGTGAGGGCGCGGCGGGGCTCGTGCACCGGCTGGCCCTGCAGACCATCCATCCCACCGGTCCGCTACCGGGTACCGGCGGGGCGACCGTGGAGGCCGAGGCGGCGGCACTGGAGACCGACGCGCTTGCTGGCATGGCGCCCCTGCTCGCACTCCTGGAGGCCCGGCGGATGCGCGCCGCGCGCCGGGCGTTGCGGCTGCGCGTGGCGGCGCTGTCGTGGCACTGGGAGGGGCCGGCGGAGCTGGTCGTCGCCTTCCGGCTGCCGCCGGGCAGCTACGCCACCACGGTGCTCGCCGAGTGCCTCCGGCTCACGGAGGCGGAGCCGGTCGCGGAGTAGCAGAGTGCCGGTGCCCGCCCTTCAGCGCTTGGCCAGATGCGGGGTGAGCTCGGCGTTCAGGGCGGCGCGGTCCTCCGGCGAGCGCGCGGCGACCGCGCGGTCGACCACCTCCCGGGTCAGATGGGGCGCGAAGGCCTCGATGAAGTCGTACATGTAGCCGCGCAGGTAGGTCCCCCGCCGGAAGCCGATGCTGGTGACGCTGGGCTCGAAGAGCTCGCTGGCGTCCAGGGCGACGAGGCCGCGGTCGCGCTCCGGGTCGAAGGCCATGGAGGCCATGATGCCTACGCCGAGACCGAGACCGACGTAGGTCTTGATCACCTCGGAGTCAGTGGCGGTGAACACCACCTCCGGCTCCAGGCCGCGGTCGCTGAAGGCCTGGTCCAGCTTGGAGCGGCCGGTGAAGCCGAACACGTAGGTCACCAGCGGGTAATCGGCCACCGCCTCCAGGCTCAGCCGCGGCACGCTGCACAAGGGGTGGCCCTCGGGCACGATGATGCTGCGGTTCCAGCGGTAGCAGGGCATCATCACCAGGTCCTCGAAGAGCTCCAGTGCCTCCGTGGCAATGGCGAAGTCGACGTTGCCGCGGGCCGCCATCTCGGCGATCTGCATGGGCGTGCCCTGGTGCATGTGCAGGCTGACGTTGGGGTAGCGCGGCCGGAAGGTGTTCACCACCGGGGGCAGGGCGTGCCGGGCCTGGGTGTGGGTGGTGGCGATGGACAGGCTGCCCCGGGACTCGTCCACGTGTTCCTGGGCGATGGCGTTGATATTGCGCACCTCCTGGAGCACGCGCTGGGCGACGTCCAGGATCTCGCCGCCCGCCGGGGTGACGTGGCTGAGGTGTTTGCCGCTGCGCGCGAAGATCTGCACGCCGAGCTCATCCTCCAGCAGCCGGATCTGCTTGCTGACGCCGGGCTGTGAGGTATACAGGGCCTCGGCCGCCGCGGAGACGTTCAGCCCGCGCCGGGAGACCTCGCAGATGTAGCGGAGCTGGTTGAGCTTCATGGCACATACCCAAAATAATAGAATGATCTAATTTTAATCGACTATATTCTTTTTTCAAATATGCGTCAGGCGCTAGGGTAGGGGCATCCGAAACAGACGGGGGCCGCCTGTGACCGATCAAGACCCGACCCTGACCTTTGCCCCCGCCGGGTACGGTGGCCGTACCGGCGCCGTCAGCCTGGTGGGCGCCGGCCCCGGCGATCCGGATCTGCTGACCCTGCGCGGTTACCGCCGCCTGCGCGCGGCGGACGTGGTGCTCCATGACCGCCTCGTCGCCGCCGAGATCGTCGCACTGGCGCCGGCCTCGGCCCAGCGGATCTACGTGGGCAAGCAGCGGGATCGTCATCCGGTGCCCCAGTCGCGCATCAACGCGCTGCTGATCGACTACGCGCGGCGAGGTCTGCGCGTGGTGCGCCTGAAGGGCGGCGATCCGTTCATCTTCGGCCGCGGCGGCGAGGAGCTGGAGGAGCTCATGGCCGCCGGCGTGCCGTTCGAGGTCGTTCCCGGGGTCACCGCGGCGAGCGGCTGTGCCGCTTACGCAGGTATCCCTCTCACCCACCGGGACCACGCCCAGTCCTGTGTGTTCGTCACCGGGCACCGTAAGGCCAACGGCGAGCTGGCGCTGGATTTCGACCAGCTCGCACGTCCGCAGCAGACGGTCGTGTTCTACATGGGGCTGGCCGGGATTGACCGCCTGGTGGCCGGTCTGCTCGCGCACGGTGCACCGTCGGAGCGGCCGGCGGCGGTGGTCCAGCAGGGTACGACGGCAGCGCAGCGCGTGGTCGCTGGGCGGCTGGACGCGCTGCCGGGGCTGGTCCGTGATGCAGGCCTGCGGGCACCGACCCTCATCGTGGTGGGGGAGGTCGTCCGGCTGCGCGAGCGCCTCGACTGGTTCGATCCGGCGGCGGAGAACGCCGCTGCCGGCTGGTCGATGGCGCAGGGGTAGGATGTGGCCGGGCCCGCCGCCGGGCCCGGCCGTACGGCGCTCAGTCCTCGCCCGCGAAGAAGCCGAGGAGCTGGAGCAGGCTGGTGAACAGGTTGAACAGCGCCACGTACAGCGTGACCGTCGCCATGATGTAGTTGGTCTCGCCGCCGTGGATCATCTCGCTGGTCTGGTAGAGGATCAGCCCGCACATCAGCAGCATGAACGCCGCGCTCACCGCCAGCGACAGGGCCGGCAGAGAGAAGAACATCGCACCCAGGCTGGCGAAGAACGCCACCAGGATCCCCGCGAACAGGAATCCGCGCAGGAAGCTGAAGTCCTTCTGCGTGCTCAGCGCATAGCCGGAGAGGCCGAGGAAGATTGCCCCCGTGCCGCCCAGGGCGGTGAGCACCAGCTCCGTGCCGTTGCTGAACGTGTGCACGTAGAGGTTGAGGATCGGTCCCAGGGTGTAGCCCATGAAGCCGGTCAGCGCGAAGACGGCTGCCAGGCCCCACACGCTGTTGCGCAGCGCGTTGGTCAGGAAGAGCAGGCCGAAGTAGCCCACCAGGACCACGATGAAGTTCAGCGGCGGCGCGTTGGTGGCCATTGCCATTCCGGCGGTCACCGCGCTGAACAGCAGTGTCATCGACAGCAGCAGATAGGTGTTGCGGATGACCGCGTTGGTGGCCAGCGCCGACGTGCCCGCACCGGCACGGTTCATCGGCGTGACGCGAGAGTTCTCGGACATGGGTGGATAGCCTCCTGGTTGTCGTGTCCGTTCGGTCGCAGTATGCCATTCCCCTGCGGGAAGCCATATAGGTATCCCCGCTACTGGTAGACTGCGTGGTTACAGCGGGGTTCCCCTGGGCAGGTTCACTGGAGGGCGACATGCCGGTGACGCTGGAAGCCGAGTTGGTGGTGGCGATCTCCTCGCGCACGCTGTTCGACCTGGAGGACAGCCACGCGGTATTCGAGCGCGACGGCGTTGAGAGCTACTCGACCTACCAGATCGAGCGCGAGGGCGAGATCCTGGAGCCGGGGGTGGCCTTTCCGCTGGTGCGCAAGCTCCTGCGCCTCAACGAGGGCCGGGAGCGGCCGCTGGTGGAGGTGATCCTGCTCTCGCGCAACAGCGCGGACACCGGTCTGCGCATCTTCAACTCCATCGAGCACCACGGCCTGGGGATCACCCGCGCGGCGTTCACCAACGGCTCCCCGCCGTGGCGCTACGTCGAGCCCTTCGGTGCGGACCTGTTCCTCTCCGCGGACGCCGGCGACGTTGCCGAGGCCCTGCGTGCCGGCTGCGCCGCCGCCGCGCTGGGGCCCGGCGCGGTGGCGCGGGCGCCGGTGGACGACGAGATCCGCATCGCCTTCGACGGCGACGCCGTGCTGTTCTCCGACGAGGCCGAGCGGGTGTTCCGGGAGCAGGGCCTGGACGCGTTCCAGGCCGCGGAGCGCAGCGCCGCCCGCGACCCGCTCTCCGGCGGACCGTTCAAGGGCTTCCTGCAGGCGCTGCAGCGCATCCAGGCCGCTTTCCCGTTCGCCGCCTCGCCGATCCGCACGGCGCTGGTCACGGCCCGCGGTGCACCGGCCCACGAGCGGGTGATCCGCACCCTGCGGGCCTGGGAGATCCGCATCGACGAGGCGCTGTTCCTCGGTGGCATGGACAAGACGCCGTTCCTCAAGACCTTCGGTGCGGACATCTTCTTCGACGACCAGCACGGCCACGTCGAACGGGCCTCGGGGGCGGTGGCGACCGGTCACGTCCCCCACGGCGTGGCCAACGAGCCGGAGGCCGGCGATGGTGCGGCGCGCCTTGAAGGCGGGGGGCAAAACCCTTAAGTTTGCCGCCTTTGCGCCACGGGGCGCGGGATGCGCCGGAGGAAAACACCGTGAAGATCGTCTGCCTCGACCTGGAGGGCGTGCTGGTCCCGGAGATCTGGATCGACTTCGCCGAGCTCACCGGCATCGACGAGCTGCGAGCGACCACCCGGGACGTGCCGGATTACGATGAGCTGATGCGTTTCCGCCTGGACGTGCTGGCGCGCAACGGCCTCGGACTGCCCGACATCGAGCGGGTGATCGCGGACATGGCCCCGCTGGAGGGCGCACGCGCCTTTCTCGACGAACTGCGTGAGCGCTACCAGGTCGTGATCCTTTCGGACACCTTCTACGAGTTCGCGCGCCCGCTGATGCGCCAGCTCGGCTGGCCGACGCTGTTCTGCCACGAGCTCGGCGTGGCCGGGGACGGCCGCATCACCGATTACCGGCTGCGCCTGGCGGATCACAAACGCCGCTCCGTGGAGGCCTTCCGCGGGCTGAACTTCCGTACCGTGGCCGCCGGTGATTCGTACAATGACACCTCCATGCTCGGTGCCGCCCACGCCGGTATCCTGTTCCGGCCGCCGCAGAACGTGATCGACGAGTTCCCGCAGTTCCCGGTGGCCACGGATTACGACGGGCTCGCCGGGAACATCCACCAGGCCCTGGCGACGGACTGAGTCCGCGACCGAGGCGACATGCGTGTAGCCCTGCTGTCCGACACCCACGGATTCGTGGATCCGCGGATCGCCGAGCGGGTGACGGAGTGCGACATCGCCGTGCACGCCGGCGACATCGGCGGCGCGGACGTGCTCCTCTCGCTCCAGCCCCGCGAGGAGCTGGTCGCGATCCGTGGCAACAACGACACGCCGGAGCGCTGGTCCGAGGGGGAGCGCCACGTCCTCGACACGCTCCCGGCCGAGACCGCCCTGGACCTGCCCGGTGGCCGGCTGGTCGTCCTCCACGGTGACGACAGCGGCACCCTGGCCCAGCGCGGGCGGCGCTACCGCCGCCGGTTCCACGACGCGGCGGCGGTGGTGTTCGGCCATAGTCACCGCCTGTCCACGGACCTCGACGAGCACCCCTGGCTGCTCAATCCCGGAGCGGCGGGGCGCACGCGCACCAACGGCGGTCCGTCCATGCTGGTGCTGACCTGCGGCGACGACGGGCCGTGGCGGGTGGAGCCGCTGCGTTTCGATCCCGGGCGCTACCCGTCCCTGCGCCGCCGGGAGCGGCCTGCCCGGGAGACCGGGGACGACGAGTCCGAATGAGCGGGCGACGTCGCCGGAGCGCCGCGCCGCCCGCCACCGGTGCACTCGCCGAGCGGGTGGGGGCGCTGCGCACGCGGATCCTTGAGGCGGTGCCGGCGCCGTGGCGGGACGCGCTCACGCGGCGTCTCGGCGGCATCGAGCGGCGTCTGAGCCGCGGCCGGCGCCCGGAACGCGGGCTCAAGGCACTGGAGGCGGACGTGGAGCGCCTCGTGCGCCGGCACAACGCCCGTGCCGCCGGTACGCTGCGTCCGGATTTCGACCTCGATCTCCCGGTCATCGAGCGCCGGGACGATATCGCCGAGGCCATCGGGCAGCACCAGGTGGTGGTGGTCTGCGGCGAGACCGGCTCCGGCAAGAGCACCCAGCTGCCCAAGATCTGCCTTGACCTCGGCCGCGGTGTGACCGGCATGATCGCGCACACCCAGCCGCGGCGCATCGCCGCCCGCAGCCTGGCCGCCCGGGTCGCCGAGGAGTGCGGTACCGAGGTGGGGGCCGGGGTCGGCTACAAGATCCGCTTCAGCGACCATGTCGCCGACGGCACCCGGGTGAAGCTCGCCACCGACGGCATGCTCCTCGCCGAGACCCAGGGCGACCCGGACCTCGCCGACTACGACACGATCATCATCGACGAGGCCCACGAGCGCAGCCTCAACATCGACTTCCTGCTCGGCTACCTGAAAAACCTCCTGCCCCGGCGGCCGGACCTGAAGGTCATCATCACCTCGGCCACGATCGACCCGGAGCGTTTCTCCCGGCACTTCGGCGATGCGCCGATCATCAACGTCTCCGGGCGGACCTACCCGGTGGAGGTGCGCTATCGCCCTCTCGCCAGCGAGGACGAGGACGAGCGCGACCGCAGTCTCCAGCAGGGCATCCTCGATGCCGTCGACGAGCTCGCCCGCGACGGACCGGGGGACGTGCTGGTATTCCTGCCGAGCGAACGCGACATTCGCGAGACCGCGGAGGCACTGCGCAAGCACCATCCCACCGGTACCGAGATCCTGCCGCTGTTCGGCCGGCTCTCCGCGGCAGAGCAGCAGCGCGTGTTCGCCCCCCACGGCGGGCGGCGGGTGGTGCTCGCGACCAACGTCGCCGAGACCTCGCTGACCGTGCCCGGCATCCGCTACGTCGTCGACAGCGGCCTGGTGCGCCTGAGCCGCTACAGCTACCGCACCAAGGTCCAGCGCCTGCCCATTGAACCGATCTCCCAGGCAAGCGCGGACCAGCGCGCCGGGCGCTGCGGGCGTGTCGCCGCCGGCGTGTGCATCCGCCTCTACGGCCAGGATGACTACCAGTCCCGGCCCGAGTTCACCGACCCGGAGATCCTGCGGACCAACCTTGCCTCGGTGATCCTGCAGATGAAGTACCTCCGGCTCGGCGACATCGACGCCTTCCCCTTCGTCGAGCCGCCGGACCCGCGCTACGTCCGCGACGGACTGCGGCTGCTCCGCGAACTCGGTGCGCTGGACGACGCCGAGGCGCTCACCGAGCTGGGCCGGCGTATCGCGCGGCTGCCCATCGACCCGCGGATCGCCCGCATCCTGCTCGCCGGCGAGGACCACGGCTGCCTGCGCGAGGTGCTGATCCTCGCCGCCGCGCTATCCGTGCAGGACCCGCGCGAGCGCCCCATGGAGGCCCGGGAGGCCGCGGACGAGGCGCACCGGCGCTGGCAGGACAAGCGCTCGGACTTCCTCGCGATGGTGCGGCTGTGGGACGACTTTCACGAGCAGGCGCGCCACCTCTCCCAGCGCAAGCTGCGCGCCTGGTGCCGCGAGCACTTCCTCTCGTACCTGCGCATGCGCGAGTGGCGGGACGTCCACCGCCAGCTGCGGGACCTGCTCAAGGGCGGCGGCGGGCGCGAGAACGAGCAGCCGGCGGACTACCAGCCCCTGCACGAGGCCCTGCTCACCGGGCTGGTGTCCAATGTGGCCCTGCGCGGGGAGGACGGCGGCTATACCGGCCCGCGCGGCCTGTCGCTGGCGATCTTCCCGGGCTCCGGGCTCGCACGGCGGCGGCCCAAATGGATCGTCGCCGCCGAGCTGGTGGAGACGGCGCGGGTGTTCGCGCGCACGGTCGCGGAGGTGCGTCCGGAGTGGGTCGAGTCCGTCGCCGCGCACCTCGTCAGCCGCCAGTACTACGAGCCCTTCTGGCAGGAGCGCCGCCGGCGGGTGGCGGGCTACGAGGATGTCACCCTCTACGGCCTGCCGCTTGCCAGCCGCCGCAAGGTCAACTTCGCCCGCGTGGACCCCGCCGCCGCGCGGGGGGTGTTCATCGCCGAGGCCCTGGTCCGCGGCCGCCTCGACAGCCATGCCCCGTGCCTGGCCCACAACCGCGAGGTGATCGAGGCTGTGGAGGCGCTGGAGGCGAAGTCCCGCCGCCGCGACGTGCTCGTCGACGAATCGGTGCTCCGCGCCTTCTACGATGAGCGCCTGCCGGCGGAGGTGGTCGACGGCCCGAGCTTCGAGCGCTGGGTGCGCCGGGACGGCAATGACGAGCGCCTGCGCATGAGCCGCGAGCAGCTCATGGAGCGCGAGGCCGGGGAGGTCACCGGCGCGGATTACCCGGACCACCTCGATGTCAACGGTGTGCAGCTGCCGCTCGCCTACCAGTTCGAGCCGGGCCACGACGACGACGGCGTCACCGTGATCGTGCCCGTGGCCGCGCTCAACCAGCTCGACGCCGACCGCCTGGAGTGGCTGGTCCCCGGCCTGGTGGAGGAGAAGGCCGCCACCCTGATCCGGGCCCTGCCCAAGGCGCTGCGCAAGAACTTCGTGCCGGCGCCGGACTTCGCCCGCGCGGTGCTGGACCGCGTCCCGGCGGGGGAGGGCGCGCTCACGGAGGTCCTGTGCCGCGAGCTCGAGCGCATGACCGGGGTCGCCATACCGCTGGACGCCTGGGACACCGCCGAGCTGCCGCGGCACCTGTTCATGAACGTGCGCGTGGTCGACGCGGATGGCCGGGTCCTCGACGAGGGCCGCGACCTTGCCGCCCTCAAGGCGCGCCTGGCCGGCGAGGCGAGCGCGTCCTTCGCCGGGCCGCAGACGGCCGACCGGGAGCGCGAGGGCCTGCGCCGGTGGGAGGTGGGCGACCTGCAGGACCATGTCACCCTGGAGCAGAACGGCGTCACCCTGCGTGGCTATCCGGCGCTGGTGGACGAGGGCGAGACCGTCGCCCTGCGTCTGCTCGATGCCCCGGAGGCGGCGGAGCATGCCCACCGCGCCGGCGTGCGCCGACTGCTCATGCTGAGCCTGCCGGACCAGACCCGGCACCTGCGCCGCGCGCTGCCCGGCATCGACCGCCTGTGCCTGCTCTATCACCGTATCGGCACCTGCGATGCGCTCAGGGCCGACATCCTCCAGGCGGTCTTCGACCGGGTGTTCCTCGACGACTCGGTGCCGCGCACCCGGGCGGACTTCGAGACCCGGTTGCGCGAGCATCGCAGCGAGCTGGTCCCCGCCGCGGAGGCGCTGACCGCCACCGTGGGCACGGTGCTGGAACGCCACCACGCGATCCGCAAGCGCACCGGGGGGTCGGTATCGCTGGCCATGGTCAACGCCCTGTCGGACATCCGTGAGCAGCTCGACGGGCTCGTCTATCCCGGCTTCGTCAGCGCCACGCCGGCGGATCGCCTGGAGGATCTGCCCCGCTACCTCGCCGGCATCGAGCGCCGCCTGGACCGACTGGAGCGCGAGCCGGGCCGTGACGCCGAGCCCCATCGCGCCGTGCGGCGCTGGTGGGAGCGTTACCTGGAACGCCGCGCCCAGCACGAGCGCAAGGGCGTAAACGATCCGGCACTGGCGCATTTCCGCTGGCTCGTGGAGGAGTACCGCATCTCGCAGTTCGCCCAGGACCTGGGCACCCGCGAGCGGGTCTCCGAGCGCCGCCTCGCCGAGGCCTGGGACGAGGTCCGCTGAGTGGCCTGACGGGCGCGCGCACGCTGGTGTAGAATCAGCCGTTTTGCACCGGCGCCCCGACGGGCGCGGACGGAAAGGGGATCGCTTCAGCGATGGCCGAGATCAACACCATCAACCATACCCTCGAGGACCTCCAGGGACGCGCCGAGTCCCTTAGGGGGTATCTTTGACTACGATAACCGCAGGGAACGTCTCGAAGAGGTAACCCGGGAGCTCGAGAACCCGGACGTGTGGAACGACCCCGAGTGTGCGCAGAACCTGAACAAGGAGCGCGCCCGCCTCGTCGATATCGTCACCACGCTGGACCGGCTGCTCTCGGGCCTCACCGATGCCGGCGAGCTCGTGGAGATGGCCCGCGAGGAGGGCGACGAGGACACCCTGGCCTCGGTGGAGGCGGACCTCGAGCGCTACCGCGCGGACGTCGAGTCGCTGGAGTTCCAGCGGATGTTCTCCGGCGAGATGGACGACCGCAACGCCTTCCTGGACATCCAGGCCGGCTCCGGCGGCACCGAGGCCCAGGACTGGGCCAACATGCTGCTGCGCATGTATCTGCGCTGGTTCGAGCGCCGCGGCTTCAGCGCCGAGATCATCGAGCTCTCCGAGGGCGACGTCGCCGGGATCAAGAGCGCCACCGTAAAGGTCGAGGGGGATCACGCCTTCGGCTGGCTGCGTACCGAGACCGGTGTGCACCGGCTGGTGCGCAAGTCGCCGTTCGACTCCGGCAACCGGCGTCACACCTCGTTCGCGGCGGTGTTCGTCTCCCCGGAGATCGACGAGGACGTCGCCATCGACGTCGATCCCTCGGACCTGCGCGTCGATGTCTACCGCGCCAGCGGTGCCGGCGGCCAGCACGTCAACCGCACGGAGTCGGCGGTGCGTATCACCCACCTCCCCACGGGGATCGTGGTTCAGTGTCAGAACAGCCGCTCCCAGCACGCCAACCGCGCCACGGCGATGAACCAGCTCCGCGCCCGGCTCTACGAGCTGGAGATGCAGAAGCAGCGCGAGAAGGCGGAGCAGGTCGAGGACAGCAAGTCGGACATCGGCTGGGGCAGCCAGATCCGCAACTACGTGCTCGACCAGTCGCGGATCAAGGACCTGCGTACCGCCGTGGAGGTGGGTAACACCCAGGCCGTGCTGGACGGCGATCTCGACCAGTTCATCGAGGCGAGTCTCAAGGCCGGGCTCTGAGGGGCGCGCCGTGATCGCCGGTACGGGGGCGGGGCACTGCCCGGGCCGGAACGACCGGGTGGGGGTGGCAGGCCGGTCACGGACACGCTGTGAACACGTCCCTGTACGCCCGACGATGGCCGTCCCTGACCGCCGTCGATCCGGGACCGGCCCACCGCGCCCGCGGTCGGCGGCAACCGGCGCGTTTCAACGAAATCGCACTTTTAACAACGGATTAATCGGACTTTCCAGACGCCATGTCCACACCTGAACAGACCGACGAGAACAAGCTCATCGCCGAGCGCCGGCGCAAGCTCGCCGACTGGCGGGAGACGGGCCACGCCTTCCCCAACGACTTCCGGCCGGACGCGGAGGCGGGTCGGCTGCAGGCGGACTACGCCGACGCCGAGCGCTGGGATGCGGACGCCCTGGCGGCGGCGAACGTGCGGGTGCGCGTCGCCGGGCGGCTGATGGCCAAGCGGGTGATGGGCAAGGCGAGCTTCACCCACGTCCAGGACATGAGCGGGCGCATCCAGCTGTTCCTGCGCCGGGACGACCTCCCGGAGGGCGGGTACGCGGCGTTCAAGGGCTGGGACCTGGGCGACATCGTCGGTGCCGAGGGCGTGCTCATGCGCACCAAGACCGGCGAGCTCTCGGTGCGCTGCGACGATGTCCGGCTGCTCACGAAGTCCCTGCGCCCGCTGCCGGAGAAGTACCACGGCCTCACCGACACCGAGGCTCGCTACCGCCAGCGCTACGTCGACCTGATCATGAACGAGGGCTCGCGCGAGACCTTCAAGCTGCGCAGCCGGATCGTCCAGTACATCCGCGAGGCGTTCAACGCGCGGGGGTTCCTCGAGGTCGAGACCCCGATGATGCAGCCGATCCCGGGCGGGGCGACGGCGCGGCCTTTCGTCACCCATCACAACGCCCTCGACCGGGACCTCTACCTGCGCATCGCCCCGGAGCTTTACCTCAAGCGCCTGGTGGTCGGCGGCCTCGAGCGGGTCTACGAGATCAACCGCAACTTCCGTAACGAGGGGGTGTCCACGCGGCACAACCCCGAGTTCACGATGCTCGAGTTCTACCAGGCCTACGCCGACCACAACGACCTCATGGACCTCACCGAGGTCCTGCTGCGCGGCCTCGCACAGGACGTGCTCGGCGATGAGCGGGTGACCTACCAGGGCGAGACCTTCGACTTCGGTGCACGCTTCCCGCGGCTGTCGGTGCGCCAGGCGCTGCTCGACTACAACGACGACCTGGATGCGGCCACCGTGGACGACCGCCAGACCCTGGGTGCCTACGCCGGGCGGCACGGGCTGGAGGTCGAGGCCGGTTGGGGGCTCGGCAAGCTCCAGATCGAGCTCTTCGAGGCGACGGTGGAGGAGCGGCTGCACGGGCCGCTGTTCATCGTGGACTATCCCAAGGAGGTCTCGCCGCTGGCCCGCCCGAAGGACGATGACCCGTTCGTCACCGAGCGCTTCGAGCTGTTCGTCGGCGGCCGCGAGATCGCCAACGGGTTCTCCGAGCTCAACGACGCCGAGGATCAGGCCGAGCGTTTCCGCGCCCAGGCCGCGGCCAAGGAGGCCGGTGACGACGAGGCCATGTTCTACGACGCGGACTTCATCCGCGCGCTGGAGTACGGCCTGCCGCCGACCGCGGGCGAGGGCATCGGTATCGACCGCCTGGTCATGCTGCTCACCGACTCCCCTTCGATCCGCGACGTCCTGCTCTTCCCGGCGATGCGCCCGCAGGCCGCGGAGTAACGGCCCGGGTTCAGCCGGCGTCTGCCGGCGGCGTGCCCGGGGCGGCGTACGGGAGGTCGAGCAGCGCCACCGGCCCGCCCCCGATGTGCGGCGTGGCGTTGGCGGCGGCGTCGATGCGCAGCACGGCTAGGCCCTCGAACACGGCCTCGCCGGATGCCGAGGCGGAGACGATCTCGCCCAGGGTGCCGCCGTCCGCGTCGGTCACGGTGGCGCCCGGCTCCGGGGGCCGCCCGGCGCCGCCGAGGCGGTAGAGCCGGCGTTTGAGCTGGCCGAGGTAGTGCATCCGCGCCACCACCTCCTGGCCCGGGTAACAGCCCTTGTCGTAGGCGAGCCCGCGCAGCGGCTCCAGGTTGAGCATCTGGGGGACGAAGCGCTCGGCGGTGGCGTCGACGATCTCCGGCAGACCGGCACGGATGTCGAGCAGCCGCCAGGTGGACGGGCCCACCGCCGGGAGCGCCCGTGCGATCGCGTCCCAGACCGCACCCGCCTCGTCGGCGGGCACGAGCAGCAGCCAGCGGGGTTCCGGGTCGGGCAGGCGCACCGCGGTGAGATCGCCGGCCCGGGTGACCGCGTCCACGGCACCAGGCGGTGTCCCCGCGAGTTCGGACAGCGGCGCGGACGCGGGGGTGCCCGCGAGCCCGATAACCGCCGTCTCCCCGCCGATGTCCTCCAGGGTGACCCGGGCGCGGAGGACGAACATCCGCAGGCGCTTGAGCACCGCCGGCACCCGCTCCGCGGCGGTGAGCAGGAGGAACCCCTCGTCCGTGCGGATGACGCGGAACAGCGCCAGCACCCGGCCCTTGGCCGTGCACCAGCCGGCGAGCCGGGACTGGCCGGGATCCATGTCCTCGATCGCGTTGGTGAGCTGGGCCTGCAGGAACGCCGGGGCGTCCTCGCCGGTCACGCGGATCACACCGGTGCCTGGCAGGGGGGCAGCGACGCCGCCGTCGGCGACGTGGCGCGCCTCGTCCGACACCGGTGCCAGGTGGCCGTCCCCGCCGGTACCGAGTTCCTGTAAAATTGCGGTCCATGAGTCGGTCATAGAGTGAACCTTCCGGGCGTATCGCGATCCCGTCTTGGAGGTGAATCCGGATTGAGAGGCATTCTCCCACGTCCGGGGCCGAGGGCAAAAAGCAGGAGGCAGCCATGAGCGAGAACGAACGCGAGCCCGAGCAGGCGAGCGCCGAGCAGCCGGTGGAGGGCGACGACCGCGGCACGGCGGAGCGCCGGCGCGAGCGTCCCGGCGAGGCCTGGCCCGAGGAGATCGGCGGTCCCCGCGGGCCGGAGCCCACCCGCTACGGCGACTGGGAGAGCAACGGGCGCTGTAGCGACTTCTAGTCACCTGCCCGGCGCGCCGGCGGAGCCGCCGGGACGGGAGGTCCGTGGGGACCGGGGCCCGCACATCCGCGGAATCCCTTCGGGGCGAGACGGGTGCCGTGCGGCGCGCGCGGCATGAGCCCGACGGCTGAATCGCGAGCGACGTGGCCCGGGCGACGGGCATTCGCGTTGCGCCGCAACGGTGCATGGGGGCATGCTTTCGGCCGGTTATTATTTTCCTTTTTTATCAAAAGGATACAGGTTGTTTTTGAGGCGTGTTGCAGCGCAAGACACTTGCAAGCGCAGGCGCGGAAGTATAGTTTTAGCGCCGGCATCGAGTGAACTACCCAAAAGAATGAAGCGGAGCGAGTTTCATGCAGTCCGATAATCGGCCGCTTTCTCCCCACCTCCAGATCTACCGGCTGCCGTTCACGGCGCTGACGTCGATCAGTCACCGCATCTCGGGCGTGCTGCTCTGCGTCGGTGCGCTGGTTCTCGTTTACTGGCTGACCGCGCTGGCCGGTGGTCCGCGCAGCTACGCCACCGCCAATGCCGTGCTCGGCAACGGCTTCGTGCAGCTGCTCATGTTCGTGTGGACCTTCGTGCTCTTCTATCACCTGTGCAACGGCATCCGGCACCTGTTCTGGGATGCGGGCTACGGGTTCGAGCTCGAGACCGCGCGCAAGAGCGGCATGGCGGCAATCGTGGCGGCCGGCGTGCTTACGCTGGTGGCGTGGATCATCGCGCTGAGCGTGTGAACGCGAGCGGCGAGGGGGTAGACATGCAGTTTCGTACACCGATCAAGCAGGCGCGCGGGCTCGGCTCGGCGCATCACGGCGCCACCCACTGGTGGTTCCAGCGGCTCACGGCCATCGCGCTCGTTCCGCTCATGCTCTGGTTCATCGTGGGGGTCGCGACGGTCAGCAGCGGAGGCTATCTCGCCGCGGTCGCGTGGCTGAGCGCGCCGTTCAACGCCGCGCTCATGGCGCTGGTGGTCGGGCTCGTGTTCTGGCACGGGGCCATGGGGATCCAGGTGGTCCTCGAGGATTACGTGGGCTGTGAGGCGCTGCGCCAGGCGCTGATCGTGCTCGTGAAATTCGTCGCGGTGGTGCTCGGCGCGGTCGGCATCATTTCGGTACTGCGCGTCGCGGTGGGAGGCTGATTCATGGCGGGCGATTACGAGATCATCGACCATACCTACGACGTCGTCGTGGTGGGCGCCGGCGGCGCCGGCCTGCGCGCGACCTTCGGTATGGCCGAGAAGGGACTCAACACGGCCTGCGTGACCAAGGTCTTCCCGACCCGCAGCCACACCGTGGCCGCCCAGGGCGGCGTGAGCGCCGCACTCGGCAACATGGGCGAGGACGACTGGCGCTGGCACGCCTACGACACCATCAAGGGCTCCGACTGGCTCGGTGACCAGGACGCCATCGAGTACATGTGCCGCGAGGCCATCCCGTCCATCGTCGAGCTCGAGCACTACGGCGTGCCGTTCTCCCGCACCGAGGAGGGCCGCATCTACCAGCGCCCCTTCGGCGGCATGACCACGCACTTCGGCGAGGGCCGTGCCCAGCGCACCTGTGCCGCGGCGGACCGTACCGGTCACGCCATCCTGCACACCCTCTACCAGCAGTCGCTCAAGCATCAGGCGGAGTTCTACATCGAGTTCTTTGCCATCGACCTGATCATGGACGAGGACGGTGCCTGCCGCGGCGTCATCGCCCTGGATCTCGCCACCGGCAAGATCCACCGCTTCCGCGCCCACGTGGTGGTGCTCGCCACCGGCGGTTACGGGCGGACCTACTTTTCCTGCACCTCCGCGCATACCTGCACCGGCGACGGCGCCGGCATGGTCCTGCGCGCCGGTCTGCCGGTCCAGGACATGGAGTTCATCCAGTTCCATCCCACCGGTATCTACGGCGCGGGTTGCCTGATCACCGAGGGCGTGCGCGGCGAGGGCGGCTACCTCACGAACTCCGACGGCGAGCGCTTCATGGAGCGCTACGCCCCCAATGCCAAGGACCTCGCTTCCCGCGACGTGGTCAGCCGCTCCATGACGGTGGAGATCCGCGAGGGCCGCGGCGTGGGCCCGGAGCAGGACCACATCCACCTGCATCTGGAGCACCTCGGCCCGGAGGTCATCAACGAGCGCCTGCCCGGCATCGCCGAGACCGCGCGCATCTTCGCGGGCGTCGACGTGACCAAGGAGCCGATCCCGGTGCTGCCCACCGTCCACTACAACATGGGCGGCATCCCGACGAACTACCGCGGCGAGGTCGTCGCCCCCCGCGACGGCGATCCGGACGCGGTCGTGCCGGGGCTCATGGCCATCGGTGAGGCGGGCTGCGTGTCCGTGCACGGTGCCAATCGCCTGGGCTCGAACTCGCTGCTCGACCTGGTGGTCTTCGGCCGCTCGGCGGCGATCCGTGCCGCGGAGCTGGTCGACGAGGCCGGCGCGAACCACCGTCCGCTGCCCGCCGACAGCGCCGAGCCGGCGCTGGCGCGGCTCGACCGACTGCGCAACGCCAACGGCTCGGAGCCGACGGCGCGCATCCGCGACCGCATGCAGCGGACGATGCAGAACTACGCCGCCGTGTTCCGTACCGGTGAGACGCTGGAGGAGGGCTGCAAGCGGATCGAGGAGATCTACGCGTCGTTCGAGAACGTCAGCGTCTCCGACCGCTCGCTCATCTGGAACACCGATCTGGTGGAGACGATGGAGCTGGAGAACCTCCTCGCCAACGCGGTCACCTCCGTGCAGTCCGCGCGCAACCGCACCGAGAGCCGCGGGGCGCACGCCCGCGAGGACCACTCGGAGCGGGACGACGAGAACTGGATGAAGCACACCGTCACCTGGATGGACCGCAGCGGCAACGTGACCATCGACTACCGTCCGGTGCACATGAATACGCTGACCGACGAGATGGAGGTCATTCCGCCGAAGAAGCGGGTCTACTGAACGGCCCGCCCCCTCGCGGTTTCCAACCCGGTCAAGCGTCAGCGAAGAGGTTCACGAGATGGCGAAGTTCAGCCTGCCGGCCAATTCCCGCGTCACCGACGGCGTCACCCATCGCGCCGAGGGCGGGGGCAACATCAAGCGTTTCAAGGTCTACCGCTGGGATCCGGACAGCGGCGAGAATCCGCGGCTCGACACCTACGAGGTGGACATGGGCAGCTGCGGGCCGATGGTTCTCGACGCGCTCATCAAGATCAAGAACGAGATCGATCCCACGCTCACGTTCCGGCGCTCCTGCCGCGAGGGCATCTGCGGCTCCTGCGCGATGAACATCGACGGGCAGAACACGCTGGCCTGCACCAAGGGCATCGACGAGATCAAGGGCGACGTGCGGATCTACCCGCTGCCGTCGATGGCAGTGGTCAAGGACCTGATCCCCGATCTCACCCATTTCTATGCCCAGTACGCCTCCATCCAGCCCTGGATGAAGACGCAGAGCCCGGCGCCGCCGGATCACGAGCGGCTGCAGTCCAAGGAGGACCGTGCCGAGCTGGACGGCCTCTACGAGTGCATCCTCTGCGCCTGCTGTTCCACCTCCTGCCCGAGCTACTGGTGGAACCCGGACCGCTACCTCGGGCCGGCGGTCCTCCTGCAGGCGTACCGCTGGATCGCCGACAGCCGTGACGAGGCCACCGGCGAGCGGCTCGACGAGCTGGAGGACCCCTTCAAGCTCTACCGCTGCCACACGATCATGAACTGCACCTCGGTGTGCCCCAAGGGCCTGAACCCGGCCAAGGCCATCGCCGAGATCAAGAAGCTCATGGTCGAGCGCCGCTGAGGCCGGGCCGGTGTCAGAGGTCTCGCGACTGCGCTGGCGCTGCCGGCGCGGTACCAAGGAACTGGACTTTCTGCTGGAACGGTTCGTCAGCCGTCGCTACGAGGCGCTCGACGAGGACGGGCGCCGGGCCTTCGAGCAGTTGCTCGATCAGGAGGACGATGCGCTGGCGGACTGGCTGCTGACCGGCGCGAGCGAGCCCACGGATGGATCCCTCCGCGATATCGTCCGCCGCGTCCGCGACGGCGTTTGAGACGGCACTGACCCGCTCCCTGTGGGTCAGCGCCGTACTCACCGGTACCTACGGTGCCGGTCTCGTTCCCCTGTTTCTCCTGACGGACTGGTCCTGGACGGCGCGCGCAGTCTGGTTCGCCGTGCTCGGTGCGGGTCTTGCGCGAGGACTCTATCACCACGGGGTACCCGGTCGGGGGCGCGTGCCGCTGGCGTTGCGTCTGCCCGGCGAGGACCGGCTGGACCTGGTCGCCGCCGGCGGTATCCGGCGGGTGCGGCTGGTGGCGTCACACCGGGCCGGCCCGCTGCTCGTGGTGCACTGGGCCGCAGGGGTGCGGCGCGGCTGCTGCGTGCTTGGCCGCGACGGAGTCGCCGACTGGCGCGGCCTCTGCCGGGCGCTGCGCGCCGCGGAGGCGGCGGTCAGCGGTAGCCGGGCGTAAGTACGGTGGGGGCCGGATCCGCGGAGGGTTCCGGGTGGTCCCGGGTGAAGTGCAGCCCCCGGCTCTCGCGCCGGGCGGTGGCGCTGCGCACGATCAGCTCGGCGACCACCGCCAGGTTGCGCAGTTCGATGAGATCCGGCGTGACCCGGAAATTGCGGTAGTACTCCGCGATCTCCCGGGCGAGGAGGTCGACGCGGTGGCGGGCCCGTTCCAGACGCTTGTCCGTGCGCACGATGCCGACGTAGTCCCACATGAACCGCCGGATCTCGTCCCAGTTGTGGCTGACCACGACCTGCTCGTCGGAGTCGGTCACCAGGCTCTCGTCCCACGGCGGCACCGCCGGCGCCCGGCCGCTCCGCGCGGCGCAGTCCGCCGGGATGACCTCGGCGGCGCTCATGCCGTAGACCAGGCATTCCAGCAGCGAGTTGCTGGCCAGGCGGTTGGCCCCGTGCAGCCCGGTGTAGCTGCACTCGCCGATGGCGTGGAGACCGGGCAGGTCGGTACGCCCGTGGCGGTCGACCACGACCCCGCCGCAGGTGTAATGGGCGGCAGGAACCACCGGGATCGGCTCGCGGGTCATGTCGATGCCGAACTCCAGGCAGCGGGCGTGGATGGTGGGGAAGTGCCCGCGGATGAACGCCGCGTCCCGGTGGCTGATGTCCAGGTAGACGCAGTCCACGCCCAGGCGTTTCATCTCGTGGTCGATGGCCCGGGCAACCACGTCCCGCGGCGCGAGCTCGGCGCGCTCGTCAAAGTGCGCCATGAATCGCTCGCCGTCGGGCAGGCGCAGGACAGCGCCCTCACCGCGCACGGCCTCGCTGATCAGGAACGACTTCGCCCGGGGATGATAGAGGCAGGTGGGATGGAACTGATTGAATTCCATGTTCGCGACCCGGCAGCCGGCGCGCCACGCCATGGCGATACCGTCGCCGGTCGCCCCATCCGGGTTGCTGGTATAGAGATAGACCTTGCTCGCGCCGCCGGTGGCGAGCACCACCGTATGCGCCGGCAGAGTACGCACGCGCCCGCTCCGCCGGTCGAGCACATAGGCCCCGTGGCAGCGCGGCTCGCCGCCGGTGTGGCGCTCGGTGATCAGCTCCACCGCCATGGTGTGCTCGAGGACGGTGACGTTCTCCCGGGCGCGGACGGCGCCCTCCAGGGTCGTCTCCACCGCGCGCCCCGTGGCGTCGGCGGCGTGGACGATGCGGCGATGGCTGTGACCGCCCTCGCGGTGGAGGTGGAGATCGGCGGCTTCGCCTTCGGCGCGGGAAAAGGGGACCTCGGCATCGACGAGCCAGCGGATGGCCGCCGGTGCGTGCTCGGCGACGAAGCGTGCGGTGGCCTCCTCGGTGAGTCCGGCGCCGGCGGTGAGCGTATCGCGGACATGGTCGTCCACCGAGTCGGCGGCGTCGAGCACCGCCGAGATCCCGCCCTGGGCGTAGAGGCTGGAGCCCTCGGTCAGCGGTCCCTTGGCGATCATGGCGATACGCAGTGTCGCGGGCAGACGCAGGGCGAGGGTGAGGCCGGCGACGCCGGTGCCGACGATGAGGACGTCATAGGGCGCGGTGGTATCGGTCATCGAGTTGCACCTGTTCTCGGCTATCGGCTACGCTCACGACGCCATCCGGATCACGACCGTCCGAGGCGCCCGCGCGGGCCCGAAGAGCCTAGCACGGCAGGGGCGCCGGCTGCTGTGTGGCGGGGGCGTTCCACTACCGCGACGAAGCACACGAACTATCCATGACGCGTATTGTCTACCGCACTGAGCAATGGCCGGCGTCACGTCCCGAGGGTCGCCGTTAATGGCAGACTCGGAATCGGACGCGGCGCTGGTCGAGCGGGTCAAGGCCGGCGACAAGCAGGCCTTCAACGTGCTGGTGCTCAAGTACCAGCACAAGCTGATCAAGCTGATCTCGCGGTATGTGCATGACCAGTCCGAGGCAATGGATGTGGCGCAGGAGGCCTTCATCAAGGCCTATCGTGCGTTGCCGCGCTTTCGTGGCGACAGCAGCTTCTATACCTGGCTTTACCGCATCGGCATCAACACGGCCAAGAATCATCTCGTCGCCATGGGGCGCAGGCCGCCGGACAGCGACGTGGACGTGCAGGACGCCGAGCGGTTTGATGTGGATTCCTCGCTCAAGGATCAGGAGTCCCCGGAGGCGCTGGCCCGCAGGGACGAGATCCAGCAGACAGTGCTCGACGCGATCGAGGCGCTGCCTGAAGACCTGCGTACGGCGGTGACCCTGCGGGAGTTTGAGGGTCTGACTTACGAGGAGATCGCGCAGGCGATGGACTGCCCGATCGGGACCGTGCGTTCGCGGATCTTCCGCGCACGGGAGGCAATAGACCGGCGGCTCAAGCCGCTGCTGTCGGAGGCGACGGGTGACGGGTATGAGTGAACACGTGAACGAACAGCTCTCGGCGCTGGCCGATGACGAGCTGCCCGGCGAGGAGATGCCCCTACTGCTGCGGCGCCTCGGCCGGGATCCGGAGCTCGTGGATCGCCTGGGCCGTTACTACACCACGAGGGCCGCCGTGCACGGCGATCTCGGACTGGCGGCGGACGGGGCCTTCGCGGAGCGGGTTGCCGCGGCGCTGGACGCCGAGCCCGCACTGGATCCGGCGGAGGCCGAGGCCCCGGTCCATCCCGAGCCCGCCGCGCACCGGCGCCGCGTGCTGCGCTTCGCCCGTCCGGTGGCGGGAGCGGCGATCGCCGCCTCCGTTGCCGTGCTCGCCGTCGGTCTCTGGCCGTCGGGTCCGGGGGAGCGCGGCAACGGCCCGGCGGCAACGGCGGTGACCGCCAGTGCGCCCTCCGCGGGCGGCGGCAACGGCCTCGCCGAAAGGGTCTCCGTGGACGAGGGTCCGGCGACCGCCGACTCCGTTGAGCGTGTCACCTGGCAGGGGCTCGATCCCACCGTACAGCGCCGGCTCAACGGTTATCTGGTCAATCATTCCGGTAATGCCGTCGGCGCCGGGGCCGGCGGTATGCTGAACTACGCACGCATCGCCGGGCATGCGCGTGCCGAATAGCGGGGCACGACGCTGGCTTGGTGCGGTGCTGGTGGTGGTCGCGGCGGTCACCGCACAGGCCGCCGCGGCGGATGCGCGCAGTGCCCACCAGTGGCTGCAGCGCATGGTCTCGGCGATGCAGGAGACCGATTACACCGGGGTGTTCGTCTACCGTCAGGGGGCATCCACGCCGGAGTCGATGCGCATCGTGCACCGTGGCGGTGAGGCCGCCGACGAGGTGGAGGAACGGCTCCACTCCCTCGACGGCGTCGCCCGGGAGATCATCCGCGACGGCAACCGCGTGACCTGCATCCTCCCCGACAGCCGCAGTGTGATGGTGGATCACCGCCAGGTGCGTAACCCGCTCACCAGCGTGCTGCCGGCGGATACCGACTCCATCGGCCGTTACTACCGTCTGGATACCGGCGGTGTGACCCGGGTCGCCGGGCGCGAGGCCCAGCGCATCCGCATCGAGGCCGCCGACGACTACCGTTACGGCTACCGTTTCTGGATCGACACCGGCACCGGCGTGATGTTGCGGGCGGACCTGGTCCACGGCGACGACACCCTGGAACAGGTGGTGTTCACCGAGATCCAGTTCCCCGACGATATCCCCGACAAGCTCCTCGAGCCCCACCTCAGCGGTCGGGATTTCACCTGGTACAAGGCCGATCCTGACGGCGAAGAGCACGACGGGCAGAAGAAGGTATTCGAGCCGGACTGGCACCTCGGCTTCATCCCGGGCGGCTTTGCCCTGCGGCTGAGCGAGCGCCGGCATATGCCCACGGGGATCGAGGGGCCGGTGGAGCACCGGATGTACTCCGACGGCCTCGCCGCCGTGTCCGTGTACGTCAGTCATCTCGACAGCAAGCTGCCGCGGTTCGAGGGGCTCTCGCGGATGGGGGCGTTCAGCGCCTTCGGCCGCGTGAGTGACGAGCGGCAGGTCGTGGTGGTCGGCGAGGTCCCGCCCAGGGCGGTCATGGAGATCGCCCGTTCGTTCGCGCCGGGTGCGCCGTCGAAGTGATCCGCGAGCCCGTGCGCGTCGTCGCGGTGGAGCCGGGGGCGATCCGCGTGCGCGGCGAGCCCGGCGCGGTCTGCCACGGCTGCGCGGCCCACGGCGGCTGTGGCGTGAGCAGCCTGGCAACCTATCTGGCCGGACGCACCCGCGCACTGCGTATCGCCACGCGACGCCCCACGGAAGTGGGCGAACGCCTGATGATCGGCGTCGAGGAGGGCGCACTGGTGGGCGCCTCCGTGGCGGCCTATCTGGTACCCTTGGTGCTCATGATTGCTGCGGCCATCGCCGGCCGGACCGCCGCCCTCGGACTGGAGCTGCCCGCGGACGCCGGTGCGCTGGCGGGTATGGCCAGTGCGCTGGGACTGTGGTGGTGGCTGGGGCCGCTGACCCGCATGCCGATACCCGGTATCCGGCTGCTCGGCGAGGCGCCGTCGCCCGATGCCGAAACCGCCCGCGGGGGCACCGTCGAGGGAGTCTGAGCCGATGAATCGAAGCCTCGCCCGCATCGCCGCCATGCTCCTCGTGCTGGCGGCGCTGCCGGTCCTCGCCGCGACCCGCGCGAATCTCCCGGATTTCACCGGGCTGGTGCGCGAGAACAGTCCCGCGGTGGTGAACATCAGCACCAAGCGCACGGTACAGGCCGGCCCGGACGCTGACTCCGGACTGCCGGAACTGCCCGAGGACCATCCTTTCCACGATTTCTTCGACCGTTTCCGCGACGGCGAGGAGCCCCCGACTTTCGAGACGGACTCGCTGGGTTCCGGCTTCATCATCGATGCCGACGGCTACATACTGACCAACCACCATGTGGTCAAGGACGCCACCGAGATCGTTGTGCGCCTGCCGGATCGTCGCGAGTTCGATGCGGAGGTGGTGGGCGCCGACCCGCGCAGCGACCTCGCGCTGATCGCCATCGATGCCTCGGGCCTGCCCACAGTGACCATCGGGCGTTCCTCGAAGCTCCAGGTCGGCGAGTGGGTGCTTGCCATTGGCTCGCCGTTCGGCTTCGATCACTCGGTGACCGCAGGGATCGTCAGTGCCCTGGGCAGAAACCTGCCCCAGGAGAACTACGTCCCCTTCATCCAGACGGACGTGGCCATCAACCCGGGCAACTCCGGGGGGCCGCTGTTCAACCTCGACGGTGAGGTGGTCGGGATCAACTCCCACATCTACAGCCGTACCGGCGGCTTCATGGGCGTGTCGTTCGCGATACCCATCGAGCTGGCCATGGATGTGGCCCGCCAGCTCCGCGAGGAGGGTCACGTGGCCCGCGGCTGGCTCGGGGTCATGATCCAGGATGTCACCCGCGACCTCGCGGAGTCCTTCGGCATGCGCCGTCCCCGCGGGGCGCTGGTCTCCCAGATCCTCGAGGATAGCCCGGCGGCGGACTCGCCGCTGCGCGTGGGAGACGTGATCGTGCGCTTCGACGGCCACGATGTACCGACCTCCGGTGCGCTTCCGGCCATCGTCGGCCGTACCCCGGTGGGGGAGCAGGTGCCGGTGGAGATCATCCGCGAGGGCGAGCGGCGGACGGTACAGGTGCGTGTCGGTGAGCTTCCGGAGGACCTCACCGCCCGTGGCCCGGTACCGGCGCCAGAGGGCAGGATCGACCGTCTGGGGCTGGTGGTCGCGCCCCTCGACGACGGCGCCCGCGAGGCCCTCGGTCTGGCCGGTGACGCCGACGGGGTGATGGTGGAGCGGGTCACGGCCGGACCGGCCCGAGAGGCAGGCGTGCGCCGCGGCGATGTCATTACCCGACTCGACCGCAAGGCGATCGATTCGCCGGCGGCGCTGCGCGACGCGGTGGCCGCGCTGGAGCCGGGGCGCAGCGTCGCCGTGCTCGTGCGCCGGGAGGATGGTCCGCGTTTCCTCGCCCTGCGGTTGCCCGGGCAGTGACGGGCATTTGAGCCCGCCGCCGGAAAGCCGTATCGTTCGCGTCTCGAAACCCGTGCCCCGAGGCGTTACCGCGGCGCACCGGCGGGGTGTGCCGCGGTAATGCGTTGGCGCCACTGCAGTGCGTTCGCTTTTCGGAGACCCTATGGCGTCCCAGTCGATGGACCGGATCCGCAACTTTTCCATCATCGCGCATATCGACCATGGCAAATCGACACTTGCCGACCGTCTGATCGAGCGTTCCGGCTCGCTGACGTCCCGTGAGATGGCGGCCCAGGTCCTGGATTCCATGGACCTGGAGCGCGAGCGCGGCATCACCATCAAGGCCCAG
This sequence comes from Arhodomonas sp. KWT2, assembly GCF_041949875.1. Classification (NCBI taxonomy): domain Bacteria; kingdom Pseudomonadati; phylum Pseudomonadota; class Gammaproteobacteria; order Chromatiales; family Ectothiorhodospiraceae; genus Arhodomonas; species Arhodomonas sp. KWT2. The sequence goes on from NZ_JBHFPQ010000049.1 coordinate 70,796, forward strand.
AGCGTTTCGCTGGAGTACAAGGCCCGAGACGGCAACGTCTATCAGCTCAACTTCATCGACACCCCCGGCCACGTGGACTTCTCCTACGAGGTCAGCCGTTCGCTGTATGCCTGCGAGGGCGCGCTGCTGCTGGTGGACGCCTCCCAGGGGGTCGAGGCCCAGAGCGTGGCCAACTGCTACACCGCGGTGGATCAGGGCCTCGAGGTCCTGCCGGTGCTCAACAAGATCGACCTGCCGTCGGCCGAGCCCGACCGGGTGATCCACCAGATCGAGGAGATCATCGGCCTGGACGGCACGGACGTGCTCGGCATATCCGCGAAGACGGGCGAGGGCGTCGACGACCTCATGGAGGCGCTGATCGCGCGGGTGCCGGCCCCCAAGGGCGACCCGGATGCGCCGCTCAAGGCGCTGATCATCGACTCCTGGTTCGACAATTACCTCGGTGTCGTCTGCCTGGTGCGCGTGTTCGATGGCGAGCTCCGGCGCGGCGAGCGCATCCGGGTGATGTCCACCGGCCGCGAGTTCCAGGTGGACGACCTGGGGATCTTCACGCCCAAGCGCACGCCCTGGGAGTCGATCAGCGCCGGGCGCGTGGGCTTCGTGGTGGCGGGCATCAAGGACATCGACGGCGCGCCGGTGGGCGATACCATGACCAGCGCCCGGACGCCCTGCGACAGTCCGGTGCCGGGCTTCAAGGTGGTCCAGCCGCGGGTCTTCGCCGGCGTGTTCCCGGTCAACGCGGACGACTACGAGGCCTTCCGCGATGCCCTCGGCAAGCTCCGCCTCAACGACGCCTCGCTGTCCTACGAGCCCGAGACCTCCCAGGCGCTGGGTTTCGGTTTCCGCTGCGGCTTCCTCGGCATGCTCCACATGGAGATCATCCAGGAGCGTCTGGAGCGTGAGTACGGCCTGGAGCTGATCACCACCGCGCCCACCGTGGTGCACGAGGTGGTCACCCGCGAGGGCGAGACGATACAGGTGCACAACCCCTCTCAGCTGCCGGCGGTGGGGGACATCGAGGAGATCCGCGAGCCGATCATCCATGCCAACATCCTCGTGCCCCAGGAGCACGTGGGGCCGGTGATCAAGCTCTGCGAGGAGAAGCGCGGCACCCAGAAGGATATGCAGTACGTGGGCAACCAGATCTCGCTGGACTACGAGATGCCCATGGCCGAGGTGGTGCTCGATTTCTTCGATCGGCTGAAGTCCGCGAGCCGCGGCTTCGCCTCATTCGACTACGAGTTCCGCCGGTTCGAGGCGGCGCCGCTGGTCAAGCTCGACGTCCTGGTTAACGGTGACCGGGTGGATGCACTGTCCACCATCGTCCACCGCGACCACGCCCATCCGCGCGGGCGCGAGCTCACCGAGCGGCTCAAGGAGATCATCCCGCGGCAGATGTTCGAGGTCGCCATCCAGGCGGCGGTGGGCTCGAAGATCATCGCCCGCTCCACGGTCAAGGCGATGCGCAAGAACGTCACCGCCAAGTGCTACGGCGGTGATATCACCCGCAAGCGCAAGCTGCTGGAGAAGCAGAAGGCCGGCAAGAAGCGGATGAAGCAGGTGGGCAAGGTCGAGATCCCCCAGGACGCGTTCCTCGCCGTCCTGCAGGTGGACAAGAACAACTAGGCAGGGGGCGCACGGCGCGTAAATCGGGTATGTGGGATTTCGAGGCGCTTCTCGTTGCGGTGACGCTGGTCACCGGGGTGATCTGGCTGTGGGACCGGCTGGTGCGGCGTCCCCGCCGTGTGGCAGAGCAGCGGAGCAAGGACTCCGATCCCTGGTTCATCGACCTGCCGCGATCGCTCTTTCCGGTGATCCTGGCGGTGCTGGTGATCCGCTCGTTCATGGTCGAGCCCTTCCGTATCCCCTCCGGGTCGATGATCCCCACGCTGCTGCCGGGTGACTTCATCCTGGTCAACAAGTTCGCCTACGGGCTGCGCCTGCCGGTGCTGCACGACAAGTTCCTGGACGTCGGCGAGCCGGATCGGGGCGACGTCATGGTGTTCCGCTACCCGAAGGACCCGTCGCAGGACTACATCAAGCGGGTCGTGGGTCTGCCCGGCGACACCATCCGCTACGAGAACAAGCACGTCTATATCAACGGCAAGCTCATGGACCAGCAGACCCTCGGTGACTACCGGGGCGACCCGCTGGTCTCGCTTCGCCGCGAGGACCTCATGGACGTCAACCACCAGCTGCTGGTCCACGAGACGGCCCCCGCGCGCGGGTTCACCTACCAGGTTCCCGACGGCACGTACTTCATGATGGGCGACAACCGCGACCGCAGCAGCGACAGTCGTTACTGGGGGCCGGTACCGGAGCGGAACATCGTCGGCCGGGCCTTCCTGATCTGGATGAGCTGGGACATGGAGAACGGCGGTCTGCACTGGGGCCGGATCGGCGATATCATTCACTAGGGATCTGTGCGACAGGGTAGTTTGCGGAGGCCCGCTGCGGGGTTTCGTGCGCGTTCCCCTGCGGCGGTTCCGGAGCAACTGTTAGGGATGGGGACAACGGCTCGTGGAGGGCATCGTGCAGGGACGGATTCATACACAGCGCGGCGTGACCATCACCCAGCTGCTGCTCGGACTGGTGGCCGCGGGGCTGCTGGCGCTTATCGCCATGCGGCTCGTGCCGGTCTACCTGGAGGCCCACTCCGTTGGCACCATCCTCGAGGGGATAAGCGGGCAGAAGCAGTTCACCGGCAATAACCAGAAGGACATCCGCGAGACCTTCTCGCGCCGGCTGATCATCAACGACATCAATAACATCAAGGCCAAGGACCTCCAGTTCGAGGAGGTGCGCGGCGGCATCGAGGCGTCGGTGGAGTACGAGGTACGGCGGCCGTTCATCGCCAACCTCGACTTCGTCGCCCATTTCAAGAAATCCACCCTCATCCGAAACAAGTGACGTGACGGCCGAGCGATTGCAGCAGGACCTGGGGTACCGATTCCGCGATGCGGCGCTGCTCGAGCAGGCGCTGACCCATCGCAGTGCGAGCGGGCCCAACAACGAGCGCCTGGAGTTCCTCGGCGACAGTGTGCTGAACTTCGTCATCGCCGCCGCCGTGTTCGAACGGCGCCCGGAGGCCCGCGAGGGCGAGCTCAGCCGCCTGCGTGCCAACCTGGTCAACAAGAATTCGCTCGCGCGGCTGGCCCGGCGGCTGGAGCTCGGCGGCTACATCCACCTCGGCGGCGGCGAGCTGAAGACCGGCGGTCACCGTCGCGACTCCATCCTCGCCGACGCGACCGAGGCGGTGCTCGGCGCGATCTACCTCGACGGCGGCTTCGAGGCCTGCCGCGACGTCATCCTCGGGCTCTACCGGGAGTGGCTGGCGGACCTGCCCGAGCAGCGCCAGCTCAAGGACCCCAAGACCCGTCTGCAGGAGTACCTCCAGTCGCGGCGGCTGCCGCTGCCGGCCTACGAGGTGGTGGACGTCGAGGGGCGCGCCCACGACCAGACCTTTCGTGTGCATTGCCATGTCGAGGAACTGGCGGTGACCAGCGAGGGCCGCGCGAACTCTCGCCGCCGTGCCGAACAGCAGGCGGCCGAATCCATGCTCACGCGTCTGCGCGAGGGCGATAATGACGGAGGCAGGGCCGGATGAGCACGGCCACCGAGACCATGCGCAGCGGCTTTGTCGCCCTGATGGGACGACCCAACGCGGGCAAGTCGACGCTGCTCAATGCCCTGCTCGGGCAGAAGGTCAGCATCGTTACCCGCAAGCCGCAGACCACGCGCCACCGCATCATCGGCGTGCACCACATCGAGGGCGCGCAGCTCGTGTATGTGGACACCCCCGGGCTGCACCGGGCCACGAAAACGGCGATGAACCGTTACCTCAACGAGGCCGCGGGGCAGGCGCTGGACGACGTCGATGTCGTGCTGGTGGTGGTCGACGCCAGTCGCTGGACCGAGGATGATGATCTCGTCTTCGAGCGCCTCAAGTCGGTCAGGGTGCCGGTGGTGCTCGCGATAAACAAGGTCGACCGGATCCCCGACAAGACCCAGCTGCTGCCTCTGATCGAGCGGCTCAGTCAGCGCCATGATTTCGCCGCGGTGGTGCCGGTTTCGGCACAGCGGCACAGCAACCTCGAGGCGCTGGAGCAGGAGCTCGTCGCCCGCCTGCCGGAGGGGCCTGCACTGTTCCCGGAGGAGCAGGTCACGGACCGCTCCGAGCGCTTCATGGCCGCGGAGCTCATCCGCGAGCAGCTCATGGCCGGTCTCGGCGAGGAGCTGCCCTATGCGACCACCGTCGAGATCGAGGCGTTCGAGCAGGAGGGGCGGCTGCGCCGCATCGCCGCGGTGATCTGGGTCGAGCGGCCGGGGCAGAAGAAGATCGTCATCGGCGGGGACGGCCGCCGGCTCAAGTCGCTGGGGCGTTCCGCGCGGCTGGAGATGGAGCGGCTGTTCGACGGCCGGGTCTACCTCCAGCTCTGGGTGAAGGTCCGCGAGGGCTGGTCTGACGACGAGCGGGCGCTGCGCTCCCTCGGTTACGGGGAATTCTAGTAGCGCCATGGGCGAGCAGCGCCGGGTCAGCCTGGCCCCCGCCTACATCCTGCACCGCCGGCCCTACCGCGACACCAGCCTTTTGCTGGAGTGCTTCACCCGGGACCATGGCCGCGTCGGGCTGGTGGCCCGGGGTGCGCGCCGGGCCCGTTCCCGCCTGCCCGGTACGCTCCAGGCGTTCCAGCCGCTCAGCCTCTCCTGGCAGGGGCGTGGCGATCTTGCCACGCTGGTGGACGCGGAGCTCGCCGGCACCCCCGCGCGGCTCGCCGGCACCCGGCTGATCAGCGGGCTCTACGCCAATGAGCTGCTGGTGCGCACGACGCGCCGGCAAGACCCTCATCCGGAGCTGTTCGGTCATTACACCCGGCTGGTGACTGCGCTCGCGCTGGAGGCCGGTGCCGAGGGTGTGCTGTTGCGGCTGTTCGAGCGCGACCTGCTCACCAGCCTGGGCTACGGACTGCCACTGGGGCACGACGCCGGCGGGGCGCCCGTGCAGCCCGGCATTGCTTACCGCTATGATCCCGACACGGGCTTCCACCCGTTGGCGGGCGGGGCCGCCGGGCGCGGGATCGACGGTGCCGTGCTCCTCGGCCTGGCGGCCGGTGAGACCGGGGCCGCCGGCTCGCGGGCCGCGCGCGAGCTCATGCGCGCGGCGCTGGCGCCGCACCTCGGTGAGCGCCCGCTCTACAGCCGCGGGCTTTACCGTCAGCAGCTCCGCGCCGCGGACGCCCGCGGCGGGCCATCCGATACCGGAGAGGACGACAGCGCATGTCAGTGACCAGCCATCGCCCCCTGCTGGGGGTCAACATCGATCATGTCGCCACCCTGCGCCAGGCCCGTGGTACCCGTTACCCGGAGGTGGTGCAGGCCGCGCTGGTGGCCGAGCAGGCCGGTGCGGACGGGATCACGGTGCACCTGCGCGAGGACCGCCGTCACATCCAGGACCGGGACGTGCGGCTGCTCGCGGAGACCGTCGAGACCCGGCTGAACCTGGAGATGGCGATGACCGACGAGATGGTGGCGATCGCCGAGGCGGTCCGCCCCGCCAACTGCTGCATCGTCCCGGAGAGCCGCGAGGAGCTGACCACCGAAGGTGGCCTCGACGTTGCCGCCCAGGCCGGGCGCACGGCCGCGGTCTGCGCCCGGCTGGCGCGCGCCGGAGTGGCGGTTTCCCTGTTCGTCGACCCCGATCCCGTGCAGCTCGACGCCGCGGCCCGGGCCGGCGCCCCGGTGGTGGAGATCCACACCGGGGAGTACGCGGATGCGCAGGACCCGGAGACCGCGCGGCGGACCTTCGCCAGGGTGGCGGAGGCCGTCGCCTACGCCCGGGGCCTCGGGCTCACCGTCAATGCCGGTCACGGCCTGCATTACCACAACGTCGAGGCGGTCGCGGCGCTGCCCGGCATGCACGAGCTCAACATCGGCCACGCGATCATCGCGCGGGCGGTATTCAGCGGGCTCGCCGACGCCGTCGCCGACATGCGGCGTCTGATGACCGGGGCCGCCGTGCGGGGCGGGGCGTGATCGTCGGCATCGGCACCGACATCGTCGCGGTCGCGCGCATACGTCGCCTCGCCGGGGCCCCGGATACCCGGTTCGCGCGGCGGGTGCTGACCGCGGCGGAACTCGACGAGGGGGCGGCGCTGGCGGACTTCGGGGCCTTCGCCGCCCGCCGTTTCGCCGCCAAGGAGGCGGCGGCCAAGGCCTTCGGCACGGGTATCGGGCGTGGCCTGAGCTTCCAGCACCTGCGTGTCGGTCACGATGAGGTCGGGGCGCCGCAGCTGCAGCTCGAGGGCGAGGCGCAGACGCTCGCCGTTCGCAGGGGCATCCTCCGCTGTCACCTTAGCATCTCGGACGAGCGCGACTACGCTGTCGCCTTCGTCGTGCTGGAGGGCGGTTCAGGCGGGGGAGTCGGCTGAGACCGTGTCAATCGCCCCGAGCAGATCGTCCACCGCCCCCGGTATCGCCTGAGCATCGCCGGCGACGAGGTGTCCCTCCAGCTCGGCGCAAGCCGAGCGCAGGGCCTCCGGCCCGCATACGCTGGCCGCGCCGTGGAGCTTGTGCACGTGCTCGCGCAGCGTTGCCCGGTCTCCGGTCTCGACGGCGGCGACGATGCGTTGGCGATGGTCGGGAAGCTCGTCGAGCATCATCTCCCGCAGCGTGCTCCGGGTGTCGTTATCAACGCTCGAATGCTCCGGTGCCGGGCCGTCCCGGCCGATCGCGGCGAGAATCTGCACCTCCGTTACCGGCTTGATCAGGCAGTCGTCCATCCCGGCGGCGAGCAGCCGTTCGCGCTCTCCGCTCATGGCGTTGGCGGTGAGTGCGATGATCCGCGGCGGTCGCCGGCCGTCGTAGCTGGCGATGATCCGTCGAGCCGCCTCCTCGCCACTTATACCCGGCATGTGGATATCCATGAAGACTGTGTCGAACCACTCGTGGCGGCACGCGTCCACTGCCGCGGTACCGTCGCCGGCTTCCACCACCCGCACGCCGTTGCGTGCGGCGATGGTGGTGATGAGTTTGCGGTTGATTTCGTTGTCATCGACGACGAGCACGTTCGCGCCATCCAGGGCGTTTCCCTCGGCGTCCGCCGCGTCCGCCTCATCGGCCGTGTCCGGTGCCGGCAGTCGGGGCAGGGAGGTGCCGGCAAAGTCCACCACCCGGCAGAGCTCGCGGAAGATCGCCTGCCGGCGTGCGACGCGGGGCAGCGTGGCGGCCGCGCCGAGCCGGGTGAGCTGCTGGTGGATCTCACGGTCGACGGTACTGGCGAGCACCAGTACGGGGACGCCGGCGGCGTGGGCCGTGGTGATCAGGTGTCCCGGTAGCGCGGTGTCCAGTGCGGCCTGACCGATACCAGCGACCAGTAGCGCCCAGTCGTTTTCGGCCAGGCGTGCCTCCAATGTCTCGATGCCGGCCCCGGTGACGGTCATGCCCCACTGCTCCAGGCGGTGCCGTGTCGCGAGGCGGGTCAGGTGGCTGTCGTCGTAGAGCAGGGCGTGGCGCCCGTCCAGCGGCGTCGCCGGCGCCGGCGACGCCGGCTCCGGCCGGCGCTCCAGGCGGGCGGTGAACCAGAACGTCGAGCCCACGCCGGGTTCACTCTCCAGGCCGATGGTGCCGCCCATCTGCTCGACGAGCTTGCGGGAAATGATCAGCCCCAGGCCGGTGCCGCCGAAGCGCCGCGTCAGCGAGGTGTCGGCCTGGCTGAACGCACGGAATAGCTTGTCGCGGTCGGACTCATGCAGGCCGACGCCGGTGTCGCTGACGTTGAAGCGAATGCTCACGGAGTCGCTGTCTTCCTCCTCGATCATCACGCGCACGGTGACCTCGCCGGCGGGGGTGAACTTGATGGCGTTGTGTACCAGATTGGTCAGCACCTGGCGCAGGCGCAGCGGGTCGCCGCGCAGCCGGGTGGGTACGTCGGCGTACACGAGCTGGACGATCTCCAGGCGCTTGTCGTACGCCTCCGGGGCGAGCAGGGCGAAGACCTCCTCGACGCAGTCCCGCAGGTCGAAGTCGACGCTGTCCAGCGCCATCTTGCCCGCCTCGATCTTCGAGAAATCGAGGATGTCGTTGATGATGGTCAGCAGGTTGCTGCAGGACTGGCGGATGGTGTCCACGTAGTCGCGCTGCTCGGCGTTGAGCGGGCTGTGATGCAGCAGGTCGGCGAAGCCGACGATGCCATTGATCGGTGTGCGGATCTCGTGGGAGACGTTGGCGACGAACTCCGACTTGACCTTGCTGGCCTCCAGCGCGCGGCGCCGGGCGACGTCGAGCTCCACGTTCTGCACCTCCACGGCCTGCAGAGTCTGGCGCAGCTCCGAGGTGGTCTGGCGCACCCGCGCCTCCAGGGCCTCGCGGCTCTCGCCCAGGGCCTGCACCATGCGGTTCATGGCCTCTTCCAGCTCGCCGATCTCGCCGCCGGCGTCCGCGCGCAGACGCCCGTCGAGCTCGCCGCGCCGGATGCGCGTGGTGAACCGGGTCAGCCGCCGGGTCGGGGTGACCAGGCTGTTCGCCACCGCCAGGGCGAGGAGCGTGGCGATGCCGGCGACGGCGGCGGCGAGTCCCAAAGGGGGAAGCATGACCGCGGCATAGCGCTGATACGCCCAGCCGTGGTCGGGAGTGACCGTCAGCGTACCGCCGGAGGGCGGCATCGGCGTGGTGGCCGTATCCAGCATCACCGTCATGACGCCGGCGTCGAGCCGTTCGAATGCCGTCGCCGCCATGAGCGCCCCGCCGAGCATGGAGGTGACACGCGGGGCGTGGCTGCGGGCCGAGACCACCGTGGAGCCGTCGCCGCGCTCGATCCGCGCCTCGGCGACGGTGGGGTTGTCCACCAGTGAATCGACGATGCCCTGCAGGGTGCGGAGATGGCCGGAGTGCAGCGCCTCCGCGGCGGGCACGCGCCACTGATGCGCGCTCACGGCGAGCTCGCGGTTCAGTGCCGAGCGCAGACGCGAGAGCTCGGTATCGCCGAGCAGCGAGAGCAGCACCGCCGCCACCGTGATGGTGGGCACCAGCGCGACCAGCAGGACGCGACGTCGTGTGCTCCAGCGCATCGATGCCATTTCCATATGCCTCTGCCGCGCGGTGACTCCCCGGGAGCGACCCATTATGGCGGCGTCGGCGGGCGCGGTGCACGTCGCGACGACGTGCCGCCGGCGGGGCAGGGGGCATGGTGCCCTGAATCCATGCATATATGTGTATACATAAATGACGAATCCAATATTAGAAAACTATATATCGCCTTGCTAGCGTCGCTCCCATGAACCATCCATGGCCGTGACGGCGCCGCCGTCGGGCCACGACCGGGAGAGCGACGAGCATGAGCGACGATGATAAGAACGCCGGGAAGCGCCGGAGTCAGGCCTGGTTCGGGGGCACGGACAAGGACGCCTTCCTCCACCGCAGCTGGGCCAAGAACAACGGCCTGCCGGACGACGCCTTCGACGGCCGCCCGGTGATCGGTATCTGCAACACCTTCTCCGAGCTCACGCCCTGCAACGCGCATTTCCGCGAGCTCGTCGAGCACATCAAGCGGGGTGTGATCGAGGCGGGGGGAACGCCCTTCGAGTTCCCGGTGTTCTCCTGCGGCGAGACCATGCTCCGCCCCACCGCCATGCTGTTCCGCAACCTCGCCTCCATGGACGTGGAGGAGGCCATTCGCGGCAACCCGCTGGACGGTGTCATCCTCATGGGCGGGTGCGACAAGACCACCCCGTCGCTGCTCATGGGGGCGGCGAGCTGCGATATCCCGGCCGCGGTGGTCTCCGGCGGGCCGATGCTCAACGGCCGTTTCCGGGGGCGCACCCTGGGCTCGGGCACGGACGTGTGGAAGTTCTCCGAGGAGGTGCGCAGCGGGCGCATGTCCGAAGAGGACTTCATGGCCGCGGAGAGCGGCATGTCACGCTCGCCCGGCCACTGCATGACCATGGGCACCGCCTCGACCATGGCCTCCATGTCGGAGGCCCTGGGCGTCACCCTCGCGGGCAATGCCGCCTACCCGGCGGTGGATGCCCGGCGCAACCGCCTGGCGCGACTCACCGGCCGGCGCATCGTCTCGATGGTCGAGGAGGACCTGCGTCTGTCCAGGGTGCTCACCCGCGAGGCGTTCGAGAACGCCATCCGCGTGAACGGTGCCATCGGCGGCTCGACCAACGCGGTGATCCACCTCCTCGCGATCGCCGGGCGTATCGGCGTGGACCTCGATCTCACCGACTGGGACCGCTTCGGGCGCGACGTCCCCTGCCTGGTCAACCTCATGCCCTCGGGCGAGTACCTGATGGAGGATTTCTGCTACGCCGGCGGGTTGCCAGCGGTGATGGGCAAGATCCGGGACCTGCTGCACGAAGATGCGTTCACCATCTCCGGGCGCACCATGGGTGAGCAGCTGAATGCGGCGGAGTGCTTCAACGACGACGTCATCCGCGACCGGGACAACCCGGTCTTTCACCAGGGCGGCATCGCCGTGCTTCAGGGCAACCTCGCGCCCCAGGGCGCGGTGCTCAAGCCCTCGGCGGCCTCACCGCATCTTATGCAGCACACCGGCCGGGCGGTAGTGTTCGAGAGCATCGAGGACTTCAAGGCCCGCGTGGACGATCCGGACCTCGACGTCGACCAGAACAGCGTGCTGGTCCTCAAGGGCGCCGGGCCGCAGGGCTATCCGGGCATGGCGGAGGTCGGCAACCTGCCGCTGCCGCGCAAGGTCCTGGAGAAGGGCGTGCGGGACATGGTCCGCGTCTCGGATGCGCGCATGTCCGGCACCGCCTTCGGCACCGTGGTGCTTCACGTCGCGCCGGAATCCGCCGCCGGCGGGCCGCTGGCGCTGGTCGAGGAGGGCGACATCATCGAGCTGGACGTCGAGGCCCGGCGCCTGGCGCTGAAGATCGACGAGGCCGAGCTCGAGCGTCGCCGGGCCCGCTGGCAGCCGCAGCCCCACGCCATGCAGGGCGGTTACCAGAGCCTGTACGTGGAGCGGGTGCTCCAGGCCGATACCGGCGCCGACCTGGACTTCCTCGTCGGTTGCCGGGGGGCCGAGGTCCCCCGGGAGAGCCACTGAGCGACGGTCACGGCCCCGGCCCGGCGGCCTCGTGCTGCCGGGCGACGATCCGGTGCACGGTCTCCTTGAGCGCGGCCGCCCCCGGCGAGAGGGGGCGATCGCGCAGGGAGACGATGCCGAACGGCTTGACGGTGAAGCGCGGTTCGAACGGCAGGATGGTGAATCGCTCCGGGTCGCACAGCCATTCCGCCACCGGCCGCGAGATCACCGTGACCGCGTCCATCTGTTCCACCAGCGCGAGCGAGACCAGGATGGACTGGGTGTCGACGATGTCCCGCGGCGGCGTCACCGCGTTCTCCAGCAGCAGCCGTTCCACGCGCTGGCGCAGCAGCCCCGTCGGCGGCTGCAGCACCCAGACATAGGGCGCCATGTCCTCCAGCGAGACCGCCGCCTGTCCGGCGAGGGGGTGGTGGCGCCGGCACACGAAGCACAGCGGCTCCTCGCTGATCTCCTCGTAGACGAGCTCCGCGCTGCTCTCGTCCTCCGGCGCGCGGGCAAGGACGAAGTCGAAGGTGCCGTCGTGCAGGCCCTCCACCAGCCGTGGACTGACGTTCACCTCGATGCTCACCTTGAGGTTCGGCCGTTCGCGCTGGACCGCCTCCATTGCCTCGCTGAGCAGGTTTACCGCCGCCGGCATCACCGTGCCCAGCGACACCGTGCCGCCGCGGCCGTGGTGCAGGGCGGTGAGCTCCTCGCCCGCCTGACCGAGCTCGGCGAGCATGGTCCGTGAGTGACGGATCAGGATCTCGCCGTACCAGTTGGGCCGAACCCCCCGGGACTGGCGCTCGAACACCGATACTCCGAGCAGGTGCTCGAGGTCGCTGAGCAGCTTGGAGGCGGCCGGCTGGCTCATGTTCAGGCTCGCCGCGGCGCGGTTGATGTTGCGGTATTCGTCCAGGGCGACGAACAGCTGCATGTGGCGCAGCTTCAACCGCACGCGCAGGAACCAGTCCGCGGGCAGGTCGCGCATTACTGGGCTCCGGTTTATGGATATGTATTACAGAATACATATAAAATAATACATCATTAAGCATTGGATGGTTATGTCTTCCCCCGTAGGTTGACCTCAACGCTGAGGAGAGAGACCCGCAGGGGGAGAATATGAAGCTGCTCCAGATCGCCGGAACCGGGGGAACCACCCGGGTGGTGGCCGTCGCCGACGACGGTGTTCAAGGTCACGAGGTCGACGGCGCCGTCGGTGTCTACGAGCTCGCCCGCCGTGCGGCGGACACCGGACAGACCCTCGCCGCGGTGGTCGACGAGTGCGGGCGTGGCGGCACGGTCGATGTGCGTGCGGCGCTGGAGGCGGGCAGGGTGGCAGCACCGGTGGCCCATCCGGACCCCGCCCACATGCTGGTTACCGGCACCGGCCTGACCCACACCGGCAGCGCGGACGGGCGCGACCTCATGCACCGGGTCACGGCGGACGATGCGGACACGCTCACCGACTCCATGCGCATGTTCCGCCGCGGCGTCGAGGGCGGCCGGCCGGCGCCGGGCACCATGGGCGTGCAGCCGGAGTGGTTCTACAAGGGCGACGGCACCATCGTCGCCGGCCCCGGCGAGGCGCTGGTATCGCCGGACTTCGCCCTGGACGGCGGCGAGGAGCCGGAGATCGCCGGCATCTACATCATCGCCGCCGATGGGACCCCCTGCCGGCTCGGGTACGTGCTCGCCAACGAGTTCTCCGACCACGTCACCGAGCGCGAGAACTACCTCTACTTGGCCCACTCCAAACTGCGCGCCTGCGCCCTCGGCGGGGAGCTGCTCCTGGGGGATCTGCCGGCAAGCGTGCGCGGCGTCTCGCGGATACGGCGTGACGGCGAGGTGCTCTGGGAGCGCCCCTTCGTCACCGGCGAGGAGCACATGTGTCACAGCATCGCAAACCTCGAGGCCCACCACTTCAAGTACGCCGCCTTCCGCCGTCCGGGGGACCTCCACGTGCACTTTCTCGGCACGGCGACGCTGAGCTTCAGCGACGGCGTGAGCACCCGCGACGGCGACATCTTCGAGCTGGAGGCCGGGCCGTTCGCGCTGCCCCTGCGCAACCCGATGACCGTCGCGGAGGCCCCGGTCCCCGCGGTCCGGGCGCTGTGACCGGGGCCGTTCACCGGCCGGGAGGATCGACATGACGACGCTGTCCCCCCAACTCGATGCCGAGGCCGCGCTGCCCCGGGATGCGGAGCGTGCCTGCCTGGTCGGCCGTGCCTGGTCGCCGCGCCGCGGCGGGCCGTGCGTGGTCACGGTGCGGGAAGGTTACGTCTACGACATCACCAGCCCGCGGCTGCCGACGATGCGCGAGCTGCTGGAGACCCGCGATCCCGCCCGTGAGGCGGGGACCGCGCCGGGTGAGCGGCTGGCGGCGCTCACCGACGTCCTCGCCAACTCCGACGGCGAGCGCCGCGCCCCGGCACTGCCGTGCCTGATCGCGCCGGTGGACCTCCAGGCCGTGAAGGCCTCCGGGGTGACCTTCGTGGCGAGCCTGCTCGAGCGCGTGATCGAGGAGCACGCCGGGGGCGATCCCGGCCGGGCGGCGGCGGTGCGCGAGGAGATCGACGCGCTGGTCGGCGCCGACCTCTCGACCCTGGTGCCCGGTTCGCAGGCCGCGCTCGCCCTGCGCGAGACGCTCATCGCCCGTGGTGCCTGGTCACAGTACCTGGAGGTCGGCATCGGCCCGGACGCGGAGATCTTCACCAAGGCCCAGCCGCTCTCCGCCGTGGGTACCGGCGCCGACGTCGGCGTTCATCCGGCGTCGCGGTGGAACAACCCCGAGCCGGAGGTGGCCCTGGCGGTGAACAGCCGCGGTAACGCCGTCGGTGCCACCCTGGGGAACGACGTCAACCTCCGCGACGTGGAGGGGCGGTCCGCGCTGCTGCTCGGGCGGGCCAAGGACAATAACGCGAGCTGTGCGCTGGGGCCGTTCATCCGGCTGTTCGACGACGGTTACGGCCTGGACGACCTGCGCGCCGCGGAGGTGGCGCTGACCGTGGAAGGCGGGGATGACGGCTTCCGCCTGGATGCCGCGAGCCCGATGGCGTCGATCAGCCGCGACCCGGCGGACCTGGTCGCCGCCACCATCGACGCCAACCACCAGTACCCGGACGGCCTCGTGCTGATGCTCGGCACGCCGTTCGCCCCGGTGCAGGACCGGGACGAGCCCGGGCTCGGTTTCACCCATCATTCGGGAGACATCACCACCATCGCCGAGCCGCGGCTGGGGACGTTGTCCAACCGTGTCCGGACCACGGACACCTGCCCGCGCTGGACGTTCGGCGCCGGGGCACTGATGCGCAATCTGGCAGCACGGGGACTGCTGTAGTCCGGAGACCTCGGGCGGTTTCCGGACCGGAACCGCGACGGTATCGACAGGTCGGGGGATGACGCGGCGCTACATTGGGCCGCCCGCCGGCGTCGCCAGGGCCGGCCCGTCCGGCCCGACGGGACTGCGACCGATACGCAGAGTGAGTGAAGACAGACAGGAGGAGAGAGATGAAAGCCAGTACTGTACGTGGCCGCCTCGCCGCGGCCGTCGCCTCGGCCGCCCTGGTGGCGGGGAGCCTGGCCGCCGGGCCGGCGCAGGCGGCGACCTACGAGTGGAAGTTCCAGACCACGGAATCGGCGGGATCACCGCTGGTGAAGATCCAGAAGGACTGGGCCGAGCGGGTCAACGAGATGACCGACGGCCGGGTGAAGATCGAGATCCTGCCCGTCGGCGCGGTGGTGCCGCCGTCCCAGACCCTGACCGCCGTCGGCAGCGGCATCCTCCAGGGCCACATCACGGACCCGAGCTACTTCAGCGGCAAGAACCCCGCGTTCGGCATGCTCGGCAATCTGGTGGGCGCCTGGAGCGACCCCATGCAGTTCATCGAGTACATGAACTACGGCGGCGGCGAGGAGCTTTACAACCAGCTCGTCGAGCCTTACGGCGTCCACCTCATCGGCGCCTCCGTCGCCGGACTGGAATCACTCGTCTCCAGCCGCCCGATCCGCGAGATCGAGGATCTCAAGGGCCTGAAGATGCGTGCCCCCCAAGGCATGGTGAACAACGTGTTCAGCAAGGCCGGGGCCACGCCGGTGAACCTGCCGACCTCGGAGGTCTACACCGCCCTGGAGAAGGGCGTGATCGACGCGGCGGACTACAACACCTTCGCCAATAACCAGCAGCTCGGCCTCCACGAGTTCGCGCCGTATCCCATCTATCCCGGTTTCCACTCCATGCCGATGGGCGCGGTCTCGATCAACAAGGACGTCTGGAGCGAGCTGCCCGACGATCTCAAGACGATCCTCGAGACATCGGTGGACTACCTCGCCGTGGATACCGCCTTCCGGATGCATCAGCTCGACCTCAAGGCGGTGGCCAAGGCGCGCAAGAACGACGACATCGAGATCATCGACCTGCCCAAGGCCGAGCGCGCGAAATTCCGCCGCATCGCCCAGAAGGAGTGGGCCAACTGGGCCGAGAAGAACGAGATGTGCCAGAAGGTCTACGACTCCGTCGTCGCGTTCCTGAAGCAGCGCGACCTGATGTGAGTGACTCCGCCGCGGGCCGCGTCGGCGGCCCGCGGTCTTTGTCAGGGGAGGAGCAACCATGAGCGCCAACGTCCCGCTTGCCGAGTCCCGCGACGCGGAGCACGGTGAGGCCGACGACGGGCCCTTCACCACCGAGGGGGCGCGCACCCGCCTCGATCGGTGCATTAACCGCCTGGCCCCGGATATCGGCTGGCTGGCCTTCGTGGCCATGGCCATCAGCGTGGTCGAGGTCTTCCTGCGCTACGGTCTGGACTCGCCGACCTCGTGGGTCCACGAAACCACCATCTTCCTGGTCGCGGTCCTGTTCTGCCTGGGCGGACCGGTGGCGCTCGCCCGTGATGGCCACATCCGCGTGCGCCTGCTCTACGATGCCGCCGGCCCGCGCCTGCGCCGGGCCCTGGACGTCTTCAACGACGCGGTCACCGTGCTGTTCTGTGCCGCCATCGCCTACGCCGGCTGGGTGATGGTCGAGCGCTCGGTGATCGCCCCGACCGGCGAGTGGACACTGGAGCGCTCGGGCTCCAGCTGGAACCCGCCGTTCCCCAGTTTCACCAAGATCGTCATCCTGGCCGCGACGCTGCTGATGCTGGTGCAGGCACTGCTGCACCTGTGGCAGTCCCTGCGCGCGGTCGCCGGGCGGAGGTAGCGCGGGCATGGATATCGCAACGGCGACCTACGTCCTGGTGGGGGCAATCTTCGCGCTGCTGCTTACCGGCCTGCCGCTGGCGTTCATCACCGGCCTGGTGGCGCTGCTGTTCACGGCGGGCTTCTTCGGCCCCGATGCGCTGCCGCTGGTGACCGCGCGTATCTACGGCTTCGTCACGGAGTACTCCCTGGTGGCCGTACCGATGTTCGTGCTCATGGCCTCGCTGCTGGACCGGTCGGGAATCGCGAGGGACCTGTTCAACGGCATGCGGGTGTTCGCCGGGCGGCTGCCCGGCGGCGTGGCGGTGCAGACCATCATCGTTGCGTTCTTCCTGGCGGCGATGTCGGGGATCATCGGCGGCGAGATCGTGCTGCTCGGCATCCTCGCGCTGCCGCAGATGCTGCGCCTCGGCTATCACCGCAAGATCTCCATCGGCGTGGTCTGCGCCGGCGGCGCCCTTGGCACGATGATGCCGCCCTCCATCGTGCTCATCATCTACGGGCTGCTCGCCAGCGAGTCCATCGCGGACCTGTTCACCGCGGCGATCACCCCGGCGCTGATCCTGATGGGCTCGTACGTGGCCTACGTCCTCTGCCGCTGCCTTCTGCGCCCGGAGCTCGGCCCGCCGCTGTCGGAGGAGGAGCTGGAGGCACCGGGGCATTCCCGTCTCGCGGCGCTCAAGGCGGTGATCCCGCCGGCACTGGTCGCCGCGCTGGTGCTCGGTTCCATCTATGCCGGCATCGCCTCGGTCACCGAGGCTGCGGCCATGGGCGTGTTCGGCGTGCTCGTGCTGGTGTCGCTGCGCCGTGAGCTCTCGGTGACCATCATTCGCGAGAGCCTGAGCCAGACCATCAATACCTGCGGCATGATCGTGTGGATCGGCATCGGCGCCGCCATCCTCGTGGGCGTTTACAACCTCATGGGCGGCAACCGTTTCGTGGCGAGCAGCATCCTCGGCCTGGACCTGCCGCCCATCGCCATCGTGCTGGTGATGATGGCGATCCTCATCGTGCTCGGGCTGTTCATGGACTGGATCGGCATCGCCATGCTCACGCTGCCGATCTTCGTGCCCATCATCGAGCAGATCGGCTACGACCCGGTCTGGTTCGGCATCCTGTTCGCGATCAACATGCAGGTCTCCTTCCTGAGTCCGCCGTTCGGTCCGGCGGCGTTCTACCTCAAGGGCGTGGCCCCGCCGGGGATCACCCTGCGGGACATCTACACCTCGCTGCTCCCGTTCATCGCGCTGCAGGTGACGGTGCTGGCCATCATGCTCACCTTCCCGCAGGTGGCGACCTGGCCGCTGCACTAGCGGCAGGCATACACGCCGTTTCTTCTCCCCGTTTCGCGTCCGCACCCGCCCGGTGCGGGCGCCCTTCTTTTTCGCTGAATCCGCTCTGCGTCAGTATCGGCGGACCGCACCTCCGGGGCCGCACCTCCGGGGCCGCGCCGCCGTGGCTCACCCGTTGTGGGCATGTATAACCGTTCGGGTATGAATTCATGGGGGAAATCGTATTTGTAGGTTATTGATCAGGTTCTATGGTGAATAAAAAGCATAGCGCGTCCGGGGCATCCGGACGGATGCACGGACGCGACGGCGCCGGCCGGGAACCGGAACGGCCCACGGTCGGCGGGACAACCGCAAGGAGGAGGAAGCTATGTCCTATACGGCACGGACGGGCCTCGCCGTCGTGATCGCCGTTGCCACCGCCGGGACGGTGCACGCGATGTCGGTGACCCGCAGTCCTTTCGGCGAGACGCCCGAAGGCACTCCGGTCTATGAATACACCCTGAAGAACGATGCCGGCATGGCCGTTGACGTGCTCACCTACGGTGGCATCGTCCAGTCGATCCGGGTCCCGGACCGCAACGGCCGGGTAGAGGACGTCGCCCTCGGCTTCGACCGCCTGAAACCCTATCTCGACAACGGCCCTTACTTCGGCGCGCTGATCGGGCGCTACGGCAACCGTATCGACGGCGGCACGTTCACGCTCGACGGCGAGACCTACCACGTCCCCACCAACGACGGCGACAACGCCCTGCATGGCGGGCCGGAGGGGTTCGACAGCCGCGTCTGGCAGGCACGGGCGATCGAGGCGCCCAACCGTGTGGGCGTCGAGCTGAGCCTGCTCTCGCGCGACGGCGACATGGGTTTCCCGGGAGACCTGGCGGTGACCGTGCGCTACACGCTCAACCAGCACAATGACCTGCGCATCCACTACACCGCGATCAGCGACGCCCCCACGGTGGTGAACCTGACCAATCACACCTACTTCAACCTCGCCGGCGCCGGCGAGGGGGACGTGCTCGACCAGGTCGCCATGATCAACGCGGACCGCTACACCCCGGTCGACACCTCGCTGATCCCCACCGGCAGCCTCGCGGGTGTCGAGGGCACGCCCTTCGATTTCCGCACGCCGACCCGGATCGGTGCCCACATACGTGACGACGACCCGCAGCTCGCACGCACCGAGCCAGACCAGGGCGGTTACGACCACAACTGGGTGCTGAATACCGGCGGCTCCCTGGATGCGCTGGCCGCCCGGGTGAGCGACCCGGTCTCCGGGCGGACGCTGACCATGCGAACGACGGAGCCGGGTGTGCAGTTCTATACCGGCAACTTCCTGGACGGCTCGCTCGAGGGCAAGAACGGCAAGACCTACGGGCACTGGGGCGGGTTCACGCTGGAGACCCAGCACTTCCCCGATGCCCCGAACCATCCGGACTTCCCCTCGACCCGGATCGAGCCGGGGGAGCCGTACCACCAGACCACCGTTTTCCACTTCTCGCCCTGACGCCCAGGCGTCGCATTACAACCCGTGGAGGAGAATGACATGAGCAGGGAACCCCTGGATTCCGTGGACATCGAATCGGTGCCTTCGCCGTCCCGCCGTGCGCTGCTGCGCCGCGCCGCCGGCAGCGGTGCGCTGCTGTCAGTGGCGGCCACCCTGGGCCTGCCGAGCGTGGGCCATGCCGCCGAGGGGGGCGCCTATCCGTCCCACCCGAAGTGGAACTTCGTGTTCGTGAACCACGTGTCCACGAACCCGTTCTTCGTGCCCACGC
Source organism: Arhodomonas sp. KWT2 (assembly GCF_041949875.1). Lineage (NCBI taxonomy): Bacteria > Pseudomonadati > Pseudomonadota > Gammaproteobacteria > Chromatiales > Ectothiorhodospiraceae > Arhodomonas > Arhodomonas sp. KWT2. The sequence continues at coordinate 90,100 of NZ_JBHFPQ010000049.1, forward strand.
AGTACGGGATCGCCGACGCCTGCGAGCTGCTGGGCTGTACCTACCAGTGGACGGGCTCGCAGACGTCGGTCGCCAGCGAGATGGTCAATTCGATGAACGCGGCGATCGCCTCCCAGGCCGACGGCATCGCCATCGCTTTGGTGGACCGCAACGCCTTCGACGCGCCGGTGGACCGGGCACTGCGCCAGGGCATTCCGGTCTTTTCCTACAACGCCGATGTCGACAACAACCGCCTCGCCTACGTGGGCCAGGAGCTCTTCCTCGCGGGCAAGGCCGTCGGCCAGCGGATGGTGGAGCTGGTGGGCTCCGGCGAGATCGCCGGGTTCATCGCGACGCCGGGCCAGCTCAACATCCAGCCGCGCCTCGACGGCGCCAAGGAGGCGATCGAGGAGTCCGGCAAGGACATCACACTGCACGAGACGGCCACCGGGGCGACCATCAACGAGGAGTTCTCGCGGGTGGAGTCGTTCTACCTCGGCCACCAGGACCTCAAGGGCATGTTCGCCGTCGACGCGGGCAGCACGGCAGCGGTGGCGAAGACCATGAAGAAGCACGGCCTCAGCGGGAAGGGCATCCGCGCGGGCGGCTTCGATCTGCTGCCCGGCACCCTGAACGGCATCGATCAGGGCCACCTGGATTTCACCGTCGACCAGCAGGCCTATCTCCAGGGGTTCTACACCGTCCTGGAGATGTTCATGTTCAAGGTCTCCGGCGGGCTTACGGGGCCGGGGAACATCAATACGGGCCTCAAGTTCGTGACGGCGGACAATGTCACGCCGTATCTCGAGGAAAAGAGCCGTTTCCAGGGCAACGCCGAGGCGCGGAAGCTCCTGGATCGTTCCGGTCCCATCGTCGTCGGGTGAGCCATGGCCTATCAGGAAAATATCGAGACCACGGGCGCGCCCCGCGGGCGCTCTGCCGGCGAGATCGCGGGAGACTGGTACCGTCGGGCGATCGTGCTGCTGCAGTGGCGCGAGGCCAGTATCACGCTCGCCGGCATCGCGCTGGTGATCTACTTCCAGTGGACCTCGCCGTACTTCCTCTCGGCGGACAACCTCGGTGTGCTGGGACAGTTCGCCGCCGCCACCGCCATCATCGCCGCCGGCGAGGTGATGGTCCTGGTCAACCGCGAACTCGATCTGTCCGTGGGCCAGGTCTACGCGCTGGCGCCCCTGGTGATGTACTTCGCCCAGCAGGCGGGCACCCCGTTGCCCGTGGCGGTGGTGCTGGCGCTGGCCGCGGCGGCGGTCGTCGGCCTGCTCAACGGCGCCATCACCGTAGGCCTTCGCGTGCCCTCATTCGTCACCACGCTGGGAATGCTGTTCTTCGTCAACGGCTTCAACCTCACGATCTCTGGCGGCTTTCCCGTGCAGCCCGAGGCCGGGGCGTTCTGGAAGACGCTGTTCGGCGGCAACATCGCCGTGCAGGTGGCCTGGGCGGTGGTCCTGGTGGTGATTTTCCAGTTCGTGCTCACCAAGACCCGGTGGGGACTGCACACCATCGCCACCGGCGGTAATCCGATCGGTGCGGCGGAAGTGGGTATCCGCACCGGCCGGGTGAAGATCGGCAACTTCATGATCTGCAGCGTGCTCGGCGGCTTCGCCGGGATCCTCGACGCGTTTCGCATCGAGTCCGTCGACCCGCTCGCCGGGGGCACGGAGATCATGTTCATGGCGATCGCCTCGGCGGTGATCGGCGGCACCCTGCTCACCGGCGGGTCCGGCACTGTGGTCGGTGCGTTCCTGGGCGCGGTGGTGCTCGGGATCCTCAAGGACGGATTCACCATTTCCGGGGTGAACGCCTACACGTTCGACATGATCCTGGGCATCGCGATCGTCGTGACCATGATCATGAACGTGCACATCAGCCGCATACGCGCCGGAGGCAAGCCATGACTGACACGAACCCGGGCACCGACGTGCTCCGCGGCGAGCACCTGTCCAAGTCGTTCGGCGCCGTGCGCGCCCTCGACGACATCAACCTCCGGCTGGGACGGGGCGAGGTGCTGGCGCTGCTGGGCGACAACGGTGCCGGCAAATCGACGCTGATGAAGATCCTCACCGGTTTTCACCAGCCCACCAGCGGGACGCTCCACATCGACGGGGAGCCCGTGACCCTGCAGTCAGTGATGCACGCCCGCTCCCTGGGGATCGAGCCGGTCTACCAGGACCTGGCGCTGGTCGACGAGCTCAGCGTCTTCCGCAACATGTTCCTGCAGCGCGAGATCACCCGGGGCGGTGCGCTGCGGATCCTCGACGACCGGGCCATGCGCCGTGCCGCGGCGTCGCACCTGGAGCGCATGGGGGTGAACGTGCCGTCCGTGGACGTCGAGATCTCGAAGCTCTCGGGCGGGCAGCGTCAGGCTGTGGCGGTGGCGCGTGCGGTCTATTCCGACGCCCGCATCCTGCTGCTCGACGAGCCCACTGCGGCGATGGGCGTGCGCGAGAGTGCACTGATCCTCGACGTGATCCGGCGGCTCAAGGAGCACTCCGACGTATCGGTGATCATCGTCGCCCACAACTACGCCCAGGTCTTCGACGTCTGCGACCGGATCAACCTGGTCCAGGACGGGCGTATCACCTTCGACCGCCCGACACGGGAGACCTCGATACAGGAGCTCACGGACCTCGTGGTCAACGAGTATCGCTCGGCGAGCGAGGCCGTGACCGGCTGACGTCACTTACCGGCGGGCCCGGTGCCCGCCGGTTATGACCCTCGTCCGTCCCGGCGGCGAACGCCCCGCCGTGACGGTCAGTGACAACCGAACAGGGCATGGAGAGCACACATGACAACCGCACTGGCACGTTATCCCAGCCTCGAGGGGCGCACCGTATTCGTGACCGGGGGTGCCTCCGGTATCGGCGGCTCGGTGGTCGAGCACTTCTGCGCCCAGGGCGCGACGGTGCACTTCGCGGACGTGGCGGAGGAGCCCGCACAGCGGCTCGTCGGTTCGCTGCGTGAACGCCCGGATCACCGGACCCCCGTCTTCCACCACGTCGATCTGCGCGACGTCGATCGTCTTCAGGGCGCGATCCGGGAGTCGGCCGCCGACGCCGGCGGACTGGACGTGCTGGTGAACAACGCCGCGCACGACGAGCGCCACGCGGTCGAGGACGTGACCCTCGAGTACTGGGAAGACCGCATGCACGTGAACCTGCGCCACCAGTTCTTCGCCGCGCAGGCGGCGCTGGCGCCGATGCGTGCCCGCGGGGGCGGCTCGATCGTGAACGTCGGCTCCTCGAGCTGGCACGTCGGCCAGGGCGGCATGCCCGGCTACACCACGGCCAAGGCCGGCGTGGAGGGGCTGACCCGCGGCCTGGCGCGGGACTTCGGGCCCGACGGCATCCGGGTCAACTGCGTGATCCCGGGGTGGGTCATGACCGAGCGTCAGAAATCGCTCTGGCTCACCGAGGAGGCCGAGGCCGACCTGATGAACAAGCAGTGCCTCAAGGAAAAACTGCAGCCCCACGACGTGGCCCGGCTGGTGCTGTGGCTGAGCGCCGACGACAGCCGCATGTGCAGCAATCAGAACTTCATCGTCGACGGCGGCTGGATCTAGAGCCCGCTGCGCCGTCGCCGTCACCCGCGCCACCACGGCGGGGACGGCGGCTGCGAACACGGACGCACCCGTGACGATCAGCCACTGACAATCACACGGCGATCGCTTTCCGGCGAGGGGCACGCGTGCCGCGACACCCAAACGTCACCGCCAGGCGGTGGCGGGGGCCCGGTCGTGTCCGACAGCCGGCACGGGGAGGCAATAACGCCCGCCTGCCAGGGCGTCAACCGGAGGAGAGGACCGTGAGACAGGATGCATTTCACAATAGCCGCGGTGCCGCCATGCGCCGCCACTGCCGTTGCTCGGTACTGCTGGGGGTATCGGTGGCGCTGGTCGCCGGAACAGCCGTCGCCCGCGACGGTGGCGACGGGCCACCGACCTTCCGTGACCGATTCGTGCAGCAGGTCGTGAAGGGCACGCAGCTGAACGGTCAGCTGGGCATCTACGACTTCCGCCGGTTCCACGACACCAACCGGCCTTACCCGAACATCGACGACCCGGACGACGATTTCGATACGCGCTCCAATGCCTTCGGCGGCAGCGTGAGCGCCCGCACCGGGATGCTCTACGGTCTGTCCGCCGGGTTCGGCGTCTCGTTCGCGGAGCCGATATACGACTACGACAACCCCAATGCGAACCTCGTCGGCCCGGACGAGGGGCTGCACGCCATCACGGAGGGGTACCTGCAGTACAACATGCCGGGGCTGCGACTGCGGGGCGGGCGCCAGCTCATCAATACCCCGTTCGCGAACACGGACCAGTTCACCTTCATACCGCGCTCGTTCTCCGGTGCCTCCGTCGCCATCCGGCCGCTGGAGATGGCTGGCGGGGGTGACGACGCGTCCGGGGCGCAGGCCCGCCGGGACGAGGAGGCCTCCGCACGCGTCGCGCCGCCGGACTACGCCAACAACCAGTACATGCCCTTCAAGTTCGATGCGCCCGTCGACAGCCGGCCGACGTGGCAGGTCTACGCGGCACGCATGACCCGCTACGAGAGCCGGTTCAGCGACGAGTTCACCACGGACAACCGCTATATCGAGGACACGTCCGGGCTGTTCGCGGCGGGTACCACGATCCGCCAGAATACCGCCGACGGCGACTACATCGGGCAGCTCTGGCACTACACGTTCTTCGACACCGCCCGCATGCAGTACGTGGAGGCCGGCTACCAGATGCCCACGGTCATGGCCGGTACCGACTGGGGCGGCTTCGAGCCCTATATCCGCGTGCAGTATGCCCGCGAGGAGGAGACCGGCCGTGCCGGCGTCGGCGACATCGACGCCGACGTCTACGGTCTCAAGCTGGGCGTGCACTCGCGCCGGGTCAGCGCCGCGCTGGTCGGCCATTACTCGCCGCAGCACGAAGGCAGTTTCCGCGACGGCGGACTCGTGCACCCCTACAGCGATCTCAGCGGCGTGTTCTACACCGACACCATGAACGACGGTGTCGACGGGCTCGGGCCGGGTTACGGCATCGGCGGCCGCCTCGACGTCACGTTCTCCGACGGCGTGGACCTGTTTACCCGTTACGTCTACTACGAGGCCAAACGCGGCCAGAGTCACGCCTTCTATTCCTATGACGGTGATCGCGGCTACGCTGCCGGCGTGCCGATCGTCGAGGACCAGAACAGCTGGGGCTGGGATACCGGGATCACCTTCGACCTGGGGGCATTCAGCCCGCAGCTGGAGGGGCTCAAGGTTCAGAACGTGCTCGGCATCACCGACTTCGACGGCGCCGAGCGCTTCTACGACAACCGCTTACGCCTTTTCTACCAGTTCTGACCGTCCACCCGCGGGAAGCGCCCGGTAGCGCCGGCGCTGCCGGGAGCGGCGGTGGCCCACGGCGGAGAGGTATTGCCGTGAGCCACCGGATCCCGGGGCGCCGGTGCCACCAATCCCTGGTATACCCGTATGTGTATATGGAGAAACGGAAAATGGCATTTGTTGGTTATTCTTGCGTGCCTATGCTGATGGGCACAGTCCGTACCGGCGGGTATCGCGAAGGGGAGGAGGCCATGGACGCCAGCGATCTGCCACCGGCGGAGGCGGCGTGAGCCGCGAGCCGCAGCTCGTATGGGACGGCGCGGCCGCGCTGGGCGAGGCACCGCTCTGGCTGCCCGCCGAGGATGCCGTGCTGTTCGTGGACATCCGCGGCGCCTGCATCTACCGGTATCGGCGCCGCGACTGCGACGTCACCCGGTGGCGGCTGCCGGAGGCGTGCTGCTGGCTGGTGGCGCGTACCGACGGCGACGGCTTCGTGGCCGGCCTGCGCACGCGTGTCGTCCACCTCCGGCTGGACCACAACGATGTGGAGATCGTCCGCGAACTGGCCGCACCGGAGAGCGAGGATCCCGGCAACCGGTTCAACGACGGCAAGGCGGGCCCCGAAGGCCGGATCTGGGCGGGCACCATGGACGACGCGGAGACGCGCGCTTCGGGCAGCCTGTATCGCCTGGATGCCGGCGGGATGACGGCGGTCGACAGTGGCTACGTGGTCTCGAACGGACCCGCGTTCAGCCCGGACGGGGGAACGCTCTACCACACCGACTCGTTTGCGGGGCGCATCTACGCCTTCGATCTCCGCCCGGACGGCCGCGTGGAGAACCGGCGCGTGCACATCCGGCTGCCGTCCTCGGAGGGCGTCCCGGACGGCATGACCTGCGACGCCGAAGGCGCCCTGTGGGTGGCGCACTTCGGTGGTGGCCTGGTGTCCCGCTTCACCCCGGACGGCCGCCGGGAGCGCCGCATCGGGATGCCGGTGCGCTGCATCACGTCGTGCACGTTCGCCGGTCCGGCGCTCGACGAGCTCTACGTGACCACCGCGCGGCCCGACGGCGAGGGCACCGGCGGCGGGCTCTACCGGCTGACGCCGGGGGTCAGCGGGCTTCCGCCGGCCCGGTTCGATCCCTCGTCCGGAACCGGTGGAGGGAGGCCGCCGGGTTGAGAGACGAATATCGATGCAACTGACGGAGGATTCCCAATGAGCGTGGACATTCACCACATGATCGGCGCGCGCACGAGTGCCGCGGCCGGCGGCGACGTGCCCGAGGCCACCCGCGAGGAGGTCGACGCGGCCTCCCGCGAGGCGGCGGCCGCCGCCGCGGATTACCGGGCGCGGCCCCTCGCCGAGCGGGCCGCGTTCCTGGAGCGCGCGGCGGACGAGATCGACGCCACCGTCGAGGCACTGGTGGAGTCGGTCCCGCGGGAGACCGCGCTGCCGGAGGCGCGGGCCCGGGGCGAGCTCGCGCGCACCACCGGCCAGCTCCGGCTGTTCGCCACCGTCGTGCGGCGCGGGGATTTCCTCGGGGCCCGCATCGATCACGCCGACGCCGACCGCACGCCGCCCCAGCCGGACATCCGCCAGTACCGCGCGCCCCTCGGGCCGGTGGCGGTGTTCGGCGCGAGCAACTTCCCGCTCGCGTTCTCCGTGGCGGGGGGCGACACCGCCTCGGCCCTGGCCGCCGGGAGCCCGGTGGTGGTCAAGGCCCACCCGGGGCACCCGGTGACGAGTGCCATCGTCGCCGGGGCGGTGCGCCGTGCGGTCGCCGCCAGCGGCATGCCGGACGGCGTTTTCAACCTCGTCCACGGCGCGGGGCACGACGTCGGCGGCACGCTGGTGCAGCATCCGGACATCGCCGCGGTCGCCTTCACCGGCTCCTTCGGCGGCGGCACGGCCCTGGCGCGGCTGGCACAGGAGCGGCCCACCCCGATCCCGGTGTTCGCCGAGATGGGCAGCGTCAATCCGATGTTCGTGCTGCCGGGACGCCTCGCCGAGGCACCGGAGGCGCTGGCCAAGGGCTATGTCGATTCGGTGGCCCTGGGTGCGGGGCAGTTCTGCACCAATCCGGGCCTGCTGTTCGCCGAGGCGGGCGAGGACCTGGATCGCTTCTGCGCCGCCGTCGCCGACGAGCTGGCGGCACGCGCCCCGGCCACGATGCTGCACGAGGGCATCCAGTCCGCCTACGACGCCGGGGCGGAGCGGCTCGCCGGCATGGGCGGCGTGCAGGCCGTGGGTACCGGCGGGGACGCGGCCGGCCAGGCCGCGGCGCGGGTTTTCCGCACCGACCGGCGCGCCTTCGCGGCGGAGCCGGCGCTGGCCGAGGAGGTCTTCGGCCCGGCGTCGCTGATCGTCGCGGTCGACGATGCCGGTGGCATGGGCGACGTCGCCGCGGACCTGCCGGGGCAGCTCACCGCCACGGTCCACGGGACCGACGCGGACCTGGCCGGTGCCGGGGCGCTGGTGGACGTCCTGCAGCAACGCGCCGGCCGGGTGCTGTTCAACGGCTATCCGACCGGTGTGGCGGTCTGCGATGCCATGGTCCACGGCGGCCCCTGGCCGGCGACCACGGCGCCGGGGACGACGTCGGTGGGTACCCTCGCCATCGAGCGCTTCCTGCGCCCGGTCTGCCTCCAGGACTGCCCGGCGGGGCTGCTGCCGGAGGCCCTGCAGGAGGGCAACCCGCTCGGGCTGCGCCGCCTGGTGGACGGCGCCTGGCAGGGCATCGACTGATGCCGCCGGCGCGGCGGGCTCACCGCCGCGCCTTCCGTGCCCGGGCGCCCGTGCCGGTGTCCCCGGGGCGCGGCTGCGGGGGCTCGTGCCGAAAGGTGGTGTTACCTGCGAGCGCGTTAGTAGAATGCGGGCATGGAATACCCGACGATCGAAGACTACGTGGGCGGCACGCCGCTGGTGCGGCTGCAGCGCATCGCCGACACCGGCAGCAACACCATCCTGCTCAAGCTCGAGGGCAATAACCCCGCCGGTTCGGTGAAGGACCGCCCGGCGATGAGCATGATCCGTCGCGCCGAGGAGCGCGGCGAGATCCGTCCCGGCGACACCCTCATCGAGGCGACCAGCGGCAACACCGGCATCGCCCTGGCGATGGCCGCGGCGATCCGCGGCTACCGCATGGTGCTGATCATGCCCGAGAACATGACCGCCGAGCGCCGTGCCTCGATGAAGGCCTTCGGCGCGGAGCTCGTGCTGGTCTCCCGCGAGGAGGGCATGGAGGGTGCCCGCGACCTCGCCATGCGCATGCAGGCCGAGGGCAGCGGCCGGGTGCTCGACCAGTTCGCCAATCCGGACAACTGGCGCGCCCACTACGAGGGCACCGGCCCGGAGATCTGGCGCGACACCCGCGGCGGCGTGACCCACTTCGTCAGCTCCATGGGCACCACCGGCACCATCATGGGCGTGTCGCGCTACCTCAAGGAACGGGACCGGGGCGTGGAGATCGTCGGCGTGCAGCCCGGCGAGGGCTCCAGCATCCCCGGCATCCGCAAGTGGCCCGAGGCCTACCTGCCGAGGATCTTCGAGCGTGATCGCGTGGACCGGGTGGTCGAGGTCACCCAGGCGGAGGCCGAGGAGATGACCCGGCGGATGGCCGCGGAGGAGGGCATCTTCGCCGGCGTGTCCTCCGGCGGCGCCCTGCAGGCGGCGCTGCGGCTCTCCGAGCAGGTGTCCAACGCGACCATCGTGACCATCGTGTGCGACCGCGGCGATCGTTACCTCTCCAGCGGCGTGTTCCCGGACTGATGGCCGGCATGAACGTGTTCGCGTTCGACATCGAGACGGTGCCGGACGTCGAGGGCGGCCGCCGGCTGCTGGGGCTGGACGGCCTGGACGACAGCCAGGTCGCCGAGGCGATGCTCGCCACCCGCCGCGCGGAGACCGGCGGCAGCGACTTCCTGCGCCTGCATCTCCACCGTGTGGCCGTGATTTCCGTGGCCGCGCGTATCGGCGATCGCTTCCGGGTGTTCTCCATCGGCGATGCGGATACCGGCGAGGGCGAGATCATCCAGCGCTTTTTCGACGGTCTGGAGCGGTACGTCCCGCGCCTCGTGTCCTGGAACGGCGGCGGTTTCGACCTGCCCGTGCTGCACTACCGCGGCATGATCCACGGCGTGAGCGCGAGGCAGTACTTCGAGACCGGCGACGGCGACCGCACCTTCCGCTTCGACAACTACCTGAACCGCTTCCACGAGCGCCACACCGACCTCATGGACGTGCTCGCCGGGTTCCAGCCCCGGGCCAACGCGCCGCTGGACGAGATGGCCACGCTCTGCGGCTTCCCCGGCAAGATGGGCATGAGTGGCGATCAGGTACGCGCGCGCATCGAGGCGGGGGACTATGACGCCGTGCGCAACTACTGCGAGACGGACGTCCTCAACACCTACCTGCTCTACCTGCGCTACGAGCTGCTCCGAGCCCGGCTGGACGAGGACGGCTATGCCGCCGCCTGCGAACAGGTGCGCGAGAGCCTCGCGGCGGAGGATCAGCCCCACCTGAACGAATTCCTGGCCGCCTGGCAGGGCGCATAGCCGGCACCGACCAACACGGGAGAGGCATGGCACGACGCAAGCGACGGGTTCCCCGCGAGCCGGTGGAAGCCGCCATCGAGGGTATGAGTCACGAGGGCCGCGGCATCACCCACGTCGCGGACAAGCCCGTGTTCGTCGACGGCGCGCTGCCCGGCGAGCGGGTGCGCTTCCAGTACGTCAAGCGCCACCGCCGACGCGACGAGGCGCGGCTGCTGGAGGTCCTGGAGGGCTCGCCGCGGCGGATCGAGCCGCGCTGCCCGCACTACGGCACCTGCGGCGGCTGCAGTCTCCAGCACCTCTCGCCCGAGGACCAGATCGGTCACAAGGGGGAGGTGCTCGCCGAGCTGTTCGAGCACATGGGCGGCGTGCGCCCGGAGCAGTGGCTGGAGCCGCTGACCGGCGAACCCTGGGGCTACCGGCGCAAGGCCCGGCTCGGGGTGAAGTTCGTCCCCGCCAAGGGCGACCGCGTACTCGTGGGTTTTCGCGAGAAGATGAGCCCGTTCGTCGCGGACATCGGCGAGTGCCACGTCCTCGACCCCCGGGTGGCGGACCGCCTCGGCGAGCTCTCGGAGCTGATCGGCGGGCTGTCGATACGCGCGCGCCTGGCGCAGATCGAGGTGGCCCTGGGCGACGAGGTCGGCGGCCTGGTGTTCCGCAATCTGGAGCCGCTGAGCGAGGCCGACCGCGCCGCGCTGGTCGCCTTCGGCCAGCGCACCGGGCTGTACGTCTACGAGCAGCCCGGCAACGAGTCCACCATCGCGCCGCTGTGGCCCGGGGACCCGGTGCTCAGCTACGAGCTGCCCGAGTTCGGCGTGAACCTGCGCTTCGAGCCCAGCGACTTCACCCAGGTCAACGGCGACATGAATCGCCGGATGGTCAGCCGCGCCATCGAGCTGCTGGACCCGGCGCCTGAGCACCGCGTGCTCGATCTCTTCTGTGGGCTTGGCAACTTCACCCTGCCGCTGGCGCGGCGTGCCGCGCACGTCATCGGCGTCGAGGGCGCGGAGCCGCTGGTGGTGCGTGGCCGCGAGAACGCCGAGCGCAACGGCATCGACAATGTCTCGTTCCACGCCGCCGACCTTACCGCCGACGTCACCGGCCGGCCGTGGCTCGGCGACGGCGTCGACCGCGTGCTGCTCGATCCGCCGCGCTCCGGCGCTGCGGAGGTGCTGCCGAACGTGGCGCGGCTGCGCCCGGGGCGTATCGTCTATGTCTCCTGCGGCCCGGCGACGCTGGCGCGGGACGCGGGCATCCTGGTCAACGAGTATGGCTATCGCCTGAGTGCTGCCGGGGTCATGGACATGTTCCCGCACACGGCGCACGTCGAGAGCATCGCCGTGTTCGATCGCGACTGACGCCGTGGCGTGACGGCGAGGGGAGGGACCATGCACTACGAGATCATCGAGTCCGAGGACGCCTTCCGCGGCTATTTCGTCATGCGCCGCTACCGCCTGCGCCACGCCCGCTTCGAGGGCGGCATGGGCCCGGTGCTCACCCGCGAGCTCTTCGAGCGCGGCCACTCCGTGGGCGTGCTGCCCTACGATCCGGTGCGCGACCAGGTGGTGCTGGTCGAACAGTTCCGGGTCGGCGCGCTGGACGCGCCCCGCGGCCCCTGGCTGATCGAGACCATCGCCGGGATCATCGAGCCCGGCGAGTCCCCGGAGGCCGTCGCGCGCCGCGAGTCCGTCGAGGAGGCCAACTGCCCCCTCGACGAGGTCGTCCCCATCTGCCGCTATCTCGTCAGCCCCGGCGGTACCTCGGAGCAGGTGAGCATGTTCTGCGCCCGGGTCGACGCCGAGGGCCTGCACGGCGGCGTGCATGGTCTCGAGGAGGAGGGCGAGGACATCCTCGTGCACGTTATGTCCTTCGACGAGGCCATGGCCATGGTCGAGAACGGCACCGTCCACGCCGCCATGCCGCTGATCGCCCTCCAGTGGCTCGCGCTCAACCGCGAGCGCCTGCGCGAGCAGTGGGGCGCGGACTGAGCGACGGGACGCGGAGGCGCCGGGCGGCCGTCGGTCCGGTGCGGCGGAACACGCTCACGACATCCCGGCGTGCTGGAGGCGCCAGTCCTCACTGGACAGCGAGTGTCCCGGTGACAGGACCCGGACCATGGCGAGCTGGACCAGAATGCCCGCGAGCATGATGCCCCATGCCGGGGTTAGGTCATCGAAGGCGCCGCGCAGCAGACCGGCCAGGAAGGGCATGACACTGGCGATGACGTAACCACCCCCCTGGACGAAACCCAGCAGCGCCCCGGCCTGGCGCGCCGCCTGCAGGTGGTCAACCGCGATGATCAGCGACATCGGAAACAGCCCCCCGATGCCCAGGCCGAGCAGCAGCAGGGCCGGTATCGCGAGCGGCCCGGGGGCGACGATGAGGCTGATCAGGCCGAGGGCGATGACGGTGAGGATGGCATAGAGCACCGGGCGGCGGTCGGGGAACCGGTCCACGACCGAGGACAGGCCGACGGCGGCGATGACCTGGGCCAGGGTCAAACCGCCCAGCAGGAGGCCGCTGGCCGTATCGGACCACCCCAGCCGGACATAGAAGGGCGGGAGCCAGGCCAGCACCAGGGTGTAGGCGGCGGTGCCGATACCGAAGAATACCAGCAGGTACCAGGCCCGGCCCGAGCGCACCGGCAGACGGGCGCCGCCGGTGTCGCCGGCGCCCGACCGGGGCGCACTGACCAGCCGCCAGCCGAGCACCGCGAGCACGGCAAAGGCGGTCCATACCGACAGCGCCAGGGGCCAGCCGCCCATGTCCGACAGTGGGGCAACGAGAGATGACGAGAGCATGGCGCCGCCCATGATGCCGACCGTGTAAAGAGACATCAGCTGGCCCGCCTTCTCTCCGTGGTCGCGTTTGATCCTGCCGGGTAACGCCGCCTGGATGACGGCGATTCCGATGCCGCCGATCGTGGCCGTTACGATCAGGCCGGATTCACCGTGAAAGGGCAGGCGTGCCAGTGTTGCGCCGCCCAGCGCGAGGAGGCCGTACAGGACCGTTCTCTCCACGCCCAGGATGCGCTGGAGCGTGCCGCCCATAAACGCGAACAGGCCCATGGCCAGCACGGGCAGCGCGGTCAACAGGCCGGCCGCGGTATCGCCGATGCCGGTATCGTGCTGAATCCTCGCGAGGACGGGCCCGATTGCCGCCATGATCGGCCGCAGATTCAGCCCCACCAGCATCACGGTGATCGCGAACAGCACGTAGCCCCTCGTGTTGACTTTGGACATGAGCATCTCCAACAATTGTTTTCACGAAAATACTCGATACAAAGAATCTTTATGTCAAGACAAAATGAAAGAGAGCTCTCCCGCGCCGACCTGGCTCTACAGCAGTGGAAACGGGAGTGCCCGGAACTGAACGCCTCGGTGATGTCGCTGTTCGGCCGGCTGACCGAAGCCTCGGACCTGCTGGACAAGCTGCACGTCACGCCCTTACACAATCGGCATGGTCTACGGCGTGGCGAGTTCGACGTGCTGGCGACGCTGCGTCGGTCCGGTGAGCCCTACGCCCTCTCGCCGACAGCGCTGTACCGGTCGATGATGATGTCCTCGGGAGGGATGACGAATCGCCTCGATCGTCTCGAACGCTCGGGTCTGGTGAACCGGCGTCCCAACAGTGACGATCGCCGCGCCGTCGTCGTCGAGCTGACCGAGCAGGGGCTGAACCGGATCAACGCCATGCTGGCAGAACACGTGGCCGGCGAGGAGAGCCTGCTGGCAGCTCTGAGCCAGGAACAGTGCGAACAGCTGGATGCCCTGCTCGCGGCCCTGATCGATTCGATGTCGCGGCAGACGCCCCCGGAGTGACGGCTTTAGCGGGCGCCACCCGGCCGGGAGCGGCGCTGACCGGCCTGTAGTCGCCGCCATTTGCATCGGGCGGCGGCGCCGGAATGGTCATGCCGGTGTCCGTGGACAGCCCGTTGTCAGCCGCAGATGACGTTGGTCGTACGGTGGTGGGCGAGCGCGTCGCCAACCAGCACCGGCTGACCGGCGCGCTGAGCGAGACGGAGCGGGCAGAGCTGGACAGGCTGCTCGCCAAATGGCTGGCGTCGTTCGAGCCCTAGACGAGGGCCCGTCGCCGATGCGGGAACCAGTTCGGGTAGGTCGTGCGCCGCAGGCGTGCGACCTATTCCGGAGCGGTGCCGGCAGCGTCGCACACGGCCCACGGCCGTGCACGACCTACCCACCCGGGTATGCCCGTCCGCGACGATGTCGGGTGCCGGGCGCAGCCGCGCTTGTACGTTTCGGCGGCGAGGAGACTACACAGCTACGCAGGTTCGGGTAGGTCGTGCGCCGCAGGCGTGCGACGTTCCGGAGCGGTGTCGGCGGCGCCGCACACGGCCCACGGCCGTGCACGCCCTACCCACCCGGGTATGCCCGTCCGCGACGATGCCGGTCGCCGGATGCAGCGGAGCTTGTGTGTTTCGGGGGCGAGGGGGTTACACCGCTAGTCCAGCCGGTCCACCCGCAGCTCGATACGGCGGCCGTCACCGCCGGCCCGCCAGGTCTTCACATTCTCCCGGTCGTCGCCGGTGTCCGTGCCCGTGCGGGCGAGTGTCAGCCACTCGCCGAGGGGGCCGGTCACGGTGGTGATGAGGGTGTCGGTGTCGATATCGGCGCCGTCGCGGCGGTCGCGGCGCACCGTGATCCGCACGTGTACCCGCCCGCCGGTGAGCTGGGGTGTCACCGTGAACCCCCGGGGCAGGTCGCGGTAGTCCGGCACCTCGCCGAAGCCGGTGCCGTCGCTGCCCGCCCAGTACCAGCGCTTCGGCTCTGCTTCCAGCCGGCCCGTATCGATCACCGCCTGCCCGCCCTCGCGCACCCGCACGCGCTGAACCGCCGCGGCGGCGGTGCCGGCGCTGTGGCGTTCGGTGTTGCCGTTTGCCGCGGTGCCGGTGTCCGGGGCGATGCGTACGCTCACCCGCAGCTCGGCCAGGGGATGGTCCAGGGCGCCGACCGTCTCGCGCAGGGCGTCGACGGTGGCGGCGGGACCGCGTATCACCAGCCGGTCGCCGTCGGCGGCGATCCGGGCGTCCTCGCCGGCGATGGTGCGCAGGGTGGGCAACAGCTCGGCGGCATTGCGGTGCTCCAGCGGGATAACGGCGGCGGTGTCCGCGGCGAGGGCCGCGGTGGCGGCGAACAGCAGGGCGAGGACGAGGCCGGTGCGGCGCAGGGCGGTCACAGCGACAGCCCCCGCAGCTCGGTGTCCGGCTCGCTCATGGCGTACGCGGACTCCACTTCCTCGAGGTAGGCCTTGACCCGTGCGGGGGCATCCTCGATGACCACGCCCTCCGGGCGGCTGGCCTGGGGGCGGTAGATGGCGTGGCGATCATCCACCACGAACAGGCTGCGGGGCGAGCGCGCGTGCGTGCGGCTCAGGCGGCGCAGCTCGAAGTAGCTGGTCAGCCGGCGGGCGAGGGGGATGAGGCGGCGGCTGTGGCGCACCGCGGCGTAGGGGTCGCCGACCATGATCCGGATGCGGGCGCCGCGGTGGTCGAGGCAGAAGCGCTCGAGGATGGCGGTGAACGCCTCGCGGTCGTAGAGCCGCGGCTCCAGGTCGGGGGAGATGATCTCGACCTGTGTGGTGGCGTGGCCGCCGAGGCGGTCGGTGGCGGCGGTCAGCGCCTCGAAGTCGGCGAGCTCGCGCTGCTCCCCGGGGGATGCCTCCTGCATGACCGTCTCCTCTGCCGTGGTGTCGTGCCCGTGGACCCGGCGGTCACGCCGTGCCGTCCAGCCGGCGCCGCATCATGCGGTGAGGGATGCCGGCGTCATCGAAGACCCCGCCGTAGGCGACGAAGCCCATGCGTTCATAGAATGGCCCGGCGGTGAGTTGCGCGGCAAGCACGACCTCGGCGGCCCCCCGCGACCGGGCCAGGGATATCGTGTATTCGAGCACGGCGCGGCCGACGCCGTGGCCGCGCCAGGCGGCGGCGACGGCCATGCGGCCGATGTGGTCATCGGGCGTGAGCCGGGCGGTGGCGATGCAGCGCCCGCCGGCGTCCACGGCGACGACGTGGCGGCTCGGGGCGTCGAGGTCGTCCCACTCCAGGGCCTCGGGCACGTCCTGTTCCTCGATGAATACGGTCCGCCGCAGCGGCGCCGCCAGGGCGTGTACGGCGCTCCAGTCGCCGTCGCTGACCGTGAACGGCTCAGTCGTCATCCATCGAGTCCTCGAATTCGTCGTCGAAGAGCAGGTGGCCGGCGCGCCGCCACTCGCCGAGCAGCGCGAGCGCGCCGGTGCGGGCGGTTTCCCCGTCCGGCAGGGACGAGGCCTCCACCGGCTCGCGCGCGGCCAGCCGCGCCCAGAGTGCATCCGCCCCCCCGGGCGGCTGCACCGGCTCGCCCTGGAGGTAGTAGCACGGGCCGTCGGCGGTTTCGGCGCAGAGCAGTCGTGCTGCGGGGTTGAGGCGCAGGGTCGCGCCGGCGTCCAGGCGGGCGGCGAGGGTGGCATCGTCCTCCTCGCCGCCGCCGATCTCCGCGAACGCGCTCTTGGGGCGGGTGAGGTTGCGCGCGAGCCAGTCGTCCAGCACCGCGTCCGGCGCCGATGCGGCCTCGCGCATGAGCCGGCGCAGCTGCGCCAGCGCCTCCGCGGGCAGGCGCCCGCGGGCGGCGTCGAAGCCCTCGGGGTCGCGGTATCGGCCGGGGTCGCGGGGGTCCTCGCCGCGCTCGCGCGCCCACTGAGCCAGCAGCTCGGCGCCGGAGGGCGCGCGGAAGCCCACGGAATAGGTGATGCAGTCGTCCTCGGCGATGCCGTAGTGGGGCACGCCGGGGGGAACGTAGAGCATGTCCCCGGGCCCGAGGACCCACTCGTCGGTGGTCTCGAAGTCGGCGAGCAGGCGCAGGTCCGGGTGGCCGCGCAGCCGCTCCGCCTCCGGGGCTGGCCACTGGAGGCGCCAGCGCCGGTGGCCCTGCCCCTGGACGAGGAAGACGTCGTAGCGGTCCAGGTGGGGGCCGACGGTGCCGCCGGGGGCGGCGTAGCTCACCATCAGGTCGTCAATGCGCCACTGGGGCAGGAAGCGGAACGGCGCGAGCCAGTCGGTGAACGCCGGCAGGTGTTTGTCCACGTCCTGCACCAGCAGCGTCCAGTCGTCGTCCGGGGTGTCGCTGAAGAAGGCCGGCTCGAAGGGCCCGTGGAGGAGCATCCAGTCCTCCTGGGCCGTCTCGCCGATCACCACCCGGGACTCCACGTCCGGCTCGGTGGCGAGCCCGGCGAGCTCCTCGGGGGTGATGCTCGCCGGCTGCTCCGGGAAGGCGCCGCGCACGACCAGCGGCCGCTGCTGCCAGTACTCCGCGAGGAAGGTCGCGGTGTCGATGTCGCCGAACAGTCCCGCCATCTCAGACCGCCCGGGCCTGCTCCGCTGCGAGGCCGACGTAGCGCGCCGGGGTGAGGGCGGCGAGCTCGGCGCGCACGGCCTCCGGCAGCTCCAGACCCTTGACGAACTCGGCCATGCCGGCCTGGTCCACCCGGCGGCCCCGGGTCAGCGCCTTGAGCTTCTCGTAGGGGGAGTCGATGCCGTAGCGGCGCATCACCGTCTGGATCGCCTCGCCGAGGACCTCCCAGTTGCCGTCGAGGTCGGCGGCGAGCCGGGCCTCGTCCGCCTCCAGCTTGCCCAGGCCCTTCTCCAGCGCCTGGCAGGCGATGAGGGTGTGCGCGAGCCCCACGCCGAGGTTGCGCAGGGTGGTGGAGTCGGTGAGGTCGCGCTGCCAGCGTGAGATGGGCAGCTTGCGCGCGAGGTGGTCCAGCAGCGCGCTGGCGACGCCCAGGTTGCCCTCGGCGTTCTCGAAGTCGATGGGATTGACCTTGTGGGGCATGGTCGAGGAGCCGACCTCGCCGGCCACGATCCGCTGGCGGAAGTAGCCCAGTGCGATATAGCCCCAGACGTCGCGGCAGAGATCCAGCGCGATGGTGTTCCAGCGTGCCTGGGCGTCGAAGAGCTCGGCGATGTAGTCGTGGGGCTCGATCTGGGTGGTGTAGGGGTTCCAGGCGAGCCCGAGGGCGCAAACGTAGCGTTCGGCAAACGCGGGCCAGTCCACTTCCGGGTAGGCTACGGTGTGGGCGTTGTAGTTGCCCACCGCGCCGTTGATCTTGCCCATGATGCGCACGCCGGCGAGCTGCTCGCGCTGGCGGCGCAGGCGCACGACGACGTTGGCGATCTCCTTGCCCAGCGTGGTCGGCGAGGCCGGCTGGCCGTGGGTGCGCGAGAGCATGGGCAGCTCGGCGAAGGCGTGGGCGAGCCCGCGCAGGTGTTCGTCGACCGCGTCCATGGCCGGGAGCATCACGGTGTCCCGCGCCTCGGTGAGCATCAGCGCGTAGGCGAGGTTGTTGATGTCCTCGGAGGTGCAGGCGAAGTGGACGAACTCGCGGATGGCCGCGAGCTCGGCGTTATCCGCCATGCGTTCCTTGAGGAAGTATTCCACCGCCTTCACATCGTGATTGGTGGTCGACTCGATCGCCTTGATGTGCTCGGCGTCGGTGACGTCGAAGCCGGAGACGATGGCATCCAGCGCGGCGCTGGCGTCCCCCGAGAGGGCCGGGACCTCGGCGATGCCCGGCTCGGCGGCGAGCGCCTGGAGCCACCGGACCTCGACGACGACGCGCTGGCGGATGAGTCCGTACTCGCTGACCAGCGGCTGCAGGGCCTCGGTCTTGCCGCCGTAGCGGCCGTCGACGGGGGAGATGGCGGTCAGTCGCGTCAGGTCCATGGTGGTCTCGGCTCTCCGGTTGGTAACGGGCGGTCGGGCCACGAATTCTACCCCCAGCGGCGGGGTCTCGCATCCGTGTCAGGGAGGCATGAGTTATATGGGTGATCAGGACTTTCGTGTCGAGCGCGACAGCATGGGCGAGCTCAACGTCCCCGCGGACGCGCTCTACGGGGCGCAGACGCAGCGGGCGGTGCAGAACTTCCCCATCAGCGGGCTGACGCTGCCGCGGACGTTCATCCGCGCCCTGGGGCTGATCAAGGCGGCGGCGGCCCAGACGAACGCGGACCTCGGGCTGCTGGAGCGGGATGTTGCCCATGCGATCGTCGCCGCGGCGGGCGAGGTCGCCGCCGGCGAGCACGACCGCCATTTCCCGGTGGACGTGTTCCAGACCGGCTCGGGCACGAGCACCAACATGAACGCCAACGAGGTGATCGCCCGCCTGGCGACGGAGGCGCTGGGCGACACCGTCCACCCCAACGATCACGTCAACATGGGCCAGAGCAGCAACGACGTGATCCCCACGGCCATCCACGTGAGCGCCGCGCTCGCCGCCCGCGAGACGCTGATCCCGGCGCTGGAGCACCTGGCCGGGACGATGGAGACGCGTGCCGAAGAGCTCGCCGGGGTGACCACCACCGGCCGTACCCATCTCATGGATGCCATGCCGGTGACCCTGGGCCAGGAGATCGGCGGCTGGGCCGCGCAGATCCGCCACGGTATCGAGCGGCTGGATGACGGCCTCAAGCGTCTCCACGCGCTCGCCCAGGGCGGCACCGCCGTGGGCACCGGTATCAACGCCCACCCCGAGTTCGGCGCCGGCGTGGCGCAGTGGCTCGCCGCGGAGACGGGGATCCCGTTCAATGCCGCGGACAACCGCTTCGCCGCCCTCAGCGCCCAGGACGCCGCGGTGGAGCTCTCCGGGCACCTGCGCACGGTCGCGGTGAGCCTGATGAAGATCGCCAACGACCTGCGCTGGATGAACAGCGGCCCGCTTGCCGGGCTCGGCGAGATCGCCCTGCCGGCGCTGCAGCCGGGCAGCAGCATCATGCCCGGCAAGGTCAATCCGGTGATCCCGGAGTCCGTGGCCATGGTCGCCGCGCAGGTGATGGGTAACGACGCGACCGTGGGCATCGCCGGGCAGAGCGGCAACTTCCAGCTCAACGTGATGCTGCCCGTGATCGCCTACAACCTGCTCCAGAGCGAGACGCTGCTGGCCAACGCCTCGCGCTCTCTGGCCGACGATGCCATCGCCGGTTTCACCGTCAACGAGGCGCGGCTGTCCGAGGCGCTGGAGCGCAACCCGATCCTGGTGACCGCGCTCAACTCCGTGATCGGCTACGAGAAGGGGGCCGCCGTCGCCAAGCGCGCCTACCAGGAGGGTCGGCCGGTGCGCGAGGTCGCCCGGGAGATGACGGACCTCTCGGAGGCGGAGCT
Organism: Arhodomonas sp. KWT2; assembly: GCF_041949875.1. NCBI lineage: Bacteria > Pseudomonadati > Pseudomonadota > Gammaproteobacteria > Chromatiales > Ectothiorhodospiraceae > Arhodomonas > Arhodomonas sp. KWT2. The sequence continues at coordinate 110,124 of NZ_JBHFPQ010000049.1, forward strand.
GGACCGGCTGCTCGATCCGCAGACGCTCACCCGGGGCGGCCTGCCGGATCAGTCGTAGCGGTCGTAGCGGGCGAACTGCTGGCCCCCCGGGCCCGGCCCGTGGGGGTCGTGGTAGAGCCAGCGCAGCGTCCACTCCCGTGCCGGCTCCAGTCGCCCGCCCTCCAGGATGCCGGCGTAGTCGGTGCCGCCGATGAGGCGGTGGACCGTGGTGACGAACAGGGCATCCAGGCGGTCGTCCGCCACCAGGGCGTGCAGCACCCACGGCCCGGTCACCGAGTACGCCCGGCGGTAACCGCGGCCGGCGAGCGCGTCCATCGCCCTGCCGCCGCTCACGTGGGGGCCGCTGTCGAGCCGGATCACTTCGGCACCGGCGGCCGCGAGACGGCTGGCGCGCATCTCGTCCGCGTCGCGGGTGGTGAGCACCATCACCCGGCGCCCCTGTTCGAGCAGCGTCTCCGGCAGGGTGAAATCCAGGCTCGTGCTGAGCACGGCGACGTCGGGCTGCGGCGCAAGCCCGTGTTCCCGGCGCCAGGCCCGGCAGTCGGCGAAGGCCTCACCGCTGTCCACGGGCAGGACGTCCTGGGCGTGGCCGGCGGCCAGCTCGCGGAAGTAGCGCCCGGAGGAGAGCAGCACGTCCGCTCGCGCGGCAAGCTCCTGGAACAGCCGCCAGTCCCGCGGGTTGGCCACGTCCCCGGGGACGCGCTCGCGCCCGTCCGCCCCGCGCACGGAAATGCGCCCGTCCAGGCTGCGTACGAAATTGGCGTAGACGAACAGGCGGTCGTCCGCGTCCTCCGGCGCCAGCGGCGCGTCCAGGTAGGTGCCCGCCAGGGGGCGCGGATCCGCGGGCGCGGGGTGGATGCGGTGGATCTCGCGCTCCACGATGTTCTCCCGTTGCCTGTAGTATGGGCGGAGCATGTTAACTGTAGCGCACACCGGCGTGCTTTCGATCAATAACGCCGGGTGCCGATGACTGGGGGGACGACGGGGCTTGAGCATCCTATCCGAACGCCTGGAGCGCGCTTACTACGTGCTCAGCGGCGACGACAGCGACGAGCGCGCCTGTGCCGCGATCCCGGATTCCGCCTGTACGGCGCTGCCGCGCAACTACCTGCTTAATGTCGGCAACGGCGCGTGCACCAAGCTCGCCGAGCAGATTGCCGGTCCGAACCTGGTGCTGCCGTGGCTGCTGGGGGCGCTGGGTGCACCGGCGTCCATCATCGGGCTGCTCATGCCGGTCAAGCAGTTCGCCGCGCTGCTGCCCCAGCTGTTCGTGGCGGGGCGCATACGCAGTGTGGCGCGGCGGAAATGGGTGTGGACCGCGGCGGGGCTGATCCAGGCGGTCGCGCTGCTGGTGATCGCCGCCGCGGCGCTGGTGCTGCCGCCGCTGGCGGCCGGCGTGGTGGTGCTCGCGGTGTTCGCGCTGTTCAGCGCGGCGAGCGGTACCGGCTCCGTCGCGTTCCAGGACGTGGCCGCCAAGACCGTGCCCAAGGGCCGGCGCGGGCGGATGCTCTCCAACCGCGCGATGATCGGCGGCGTGCTGACCATGGCCGCCGGGCTCGTGATCCAGCGCTGGGTCGGCGCCGACAGCGCGGTGGTGACGTACACCCTGCCGGTGGTGGTGGCCGCCGGCCTGTGGGCCCTGGCGGCGGTGCTGTTCGCGGCGATCCGCGAGCACCCCGGCGCCACCGAGGGTGGCCGGCGGCTCGCCGACGAGATCGGCGCCGGGGTGAGGCTGTTCGCACGGGTGAGCGGCTACCGGCGTTTCCTCGGCGTGCGCGCGCTGCTGCTGTCCGTGGAGCTGGCGATGCCGTTCTACGCGCTCTACGCGCAGTCCCTGTTCGATAATGGCGCCGCGGTGCTCGGGCTGTTCGTGCTCACCGTGGGGCTCGGCAACGTGCTGAGCTCGCCGGTCTGGGGCCGCTTCTCGGACCGCTCCAGCCGTACCGTGCTGATCGCCAGTGGTTGCCTGGCGGCGGCGATTGCCGTGGTCGCGCTCGCCATCGGTGCGCTGCCGCAAGCGTGGCGCTCGCCGTGGCTGTACGCGGTGGTCTTCGTGCTCCTCGGCATCGCGGAGCAGGGCGTTCGCCTCGGGCGCAAGACCTATCTCGTCGACGCCGCGCCGGCGGACGACCGTCCGCTGTATGTAGCCTTCGCCAACACCGGCGTGGGCGTGCTGGCGCTGGCGGGCGGGGTGGTCGGTGCGGTGGTGCAGTTCCATGGCGTGGAGGTAGCGATCATGGTCCTGGGCGTGCTGTCGGTGCTCGGGGCGCTGCTCGGGCTGATGATGCCGGAGGCGGAGCGCATGCTCGCTGGCACGGCTGACGCTGCGTAATGATAGTATTTTTCGTCGGCTGTCCGCCTTCGGGTGCTGGAGAAGAGGGCAGAGATATGGATACAGTCGCTCAACGGGAGTCCGGGTCGGGATGACCAGGGTGCTGCTGGTTGACGACCACCAGCTCGTGCGCGCGGGCATCAACCGCCTGCTCGCCGACGCGGGGGACATCAGCGTCGTCGGCGAGGCAGGTTCGGGCGAGGAGGCGCTGCGCCTGGTCACGAGCGAGCGCCCGGACGTCGTTCTAATGGACGTCCACATGCCCGGCATCGGCGGGCTGGAGGCGACGCGCAAGCTCCTGCGCGCGGACCCGGAGCTGAGGGTGATCGCGCTGACGGTGCACGTCAGCGAACCGTACCCGTCCAGCCTGCTGGAGGCGGGCGCGATGGGGTATGTCACCAAGGGCTGCGACGAGCGCGAGATCGTGCGCGCGATCCGCACGGTCATGCGTGGCGAGCGCTACCTCGGGGCGGACATTGCCCAGCGCATGGCCATCGCCGGCCTGGATGGTGCGGACAAACCGTTCGAGAAGCTCTCGCGGCGCGAGATGCAGGTAATGATGATGATCACCGAGGGCCACCGCCCCCAGGAGATCTCGGACCGTCTCAATCTCAGCCCCAAGACGGTGAGCACCTACCGCCACCGGCTCTACGAGAAGCTGGGCGTGAGCAACGACGTGGCGCTGACGAGGCTGGTGATCCGCTACGGTCTCGTCGACGAGAGCGGCTGACCGCGGCAGTGATCCCATGAGTGAATCCGACCGTCCGGCCTTCGACGCCCGGGCCTTCATCCGCACGCTGCCCCAGTCCCCGGGCGTTTACCGCATGCTCGACGCCTCGGGGACAGTGATCTACGTCGGCAAGGCGCGCAACCTAAAGCGCCGGGTGTCGAGCTACTTCACCCGCCAGGCGCACAACGCCAAGACCCAGTCCATGGTGGCGCAGGTCGCCGACATGCAGATCGCGGTGACCCACACCGAGGCCGAGGCGCTGATCCTCGAGAACAACCTCATCAAGGAGCTGCGCCCGCGCTACAACGTCCTGCTGCGCGACGACAAGAGCTATCCCTACATCCACCTCTCCACCCACCAGCGCTTCCCGCGGCTGAGCTTTCACCGCGGTGGCCGCCAGGGGCAGGGGCGGTATTTCGGGCCGTTCCCCAGCGCCAGCGCGGTGCGCGAAACGCTCAACCACCTGCAGAAGGTCTTCCCCGTGCGCCAGTGCCGGGACAGCTTCTTCGAGAACCGCTCCCGGCCGTGCCTGCAGTACCAGATCGAGCGCTGCACCGCGCCGTGCGTGGGCTACGTCAGCGAGGAGGACTACGCCCGCGACGTGCGCCACGTGGAGATGTTCCTGGACGGGGACAGCAACCGCGTGATCGATGAGCTGGTCGCCCGCATGGAACGCGCCTCCGAGAACCTGGCGTTCGAGGAGGCGGCGCGGCTGCGCGACCGCATCGCCGCGCTGCGCACGATCCAGGAGCGCCAGTACGTCGCCGGCGCCAAGGGCGACGTGGATGTCGTCGCCTGCCGCATCCGCGAGGCCGTCGCCTGCGTGCAGGTGTTCGTCATCCGCAACGGCACCAACCTCGGCAACCGCACGTTCTTCCCCCGGGTGCCGGACGCCACCGATGCCGGCGAGGTGCTCTACGCCTTCATCGCCCGCCACTACCTTGGCGGCGGGGCGCCGCAGGAGCTGATCGTCAGCGACGACATCGAGGATCGAGAGGTGCTGGAGGAGGCCTTGAGCGGCGATGCCGGCCACCGCGTGCGGATCAGTCCGCGGGTGCGCGGCGAGCGCCGGCGCTGGCTGGACCTGGCCCTGAGCAACGCGGATCACGCCCTGTCCGCGCGCATGAGCACCCAGGCCAGCATGGACCGCCGCTTCGAGGACCTTCAGGACGGTCTTGCGCTGGACGCCATCCCAGAGCGCATCGAGTGCTTTGACATCAGCCACACCCAGGGCGAGGCCACCGTGGCCTCCTGCGTCGTCTTCAACCGCGAGGGGCCGGCAAAATCGGATTACCGGCGCTTCAACATCGAGGGCATCGAGGGCGGTGACGACTACGCCGCCATGCGTCAGGCGCTGGAGCGGCGCTACCTGCGCGTCAAACGCGGCGAGGCGCCGGTCCCGGACCTGCTGCTCATCGACGGCGGGCGGGGTCAGCTCGCCCAGGCCGTGGCCGTGCTCGGCGAGATCCAGCTCGACGACGAGATCACCGTTGTCGGCATCTCCAAGGGGCCGCGCCGGCGCCCGGGCGAGGAGGTGCTGCACATCGCCGGGCGGGAAGGGGAGTACCGCCTCGCCCCGGACGCCCCGGGCCTGCACCTGCTCCAGCAGGTGCGCGACGAGGCGCACCGCTTCGCCATCACCGGCCACCGCGGCCGGCGCGGGCGCAAGCGCACGCACTCCGTGCTCGAGGACATCCCCGGCCTCGGACCCAAACGCCGCCAGGCCCTGCTCAAGCAGTTCGGTGGCCTGCGCGGCGTGCGCCGGGCCGGCGTCGAGGACCTGGCCCGGGTGCAGGGCATCAACCGCGCGCTCGCCGAGCGCATCCACGAGACGCTCAACGGCTGAAATACCCCCGGCACGCGGCCGCGGGGCGTGTTAGCGTGAGCGCTCACAGGACGCACCGCACAACGCACAAACCCCGATCAGGGATCCCAATGAGCTGGAACCTGCCAAACATCCTCACGCTGCTGCGCATCGCCATGATCCCCGTGCTCGGGCTCATGTTCCTGCTGCCGTATCCGTGGTCGAACGTGATCGCCGCCTCGATCTTCGCGCTGGCGGCGGCCACGGACTGGCTCGACGGCTACCTCGCGCGCCTGTGGAGCCAGACCTCGGCGTTCGGTGCCTTCCTCGATCCGGTGGCGGACAAGCTCATCGTGGCCGTGGCGCTCATTGCCGTGCTCACCTCCCATCCGACAGCGGCGCTGGCGCTGCCCGTCGCGGTCATCATCGGCCGGGAGATCGCCGTCTCGGCGCTGCGGGAGTGGATGGCGGAGCTCGGGCTGCGCGCGAGCGTGGCCGTGGGGCTGCTCGGCAAGCTCAAGACCACCGCCCAGATGGCGGCGATCCTGCTGCTGCTCTATGCCGGGCCGGTGGCGGGGGTCTCCGCCTTCACCCTCGGTTTCTGGCTGCTCTACATCGCCGCCGTGTTGACCATCTACTCCATGGTTCTCTATCTTAACGCCGCGTGGCACGCGCTCGACGGCAGCGCCGAAACGAACCGGTAACCCGGGGTTGACGGCAACGCAGAGCGCTGTAGAATACGCCTCACAACGCAAGCGGGAATAGCTCAGTTGGTAGAGCACAACCTTGCCAAGGTTGGGGTCGCCGGTTCGAGTCCGGTTTCCCGCTCCAAGATCCCAGAAAAGGCCCCGGCATCGCCCGGGGCTTTTTCGTGGCGGCTTCCGCACGCCGTTCAGGCGTCACGCCGGCATGGCCGCGGGAGGCTCGCCAACGAATACGCATGCTGCTATGATGCGTCGCGCAGAGGCTAGGTGGCAGAGTGGTGATGCAGCGGCCTGCAAAGCCGTGTACACCGGTTCGATTCCGGTCCTAGCCTCCATTTCCTTTCCCGTCTCGATCGCCCAACGGCCCGGGTGGCGGAACTGGTAGACGCAAGGGACTTAAAATCCCTCGGGTTTTACCCGTCCGGGTTCGAGTCCCGGTCCGGGCACCAATCATTCCCCGCGGTTTTCCCGTCTCCTTTGTCCCTGTTACGCGTTCGGGCGGTTTTGTGGCTCGGGCCTTCCCAGGCCGGAATTGTCGGGCCATGTGAGAAAGGCGCCTCAAAGACGCCCGGCCGACGCGCGCATGGCACGTTCCGACCTGAAAGACGCACCACTGCCGGCGATCGTGAGCCGTTGCACCCCCGCTACCAATCCAGTGCGTCGTCGCGGCCCGTCTGTACGGTACATATACCGATCTGATTGCCGTGGGCCATGTCGGGCCGGACGTGGCGTGTATACCGGCACGGCAGCTGAGTCCATCATCCTCGCTGATGTCCCGCTTGGCGCACACATGAATGGAGCTGCCGTGGTTGATGTACGTAATATGTCTACAATACAGACAATCAGGCACTGGCTTGACGGACTAAGACAAAGGTAAATCAGCCCGCGAGGAACAGGCCCGGCAAAGACTCGGACGGGGCAGCGAAAGCCTCCTGACAGCACGCAGAGCCGCCACGAGGTGGTTCTCGACCAGGACGGTCAACGAAGACGGGAACAAGTAGGACGGGGACAACCACCAGGTTGCCTGCTATCGGGGTAGACCAGTCCGGGTCAACTACCCATGACGATATCGGGGGGAAAGGAATCCAATGCTGGACGCAGTTACTACCGTAGCTTTCACGATCCTTGGAATGGCAGCCGTTCTCCTGGTCATGGCGATCGTCGCCATGGTCCTGATCGCAACCCTAAAAACGAAGTTGCCTCGGAACGCGACACGACGAGATCCGGAGGTCGAATCAGATCACCTTTCCAATCCCGATGAACTGCCCATCACCGCAAAGGAACCGACGGTGGGGGAATCAAATCCGCCACCATCAGGTAGTTTCTACGCGAAGCGGGTAATGACGGAACCTGAGCAGATTCTATTCCACCGCTTATGCCAGAGCCAGCCTTACCATGTTTTCCCACAGGTCGCGTTCAGTCAGTTCATTGGTGCAAAAGGAAGAACGAGAAAGGAACGCTTCACTCACTTTGCGCATGCTCGACAAAAAGTGGCCGACTTTGTCCTATGTCGTCATGACTCATCCATAGTAGCTGTCATCGAACTCGATGATAGCTCCCACGATCAAAAAAGAGATCACGCTAAAGACCGGATATTAAACGATGCAGGACTAACCGTTATTAGGTGGCACGTCCGCGATATTCCTGATTCAAACGCTATAAGAACCACGATCCGAAATGCCATATCCAGTCCCGCTCAAGACGCGGCCGTCGATATGTCAATTTAGCGTCAACGGCCTCAAAGGGCATAGTGTCGTACGATGTCGCTTCCAAACGCTAAGCATGCTGAATGCCCGCTGTTTATGGCATAATATGGTGTTGAGGCAACCACTTAAAACCCCTCGGGTTTCACCCGTCCGGGTTCGAGTCCCGGTCCGGGCACCATTAATCCTTCCCTCTCATTTCCCTGTGATGCGTTTGATCCGTTTTGCGTGCCTGTCGTCTTCGTAAGGAAGAAACGACGACACGGGATGCTGTCTGGCAGGCCACTTCACTGCGGGCACGAGTCTGTCCACTTTTCGGCGGTCCCCCGTCTCCGTCCAGCCCGTTCAGTGCCGGCCGCAGGCAGGGGTGAACTGCCGGAACTTCGTTTGCCGTAGCCGGCGCCGTGGTGCGTGGCTGCCGTTGCGTCGTCCCGGGCCGCCCCCGGTGCCGTGTATCGTGCACGGTGCGAGTCGGTACGTTGTTACACTATGTGCCAGCGAATGATTCAGGTTGAATCTGTCACCACGGCCAGAGGCGGAGGGCTCCATGAGCAACGTCTTTATTGTCGGTGTTACCGGCGGCATCGGTTCCAGGCTCGCGCCCAAGCTGATCGAGGCAGGGCACGGGGTATCCGGGCTGCATCGCCGGCCCGAGCAGGACGCGGCGCTCCGGGAGGTGGGTGTCACGCCCTATCCGGGGGACCTGATGGAGGTCACCACGGAGGACCTCGTCGAGGCGACGAAGGGGCACGATGCCATCGTGTTCTCCGCCGGAGCGGCAGGGAGCGGGGCGGACCGGACGACGGCCATAGACTACGGGACACCGGTCAAGCTGATCGAGGCGGCCCGATTCAACGGCATTTCGCGTCTGTACCTGGTCTCGGCCTTCATGGACGCGGGGCGCGACCGGCCTCGCAAGGAGGGCTTCGAGCACTACATGAAGATGAAGCGCCAGGCGGATAACGCTGTCGTCGCCTCGGGCCTGGACTGGGTCATCGTGCGTCCCGGGACGCTGGTCACGGAAGATGGCAGCGGGCTGGTGAACCTGGAGCGGGCCATCCCGTACGGCAACGTGGCGAGGGGCAACGTCGCCGGCGTGCTCGCGGCGTTGATCGATCGTCCTTCCACCAGGAATGAGATCCTCGAGGTCACCGATGGTGAGACCCCGATCGATCAGGCGGTCGAGGCCATTCGGCACTAAGCGGGGTCCGGCGTACCGATCGATTCCATTGCCGGCAGCGCAGTTTTCCCGGCGAGTCGCGGCTGAACGGCGCTTCGCCTCGTGGCACCGGTCATGTGGGGCACCGGATGATCCCGTGGCTGGAGCTGCCCGCGCACGGGGTGGCTGGCGGCCCGACCGGCGACGCTGATGCGCGCCGCTCGCCCCAGGTGGGGACCGGCGGGTGGTCCTCCCGCATGCCTCCCGGATCATCCTGAATCCCCGTTCCACGGTCCGGCGTCGCCGTCGGCGCAGAGCGGGGGAACGGGATATTGACGCTATTGCCAGAATGGAAACACGGTCACCCGCTGTGAGGGGGCGCGTGCGCGAGGACATTGCGGCGCGCCATCAGGGCCTCCGCCGCGGCATACGAGCACAACGATCAACGAGGACACAGTGATGCAGAACAGGACGGTCTATCTCGCCCCGGGCGGCGGCTTCGACAACGTCTCCATCGGCGACGGCGGGGCGGTGCCCGCGCCCGGTCCCGGCGAGATCAGCGTGCGTCTGCGCGCCAGCTCGCTCAACTTCCACGACTATGGCGTGGTCAAGGGCGCGACGGCACCGAATGAGACCCGCATCCCCATGTCGGACGGCGCCGGCGAGGTCACCGCCGTGGGCGAGGGCGTCACCGAGTTCGCCGAGGGCGATCACGTGGTCAGCACCTTCTTTCCGGACTGGCTCGACGGCGAGCCGGAGCAGGAAGGTTTTGGCCGGGTTCCCGGTGACGGCATCGATGGCTACGCCCGTGAGCAGGTCACCCGGCCCGCCACCGCGTTCACCCGCGCTCCCGTGGGCTACACCCATGCGGAGGCCGCCACGCTCACCACCGCCGGGCTCACGGCCTGGCGCACGCTGATGGACGACGGCGCGCTCAAGGCCGGTGAGACGGTGCTCATCCAGGGGACCGGCGGCGTGTCGATCTTCGCGCTGCAGTTCGCGCGCATGGCCGGCGCCCGGGTGATCGCCACGTCCTCCAGCGACGAGAAGCTCGAACGCCTTCGCGCGATGGGCGCCGAACACCTCATCAACTACCGTGACGACCCGGAGTGGGGCAAGACGGTACGCCGGCTGACCGGCGGCCGCGGCGTGGATCACGTTGTCGAGGTGGGTGGCCCCGACACCCTCGCGCAGTCCATGGTCGCCGCCCGGGTCGGCGGGCACATCGCCGTCATCGGCGTGCTCACCGGCGTGAAGGGCGCCTTCCAGGTCCGCCAGGCGCTGTCGCGCCAGCTGCGGTTGCAGGCGGTGCTCGTGGGCAGCCGCCGCCAGCAGATGGAGATGGTGCGCGCCGTCGAGGCCAACGACGTGCGCCCGGTAATCGACCGGCACTTCCCGCTGGAGGAGATCGTCGACGCCTTCCGCCACCAGGAGAGCGGTGCCCACTTCGGCAAGATCTGCCTGGACATCTGACCGGCAAAAGGCCGACGGATCGCTTGAGGGGCCGTGCCCCGGGGCAGTGCGCCGGGGCGGCCCCTGTCACTCCGACTGTTCGCCCGGCATCCGCGGGCGCACGCGCAGGAATCGTGCGAATCGCGGCACGCCGTCGGCGGTCAGGCCGTTGTAACGGTAGGTGATGCGGCTGCCCACCGGCGGCGGGTCCGCCCGTTCGGCGTCGCTGAACCCCGTGCCGATGCGGAACCGCAGCCCGTCCGGCCGCTCGACCACCAGGGCGCCGAGCATCCCCTCGTACTTGCCCTCACCCTCGGTATAGGCCACGACCCGCGCCTCCGCGTCGCGGTAGGGTTTGTACTTGAGCAGGGCATCGCTGCGGCCCGTCTCGTGGATGGCGTCGCGACGGTGCAGCATCAGCCCCTCGCCGCCTTTGTCGACGATGTCGGCAAGGCGCTCGTCGAGCGCCGCCGCGTCGTCGACGCGGAACTGGCGGACGGGCCGCAGCCAGGGGATGTCCGGGTCGTCCAGCATGCGGCGCATGGCAAAGACCCGGGCCTCGAACGGCCCGCCGTGCGCCGGCAGGTCGAAGACCATGAAGCGGACCTCCCGCCACTCCGCGTCCACGGGCTCGTCGGTGCGCACCACACCGCTCACCGCCGCGAAGCGCCCCCGCCCCATCCACAGCTCGCCGTCCATCGGGCGCTCCGGCCATCCGGCCGTGAACCAGTCCGGCGGATTCACGGGGTAGCCACCGCGGGTCAGCAGCCGCTCGCCATCCCAGTAACCGCGCACCCCGTCGAGCTTCTCGCTCACCCAGTATTGGGAGACGTCGGCATTCCCCTCGTACACATTCGCGAGCAGGAGCGGGGGCGGTGCGGCCTCCGCCAGCGCGACGGCCGGGGCCAGGAGACAGAAGAACAGCAGGGTAAGCGCTCGGGCAGACATGATTCCCTCCGTGGATCGCCGAGTGGTGAGCGTGCTTCCGGTGCACGACAGGGGAGACTCTAATGGATTGGTCACCGGTGCGACAGGAGCGAGTGCCGGGGGGCGGTTCTTTCACAGCCTGAGGTTGTATTACGCAATCGTGCCTGGAAGGCGGACAAAGACGGCGAGGATTGATTTTTCTCCTGGTTGCGCACGTTTTGTAATTCAAGAATCGGATAGATGGACGCCCCGGTGTCCGGGCCGCATATGCCGTATGCCTGACTTCCGCCCTGTCCGGCAAATTCCCGGCTAATTCCGTTTGACAAACAGAGCGTCGGCGCGCGCTAATGTGAATCACAATAAAATCAAAAGCCGCACCATGGTATTCAAATACAAGGAGGGGGTGATGGCTGAGTTCTTTGTTTCTACTCAACTTCTGGAACGGCCACCAATCACACGGGCCGCATACTCGGATCGTACGGCGTGGATCATGGCGGAGATCGCGCGACTGGTCTACGAGCCGCTACCGTCCGAGGTGTCCGTGGACAACCTGGCGGAAGAGATTCGTGAAGCGGTTGTTTCCGGTCAGGCGGCAGACGCCGTGGAAGCGCTGGTGAGACGGGCGGTGGAATCGGAGTCAGGGGTGCCGACACATACGGTGGAGGCCCTGCGTGCGGCGAACTTCGAGCTGCTCGAGACATTTGCCCACGATGGCACCGAGGCGCTGCTGGCGCGCCTGAGCAAAACGGAGGACAGCGAAGAGGGCATGCTGATCCTGGCGTTTCGGGGAACCCAGCCGGGAATCACGGATGTGCTCACGGACGTGAAGGCGGATCTGGTGACAGCGCCTAAACAGGGACGTATCCACCGGGGATTCCTGGAGGCGTTCGAGCGCGTACGCGACGCCATCGAGCACGCCCTCGAAAAACATGCGGGTCCGCCCCTCTACATCACGGGCCACTCCCTGGGTGGGGCATTGGCGATAGTCGCAACTCGGTATCTGGAGCGCAATGGCACGGGCGCGTGCTACACCTTCGGGGGCCCCCGTGTTGGGGACGATGCGTTTTTCGAGGGGATAAAGACCCCTGTCTACCGTGTCGTTAACGCCGCCGATGGTGTGGCCAGGGTTCCATTCGGGTATGGGCTGAAGATCGTCCTCGGTGGGCTGAGACTCATTCCGCTCAATGGGACGTTGGCGATCTCCGAGTTCCTTCGCAAGCGCTTCGCCGGGTATACGCACTTCGGCAATCTGGTCTTCCTCTCCGGCGCACCCAACACACCCGATGCCCGGGGCTTCCCGTTTGCGAAGCTTCAGGTTCGAAAGAGTCCCAACTTCTTCTGGAAGTCGCAGCAGGTGCTTTGGCGACTTGCCCGGACGTGTGCGAAGGCATCGGGCACCGATCACAGCATTCGCGAGTATGCGGGCAAGCTCGAAGCGCATGCGTTACGGCGCAATTAGAACGGGCATACGCATCCGAATAACACACGCCATAAGGGAGATAGACGTGAAGGGAAGCAGCGCAACGCGAGTGTCGATATGCCGTGCCTGGGGAGTCGGCCTGTTACTGAGCGCCCTTGTGCTCATGGCCGGTTGTGCGCAGGTGCCCCAGGAGAGCGTCGAGCTCTCCAATACCGTGGGTCGTGACCTGGAAGAGCTACACCGCGCCCACCGAGCGATGGTCAACCTGCACTTCGACGAGCAGGTGCAGCGCGTCAACGAGTTCATCGATCAGACCTACCGGCCTGCGTTTATCGAGCAATTCGCCAAGGAGTTCGGGCTCGCCGACAACGTCGAAGTGATTGTGGCGAGTGATCCGGACAAACTCCTGCCGGTCATGACCCGGTTCGTCCAGGTGGCGACGCAGCGCATAGAGAAGAAGCGCCGGGAACTGCTGGAGCCGATACAGGCGCAGCGCCAGGAGGTGCTGACAGCGCTCGAGGACTCCTATCGAAAGGTCCAGTCGGCGCAGGCGGTGGTGACCGGACACCTCGCCTCTGTCCGCAAGGTTCGCGAGATGCAGACCGAAGCGCTGGCCGAGGCCGGCCTTGAAGATCTGCCGCAGCGTGTCTCCAGTGCGACCGCTCGCGTTTCCGGTGGCGTGGATGATCTCGTGGAGCGGGGGAGAGACATCGAGGGTAAGACAGAGGACATCGTCGCCAGGATACAGGAGCTGGATTCGGCGATGGATTCCGCAAAGAAAAAGATTACCGGCACGGACTAACACGAGGGGGGAAGCAATGAGCGACGCGATTGACCTTGACGCCATGTTCGCGGAGATGGACCGGGCCGCCGATCGTGCCGAACGTACACTCGATGGCCGGTTCGGTGGCATCTACCGTGAACTCCGGGCACTCACGCCGGAGCAGATAGACGGCATCACGCCGGATACCACCGATCAGCGCGAGTACGAGCGCCTGATGGCGCTGGTCCAGGAGGCCAGCGAGCGCAATATGGAGCAGGGCGAGCTCATAAACCGGATCAGGGAGCTTGGGACAGTGGCGAAACAGATCGCGCAGCAGGTGTCTGGTCTGCGTGGGCTGGTGTGAACCTGAAGCCGCCCATACTGGTTAGATGGGCATTTTAAGACGAGCGCGTCCGCCTCACCGGGCGAAGGTGGGGCGGGTGGCCCACGTCGCTGCGGCGGAGCGCAGCGCTGACCCGTGCGGCACTCTCCAACGCTCTGCAGCGCCACCGCCGCGCCGTGGGGCGCTGTTCCACTCCGACCGGGGCATCGAATACGCGGCCAACAGCGTCAAGGCACTGTTGGCGCGCCATCACCTGACATAGAGCATGAGCCGCCGCCCGTACTGCTACGACAACGCCCATGTCGAGTCGTTTTTCGGCACACTGAAGACCGAGTCCGACGTCACCGAGCGCCGCCTGCAACAATCCGTGTCCACGCTGATCAGCCACGTCGACGACTACCCTCGGTTCTACGACAGGCGTCGGCTACAATCGGCGTTGGGGTTTCAACCGCCGGCCGCATTCCGGAAACTAGCTGCATGAACGTGTCCAATTCAGCCGGGCAAGGTCAGCATCGCCGCGAAAAGGACCGTCCTGATTGAGGCTATTGTTAGAGCTTTTTATAACTTTCATAATGACCTGACGATTGCTGCAACCCCAAGAGTAAGAGAGCCATAAAATAACATTTTAGTCACATATAACCATGGAAATGTATAATATTTTCTTTCATTAAATGTTTTTAACTGCTCTTCCCTTACCTCTGGAGGTCTCGCCAATATATAGCCTTTGTGTTCTTTATAAATTCTTCTCATATCCACGCCTTGAACTACAGCAGTGAACGCCAGGCACAACAATATGCCTTGGGACGATACTGTAAATAGCTGTGGACCAAAGATGCCTGCCACAATGTGCATGAGTAGATTAAAAATCATGTTTTATTCCCTTTACCCTAACGAACCGCTAACCCGCGCCGCCGTTAAGCCCCACCGCGAAGCGCCGCAATGCTTTCCGGCGTCGGGTTTAGCGCATTGTTAGCGCACATTATTTTCTAAACTGACTGATATGATGCCTGAACGAACTTTGACGGCAGCGCAGGCGAGGGAACTCTCCCGCCCTGGACTGGCGAAGCGCGAGTCTCTTCATAGAAGTGCACACCATTCGCCTTTAAGTACCCGAAATTTGGATCCGCACGTACGTGGTCCGCGCCTCCAATGCTTGGAAGCCAGCCTTTCACGTTAGCCTCGTACGCAAGCAGCCATTGCTCGTCGTATAGCCCCTCCGCACACATCTGAGTCTCCCAAAGGCCAGTTCTGAGGGGCTTCGACACTAACCCTTTCGATTGGCAATCGAGAGCTAGGAGAGCCACGCAAGAATCTTCGCAACTGGACACCAGGTCCGCTGCCTGATCCTGCACCCGTAGCTTTAGGGCCAAACAGCCCCATAGTGAGTTGGCAACCTCGCTTGAATGCCTTAGAGGCGCATGAGTCTCTATCAGATTGTTAAGTATGTCCTGTATCTCTTGCATCAAAGGGACATACCCGGCATTCACTCGACTAATTATCTGCTCTAGCGCATAGGGCAATGTCGCTGGTTCTGGAGTAACGCAAAGCAATATCAATCGTTGAAACAGCTCCCAATTACCTTTGTCGACCCTCACTGACCGAAGGCGAGCAATAGCAAACTGGAGTACCGGTTCGCCCGGACTATTCCGGTGGAGCTCGAATGCCAATGAGAAAAACGCCTCTAGGTCAGCTGCTTGACTTCGTTTCGACGTCCTAAACTGAAATGTCTTCAGTTCACGAGCCCAAGCGCTCTCTAATGGCGTCGGCAATTCGGAGACCTTGGTCTTCTTGGGGTTGAGCGCAAGCTCATATTCAGATAAGCATATTTCAAGCAAGTGGAACGCTTCTTCGGCTTCCGTTCTTGATTTGAAGCTCAGCTCATAATCGTCGATAAACCTGTGCCCCTTTATATTAGGCAGCTTATCAGTCAGTGCGGTATCGCACCGATGCATAATTAGTTCAGCTAGTACTAAAGATACGTCGGGGCCGATTGGAATTCCGACCGTTTGTCCGTCTTGCCCTTGCCGGACCAAAAAATCCAACTTGTTCCCGAGAAGTGCGAATGTGTGGTTGGCTTTGGCGACTGGCTTTGTATGCAAAGCCCATGGGATCGAGTGGGTGTAAATACTGTGATAAAAGCGACTGATATCGGTCGACAAAATAAATCGCCTGCCGATCCTCGTGGTGATGGCTAAGTTGGCTCGATCACCCTGCGTGAACTTACCGTCGATCGCACGACCAGTGGATTTTTTATCTGGGGCTGTAGCTGCTAATGCCGAACCGCTAGCTACACTTACGATGCTGGCCCAATTGCTATCGACTTCACGGGACAAGAGGTAGTAAAGGACAGGATGACATATACTCAGTTTGCGCCTAAGCAGACCGCCCCGGGCATGCATGTAAAGGCAACTCTTCGCTTTAGGGATTTTGGCCTTCTTCGTAACAGACTTCGAGAAGTCCCCCGAAACAGGAACAGTGCTGGACGTTAGGAGGTCAGCAAAGTTGTCCGTAATAAATGGTGCAGGCAGCTCTTTAGGGAAATACCCCCTAGCCAATATCTCCCTTAGTGACATTGTGTCCTCACTTACTCTGTGGAGCGCTAACAGTGATTAGACGGATCAAGTCCGCGTTATAACGCGGACGTCGTCCGCCTAACATGAAAGCCTTGTCCCGTATGTCGTTGTCGAGAAAGCGTCCCTGCGGCGTCGGGTGGGTGTTTGACGGACTAGCGGTTTGGCGGTCTACAGGACGATTGCGGTGATTATAGCCGCTTCAAATACCCCGTGCCCCCAAGTTGCTGCATCTGGCGCATTATCCAGCGCTGGCGTTCACGAACGTAGCCGGAGGGCCGACGAGCGTTGTATTCGTAGGGGTTGGGGAGTACCGCGGCGAGGAGCGCGGATTCGGCGGGGGTGAGCCGGACGGGGGATTTGTTGAACATGCGCTGGCTGGCGGCTGTGGCGCCGAAGGTGTTGGGGCCGAACTGCGCGATGTTTACGTAGACTTCGAGGATGCGCTGTTTGGGCCAGCACAGCTCGATGAGGGTGGTGAAGTAGGCCTCCAGGCCCTTGCGGATGTAGTTGCGCCCGGGCCAGAGAAAAAGATTCTTCGCGACCTGCTGGGAGATGGTGCTGGCGCCCCGGAGATCGTCGCCGCGGCTGTATTCCCGCAGGGCTTTGGAGATGGCCTGGAAGTCGAATCCCCAGTGGTCGGGGAAGCGCTGGTCTTCGGAGGCGACGACGGCCAGGGGGAGGTTGGGGCTGATGTCGTCCCAGTCGGTCCATTCGTAGGCGGCGGCGGTCCAGTCCGGGTGGGCATCCCGGAGGACGTTGTGGCGGATGATGAACGCGCTGGTGGGTGGGTCTACCCAGCTCAGGGTGACGACGGGCAGCAGGCTCAGGGCGACGAAGCCGGTGACGACTGCCGCCACGATCCGGATGGCTTTTGCCTTTAGCGATCGGCGCCGCGATTTCGTCACTGACCACGGCCTTCGGTTGCCGTCATTGTGATCCCCCGTTTCATCCCCTTCTCATTGTGCAGGCGCATTGGCCGGCCACCCCGGTATAGGGCTTTCGTCGGCCGGTTCACGTGGTGTCCACCGTTACGTCGCTCGGGTGAGCCAGTTCGGATTCTCCGCAACGGTGGTGCGTCCGTCCAGCGCGCCGCACGCCGTGCCCGTGATGGTCCTACGGACGCATTGTTCCACGCGTGTCGCAGGGCCGCCGGATGCCGGGCTGATGTTTCCGGCCACGGTCCATTTACTGACAGGCGGAATAGCCGGCGCGTATGTGCTCCGGCCACGCATTGTCGGCCTCGATGACGCGGAATGCCACTGTGCCCTTGCCGTGGTGTTTGACGTCGTACATCAGGGCGTCGGCGGTCGTCATTGCGGCCTCCGGGTACATGCGGGTGTTGCGCAGGGTGACGACGCCGATGCTGCAACCGACGTCCCAGTCGTTGCTGGTGAATACCTCGTGGAGCGTCGCGTTCAGGCGGTTGATGAGCTGCTTCGCGCCGCCGGCGTCCGTGCGTGGCAGGATCAGGGCGAACTCGTCGCCGCCGAGGCGGCCGGCGGCGTCGGAGGCACGAAGCGAGCGGGTGAGGGCGTCACCGATGCTCCACAGCAGGCGGTCGCCCTCGGCATGGCCGCGGCTGTCGTTCAGCAGCTTGAAGTCGTCCACGTCGATGTAGGCCAGGGTGATGGGGTCGCTGTGGCGGCGGGCCAGCGCGAGGTCGCGGCGTAGCTGGTCGTTGAATGCCCGCCGCACCAGCAGCCCCGTGAGGCCGTCGACGCGGGCAAGCTGCCGCTGGGCGTTGAAGCTCGTGCGCAGCGCATCCAGCAGCACGCCGGTGATGACGAAGAAGACCAGGCGGACGACGGTGTTCCACACCGCGATCGCCTCCGGTGCGGGCTGACGGCCGGCGGCGGTGTCGGCGACGTACCAGGAGGTGCAGCACAGTGCCGCGATAATCACGGTGGCCAGCCGGCCCTTGTACCACGCCGCCAGGGCGACCGGGGCCAGGTAGAACTCGGAGACCGAGACCTCGTAGCCGGTGACGTAGTCGAGCACGCCGATCAGCGCGACGCCGGCGAGGGCCAGCGACATGACACCAACGGTGCCGAGGCGGGCGAGGGGGCGGTTCAGGGCGGCTACGACAGACATGCGGTTTCTCTCGTGTCGGTATTCCGGATGTGTCGTCCCTGCGGTGGTTGTCCGTTGTCGACCCGGATTCGGCCGATTATCCGTGATCATACAGGCATGCCAGCGTCCGGGGCGTCGGTGGTGTCCGAAATCGGGCCAGGGGGCCTGCCGGCTGCCGCGGACGGGACGCGTGGCACGTCCACCTGGAGGGACCCGGAACGTGGGAACGCGCCCGGTCGGTGACCGGGCCGGACAAATCCGGGTGGGTATGGCCCCGAGTCCTGGTAGTCCGCCCCGGCTCCAGGGTCGTCATGAGCCGAATGCCTGTTCCCCGGCGTAGTGGCTCCGGGGAAATCGGTTGCCACGAATTGCCTGTGCCAAACCGGGATGTGGCGTCACGGCCACCGCCGCATGCTCCCGCTCAGGACCACAGACGGGAGCACTCGACGATGACGTCATCCACGATCACGCCGCGCATGAACGCCGCCGCCTGGGGGATGCTGCTGGCCCTGTCGGTGCTGTGGGGCGGCTCGTTCTTCTTCGTTGAAGTGGCGGTCGACGCCATCCCACCTTTGACGCTGGTACTGCTGCGGGTCGGCGGCTGTGCCGTCGTGCTGTGGGCCGTGGCGCTGGCCGGCGGTGGCGGGATGCCGCGCCGGGCCGGCGTCTGGCGGGCCTTCCTGGTGATGGGGCTGCTCAACAACGCGTTGCCCTTCAGCCTGATCGTGTGGGGGCAGGCGCACCTGTCGTCCAGTCTCGCCGCCATACTCAACGCCACGACGCCGCTGTTCACGGTGGTGGTGGCCGGCCTGGTGCTGGCGGACGAGCGCCTGACGCCGGGCCGGGTGGCCGGCGTGGGGCTCGGGTTCCTGGGCGTGGTCGTGCTCGTGGGGGAGGGTGCGTGGGGCGGCGGTAACGCCTGGCCCTATCTCGCCTGCCTGGCCGGGGCGGTGTCCTATGCCTGCGCCGGGGTCTTTGGCCGGCGGTTCCGGCGGCTCGGGGTGACGCCGTTGCAGACGGCGGCGGGGCAGGTGACCGGCTCCACCGCCCTGCTGGCGCCGGTCGCGCTGACAGTGGATCACCCGTGGACGCTGCCGGTCCCGTCGGTGGCGGTCGTGGGCGCCGTGGCGGGACTCGTGGTGCTGTCGACGGCGCTGGCCTATCTTCTCTACTTCCGCATCCTGGCGGTGGCGGGGGCGACGAACCTGCTGCTGGTGACCTTCCTCATCCCCGTGAGCGCGATCCTGCTCGGGGTGGGGATCCTGGGGGAGCGCCTCGGTTTGCGGGACGTCGCCGGCATGGCGATCATCGGTCTTGGCCTCGCGGCCGTGGACGGCCGTCCGGCCCGCTGGCTGCGCAGAGTCGCCGCGGGCGGACGTGGGGAGGAGGGCACCTGAGATGACCCGGAAGGACGTTGCCACGGATGACGGACGCTGGCGTGCCGTCATCGGCAACGACACGGCCGCCGACGGCCGGTTTATCTACGCCGTGCGCACGACCGGTATCTACTGCCGGCCCTCCTGCCGCTCCAGGCCGCCGCGGCGCGGCAACGTGGCCTATTTCGATACCCCCGCGGACGCCGAGGCCGCCGGATTCCGCCCCTGCAAGCGCTGCCGCCCGGCGGGCGGCGCCGATCCGGCGTCGGGCGCCCTGGTGGCCGCCTGCCGCGTTCTTGAGCAGGCCGAGAGGGAGCCGGCGCTGGAGGAGCTCGCCGGCCGCGTCGGCCTGACGCCCGCCCGGCTGCGCCGCCTGTTCCAGGCCCGCCTCGGTATTACCCCCAAGGGCTACGCCAAGGCGCTCAAGGCCCGGCGTCTGGCGCAGAGGCTGAAGGCCGGGGCGATGGTGACGGAGGCCCTGTACGAGGCCGGCTACGGCGCCCCCAGCCGCGCCTACGAGGCCGTCGCGCAGCGGCTCGGCATGACACCTACCGTCTACGCCGGGGGCGGGCAGGGGGAAAGCATCCGCTACGCCGTCGTCCCCTGTGCCCTCGGCCGTCTGCTGGTGGCGGTGACGGAACGCGGCCTGTGCGCCGTGGCGCTGGGCGCCGGCGATGCGGAGGTGGCAGCGTGCCTGCGCGCCCGGTTCCCGAAGGCGGTGTTGACGGAGGACAGGGCCGGTCTCGCCGCCATGGTCAGGGCTGTCGCCGCCCGTGCCACCGTGCCCCGCGCCGGTCCCGACCTGCCGCCGGATATCCTGGGTACCGCCTTCCGGGAACGGATACGCACCGGACTCGGCCACGTTACGGCGGGGTAGACGCCCCCCTCCTGAGCGCGATGGCGGCAGGTGCGCCGTGTGGGGCGCGCGAGCCCGTCTACTCCCCGGACGCCCCGTCGGGCCGGTAACGCCGCTGGATGCGTGCCGTCGCCTCGGCGAGGGCGTCCAGTCCCAGGGCGCGGCGGCGCTCGTCGACGCCGGCCGGGTCCTCGATGGGCAGCGGGTAGGCGCGGCCGTCGGCGTCGAAGTCGTGCTGCGTGCCGTAGCACTGGGGCCGGCCGGCCATTGTCCGCAGGCGGTCCTCCAGGTAGGCGAGGCACCAGCCCTCGGCATCGTCGTCGTCGACGGCCGCGGCGAGCAGGGGCCGGGCGCGCTCCATGAGCCCGGGATCGAGCACGGCGTGCTGGACGATCAGCCACGCCGCGCGGGCGCCGTCCTCGCCCACGAGACGTTGCCCCGGCCAGCCGTGGGCGTCGAGGAGGGCGTGCATGCGGGCGTTGTTGCGTTCGTGCACGGCCCGCATACGCGGGTGATAGGCGTGGCGTTCGAGCTCGCCGGTCTCGATCAGTGTCTGCAGGCGGTCCTGGTCGGCGGCCTGCATCGTCAGCAGCTCGCGGCGAAGGGCGTCATTCATGCCCGCCCCGTATCCCCGTGGCGCCGGCCGCGTTGATGCCGCTCAGCCACGGCTGGCGGTGGCGAGCCGTATGCCCAGCGCGACGAACAGCGAGCCGAGCGCCCGGTCCATCCAGCGGCCGAGGCGCGGGCTCGACTTCAGTGCCCGCGCGAGGCGTCCGCCGGCCAGGACCAGCAGCGGCTCGACCAGCGCGGCCACGGCGATGATGAGGCTGCCGTGGAGGAATAGCTGGGCGCTCGCCGGCCCGGCGCCCGCGGTGACGAACTGGGGCAGAAAGGCCAGGAAGAACACCGCCACCTTCGGATTCAGTGCCGCGACCAGGACGCCCCGGCGCAGCACGGCCGTCGCCGTCACGGTGGCGGGGGCAGGTGCCGTGTCGGCATCGCCGGCGGCCTCGCCGCGCCAGGCGCTCAGGCCGAGCCAGATCAGGTAGGCCGCACCGATCCACTTGACCACGGAGAAGGCGGTGGCGGAGGCCGCGAGTATCGCGGACAGCCCCAGTGCGGCGAGCAGCACGTGCAGGAACGCGCCGATCCAGACGCCGAACATCGCGGCGAAGCCCTTGCGGACGCCGTGCCGGGCGGCCTGGCCGACGATGAAGGCCATGTCCGGTCCGGGGGTGAGGTTGAGCAGCACGGCGGCGCTGAGGAACGCGAGCCAGTGCGCGAGGGTGTAGTCGAACATGGCGTCTTCCGGGCGGCACGTCCGGCGCCGCGGTCTCTGGTTCGGGGAAGCACTAGGCTGCCTGCTCGCGGTGGAAAAGGGAACGGGCCCGGGCCCTCTTTTTATCTCGCAATTGACAACGATTCGCATTCAACATATCGTACGATAAATTGACCCGAAGGGCTGGATCATGCGCCGCATCTCACACGCCACCTCCTGCCGACGGCCGCGTATTGACGCGGCCGCGCTCTGTGCAGCCCTGGCGATGCTGCTCGTCTCCGCGCTGCCCGCCGGGGCGGCCCCGGCAAACCGCATCGCCGTGCTCGACCCGGGCCACGCGGAGATCCTCACGGCCCTCGGCCTGGGGGACGCGCTGGTGCTGGTGCCGGAGGACCCGGCGCTCGCCGGCCGCGTGCCGGCGGCGGCGCGTTACCACCGTATGCCGTCCGCGGAGGGGCTGCTCGCCCAGCGCCCGGACCTGCTGATCGGCGGCAATCCCGCCCGGGACCGGGAACTCATGACCCAGGCGGACCGGTTGGGCATCGACAGTGCCATGATCCCGCGGACGCTGCCGGCGCCGGCGCGCATCGGCCGCATCGCCGGGCGTGTCGGGCGCGAGGCCCGGGGGCGCGAGCTCGTCGCGGGTATCGAGGCGGACTACGCCGCGGCGCGGGAGATCGTCGACGGCGCCGCCCCCGTGCGCGTGCTCCACGTCTCCAGCAGCGGGGCGGGGAGCAGCGGCGCCGTGACCGGCGCGGGGGCCGGGACCTCGGCGGACGGGCTCATCCGGCGCGCCGGCGGCGTCAACGTCGGGGCCGAGGCGGGCCTGGAGCGTTACCAGAGCCTGAGCGCGGAGGGTGTGATCGCCATGGCGCCGGAGGCGGTGCTGGTCTCCCGCCAGGAACTGGCCGCCCTGGGCGGACGTACCGGTATCTGGCAGCGGGTGTCCGGGCTGGCCCATACCCCGGCGGCGGCAGACCGGCGCCTGATCGTGCTCGGCCACAGCGCCGTGAAGTTCGACGCGGTGACCAGCGGCGAGGCCACCCTGATGCTGGCGAGGGCGCTCCATGGCGACGACTGATGGCGTCACCGGCGGACCCTGGCCGGGCCGTGGGCGCCCGCCGGTCGTCGCGCTCTACGCGGGGCTGACCCTCGCCATCGCCGCGGGGCTGGCCGCGGCGGTCTCCACCGGCGTGGTCGCGGTGGACGCGGGCCGGCTGCTGGCGGTGATGCTCTCGCCGCTGGAGGCGGCGGAGGGCCAGCCCGTCGCCCACGCGGTGTTCTGGGACCTGCGCCTGCCGCGGGCGCTCATGGCACTGCTGGTCGGGGGTTCGCTGGCGATGGCGGGGGCGGCGATGCAGGGGCTGTTCGGCAACCCGCTGGCCGACCCGGGCATCGTCGGGGTCAGCAGCGGGGCGTCGCTGGGCGCGGTCCTCGTCATCGTCATGCAGATCAACGTGCTCGGGAGCTGGACGCTGCCGGCGGGGGCGTTCCTGAGCGGCTTCGTGACCACCTGGCTGATCTACCTGCTGGCGCGGCCCTCGCAGACCGGTGGCGATAACGCACGGCTGCTGCTGATCGGGATCGCGATAAACAGCATCGCCGGCGCGCTCACCGGCTATCTCACCTACCTTGCCAGCGTCGAGCAGCTCGAGAGCCTGCTGTTCTGGTCCATGGGCTCGCTCTCCCGGGTGGCGTGGGCGCCGGTGTTCACCATCGCGCCGCTGGCCGTCGCCGGGCTCGTGCTGCTGCGCCGTCAGGCGGTGCCCCTGGACCTGCTCGCCCTGGGCGAGCGCCAGGCCCAGCACGCCGGGGTCGACGTGCGCCGCCTGCGCCGTCGGCTGATCGCGCTCACCGCGCTGCTCACCGCCGCGGCGGTGGCGTTCACCGGCACCATCGGGTTCGTCGGGCTGGTGGTCCCGCACCTGGTGCGCACCGTCATCGGCCCGGGCCACCGCCACCTGCTGCCGTTCAGCGCCATGGGCGGGGGCCTGCTGCTGATGCTCGCCGATATCGGCGCGCGCTCGCTGGACCCGCCGAACGAGATCCCCATCGGCATCCTCACCGCGACCCTGGGCGGGCCGTTCTTCCTGTGGCTGGTCTCGCGCCGGCAGGCGGCGGGGGGCTGAGATGCTGGAGATCGAGGACGTGAGCCTGCGCATCGACGACCGCGAGCTGCTGCGCGACGTCTCGCTGGCGTGTCCCGGCGGGAGCCTGACCGCGCTGATCGGGCCCAACGGTGCCGGCAAGTCGACCCTGCTCGGGCTGATGGCGGGGGACCGCGCGCCCACCGGTGGCGCCGTACGCCTGGCCGGGCGGCCGCTGGCGGAGTACGGGGTGCGCGAGCTCGCCGGGCTGCGTGCGGTGATGCCCCAGGACAGCGTGCTGCGCTTCGCCTACCGAGTCGACGACGTCGTGCGCATGGGCCGCGCCCTGCGCGACCTGCCGCCGGAGGAGGACGAGGCGAGCGTGCACACGGCGATGGCGGAGGTGGAGATCGCCCCGCTCGCCGCGCGCAACGCGCTGACCCTCTCCGGCGGCGAGCAGGCACGCACCACGTTCGCGCGGGTGCGGGTGCAGTCGACGCCGGTACTGCTGCTCGACGAGCCCACGGCGGCGTTGGACCTGCGCCACCAGGAGCGGCTGCTGTCGCTGGCCGCGGACTGGGCGGCGGCGGGGCACTGCGTGGTCGCCGTGATGCACGACCTCAACCTGGCCGCCGCCCACGCCGACCACCTGGTGCTCCTGGACCAGGGGCGGGTCGCCGCCCAGGGCACGCCGTGGGACGTCCTCCGGGCCGGGCAGCTCCGGCGGGTCTACCGCCAGCCCGTGTGCGTGCTGCCGCACCCCGAACGCGACTGCCCGGTGGTGGTGACCACCGGCGACGGTCCGCCGTAACCCCAAGCAATCCACCCACCCGTGCGGGCCGGAGGGCCCGGGAGTTCACAGCCATGACCGCCACCATCGACAGCGACAGAGTCACCCGGGTGCTGGCCCGGGAACACGCCGCGGCGCGTGCCCAGCGCGACGCCCGGCGCCGTGCCGGGCCGGACGCCCCGTTCGATCGCAGCGAGGCGTATCTCGCGATCGGCCCGGACCAGGGGGCGACGCTCTACATGCTCGTCCGTGCCGCCGGGGCGCGGCGGATCGTCGAATTCGGCAGCTCGTTCGGCATCTCCACGCTCTACCTCGCCGCCGCCGCGGCGGACAACGAGGGCCACGTCACCGGCAGCGAGCGTTACGACAACAAGCGCGCCCACGCGCTCGCCAGCCTGGAGGAGGCGGGGCTCGCACGCCACGCGGAGATCCGCGCGGGGGACGCCCTGGAGAGCCTGACCGGCGTCGAGGGGCCCCTCGACTTCGTCTTCCTGGACGGCGACAAGTCCGCCTACCGCGAGGTGCTGGACGCGCTCACGCCGCGGCTGCGTACCGGGGCGTGGGTGGTCGCGGACAACCTCGACCACTTCGACGGCGAGCCGGGGGACTTCCGGCACTTCATCACCCATTCGCCGGAGCGGTTCACCACGCGGCTGATCGCCGTGGGGCCGGGCCAGTTCAGCGTCTCCCGGTTCCGGGGGTAGGCCGGCGGGGCGCCGCCCGGACCTGCCCGGGCGGCGCCCATCCAGCCCCGTCAGGGGCGTGAGAAACAACACCATCGATCAAGGGGGTTCAGTGATGGCGTTCAACGCGATCAACAGGTTCCGTGTGTCCGGAGCAAACCGCACCGGTGGCATGTCGCTGTGCATGGCCGCCGCGTGTCTCGCCGGCGGCGAGGCCCTGGCGCAGCAGTCCGGCGGCGAGGTGCCGACGGTGACGGTCACCTCCTCGTCCGCCTCGGGGCACGCGGTGGACCGGGCCAACGCGCCCGCCAGCGTCTCGGTGATCACCCGCGAGGAGCTGGAGGACCGCTCCTACCGGGACATCACCGACGCGCTGCAGGGCGTGCCCGGGGTCTACGTCAACGACGGCCCGTCCAGCAAGGGCGGCACGGGGGAGATCTCGATCCGGGGCATGGACCCGAAATACACGCTGATCATGGTCGACGGCCAGCCCCAGGGCTCGGACCAGGCCTACTACAACGGCTTCGGTTCCGGTGCGGAGTACGGCTGGCTGCCGCCGATCTCGGCGATCGAGCGCATCGAGGTGATCCGCGGGCCGATGTCGTCGGTGTACGGCTCCGGCGGTCTCGGCGGCATCATCAACGTGATCACCCGTGACACGCCGGCGCGCTGGGGCGGCTCGTTCACCCTGCAGGGCACGGCCCAGGAGAACGAGGACGCCGGCGACCGGGGGCAGGGCGACTACTACGTCAGCGGGCCGATCATCGACGATCACCTTGCGGTGTCGGTCTTCGGCTCGACGTTCCGCCGCAACGAGGACGACATCGATAACGGCTACCGGGAGTACGACCGCGACGACACCACCGCGCGGGTGAAGTGGTCGCCGAACGAGGCGAACGACGTCTCCGTGGAGGCCGGCTACGCCACCCAGGACACGGAGGGCCACGCCGACCTCACCGGCAGCGACTCCGAGCTGGAGACGGTGCGCCGCCACCAGAGCGTCTCCCACGACCTCGCCTGGGGCGGCGGCGTGCGCACCAGCAGCTACGTCCAGCACGCGGAGATGGAGAACCTGACCCAGGAATCGCTCTACGAGCGCACCACCGGCAACACCCGGACCGTGCTCCCCCTCGCCAGCCACCTGCTCACCGTGGGTGCGCAGTACCGCGTGCAGGAGACGGAGAACCCGGTCCGCGCCCAGGAGCACTCGAACCTGGAGCGCTGGGACATGGCGCTGTTCGCCGAGGACGAGTGGATGCTCGGCGAGAGCTTCTCGCTGACCACCGGCGCACGCTGGGTGCGTGACGAGAACTACGGCAACGAGCTCGTACCCCGCCTCTACGGCGTCTACATGGCCAGTCCCCGGCTGACCGTGAAGGGTGGCGTGAGCGCCGCCTACCGCACGCCGGACCTCAAGGAGGGCGACTCCAACTGGGTCGAGGGCGGCGGTGGTCCGCGCCGCGACGGTGCCGACGTCGGCAACTCCGCTCTCGAGCCCGAGGAGAGCATCACCTACGAGCTCGCGGCCCTGTGGCGGGGCTACGACGGCGTGGAGGCGGGCGTGACCGTGTTCTACACGGACTACGACAACAAGATCGAGAAGCCGACCATCTGCGACATCGATCAGGGCGATCCGTCCTGCACCTACCTGGGCGAGGACTACGAGATGATCGCGCAGTACCGCAACGTCAGCGAGGCCCACGTCCAGGGCGCGGAGCTCAGCCTGGGCTTCCCCGTGGGTGAGCGCGTGGAGGTGAACATGAGCTACACCTTCACGGACAGCGAGCAGGACTCCGGTGACAATGCCGGCCATCCGCTCGACAACCAGCCCCGCCACCGCGCCGTCCTGGGCGTGAACTACCGGGCCAGCGAGGCCGCCCGGCTGTGGGCGAAGGCCCGCTACAAGGGCACCGCGGAGCAGGTCGTCGGCCGCGGCGGACTGAGCGAGGCGTACCCGAGCTACACCCTCGTGGACGCGGGCATGAGCTACCGGGTCAGCGACCGTGTACGGCTGTTCGGCGGCATCTACAACCTGCTGGACAAGGAGATCGCCTACGAGGACTACAACCGCGTGCTCGACGGCCGTCGTTACAACGCCGGCGTGACGGTGTCGTTCTGAGCGCCGGCGGCGCCCCCGGGCTGCGGCGGGCGCCGCCGTGTTACCCTCGCCCGCGTATCACTGGCGAGACACGACAGCGGCGGGCAGGCGCACGATGACAGCGAGCACGAGGCCGGACCTTCCCATGGGCATGCCCGCCGCCCGCAAGCTCTCGGGCGACGAGCTCGGCCTCGTGCTCCTCACCCTGCTGGCGGACGCCGACGGTTACGGCACCGAGCTCGGCGACCGCATCGAATACCTCTCCGGGGGCTTCTACCGCCCCAGTCCCGGCAGCCTCTATCCCGTGCTCACCGCCCTCGGCCGCGACGGTTACGTCGCCCAGCAGCGCGAGGGCCGGCGCAAGTACTACCGCCTCACCGACCGTGGCCGTGACTATCGGCGGGAACACGCCGGGACCGCCGAGCGCGTCGTCGCCCGGCTGGAGCGGGCCGGGCGCAAGTACCGTGCGCTGCGTCAGGCCATGGCGGATATCGCGGATAGCGACGAGGAAGGCGCCAGCCTTGCCCAGGACCTGCTGGAGGCGCGCATGGAACTCAAATCGATCCTCCACCGCAGCCTCGACCGGCCCCCGGCCGTTCAGCGCCGGATCGTCGCCCTGCTCGATGAGACCGCGGAACGGCTGAATGCCATCCTCGATGAGGCCCCGAAGGGGTAGGTCATCCCGCCGCGCTAAACTCCGGGTGAACGTTGCCGATGACTGAACTATCCAATATGAGGCGTGGTTCTCAGTCTTGATTACATCCGGGCGTTTCGGTAAACAGCATTCAGCTTACGACATTACACACTGAAACGGATCCGGAACCGGAAGGCGGCGCCGTGAATCCGGCACACGCAGGCGATCGCACAGAGACCTTGCTACCCGCATGAATGCCAGGAGTCAGCCACCCACCGCCGTGCCCGGCCTGCCCGCGGACATGCACCGTGTGCACGTGGTGCTCGCGGACGACCACGCCCTCGTGCGTGCCGGGCTGCGCCGCCTGCTCGAGCTGATCGACGGGGTGAGCGTAGTGGGCGAGGTCGGGGACGGCCGGACGCTGCTTCGCCTGCTCGACGACGTTCCCGCCGATGTTGTCCTCCTGGATGTCGAGATGCCCGGCATGAACGGCCTCGAGGTCCTGAGGCGGTTGCGCCGCGCGTATCCCGCCGTACCCGTGTTGATGGTTTCCATGCACGAGGAGGTCGCCACCGTGGCGCGTGCGTTACGGATCGGTGCCCGGGGGTTCCTGCTCAAGACCGCGCGCCCGGAGGAGCTCGAACGGGCGGTGCGCGCGGTTCACCGGGGACAGCGCTACCTCAGCGAGTCACTGTCCGCCGCGGAGGTGCAGGCCGAGCTCGACCGCATCGAGGCGGAGGAGGGCGATCCGCTGTCGCGGCTTACCGATCGGCAGAGGGAGGTCCTGCAGCTCATCGGCGAGGGCTACGGTACCCGGGCGATCGCCGAGCGTATGTTCGTCAGCGTGAAGACGGTCGAGACGCACCGGGCGGCGCTCCTCCAGCGCCTGGGCGTGCGCGACGTGATCGGGCTGGTGAAGACGGCGATTCGCCTTGGCCTCGTTCGGGTATAACCGCCACCTCAGCTCCCCGGACGTGCCACGACGGGCGGTGCCACCAGGGCGGCCTCTGCCTCGATCAGGCCGCTGGCGAGCATGAAAAGGCCCCACGGCCCGGTGGCCCCCGGCGCGGCCACCGGCTGCTGCGGCGGGTCCTGGTCACGCCGACCGAGGTAGATCGTGGCATCGGTGGCGCCGCGGGTTACGCCGAGGAAGCCCGCTGTCGCCCCCGGTTCCGACCAGTCGTCGAACGCTGCCGATACCGGATGGTTCGCGCCCTGCAGCGCCGCAAGGTAATCGACCCGCGAGTCGAGAACGTGCACGCGGCAGCCGTGTTCCCGGAACCAGGCAAGCCAGCGCCGGGCAAGCGCCCGCGCCCCGGTATGCAGTATGACCATGGTTCCCTCCTGGCCGTCCGTCGCGCGCGGGTCTGCGGGCATCGGTGGCGTGCCTCTTGTGTTTCTATTGGTCGTTGGTGCGGGCGAGGTGCCGCCGTACTGGCCCTGGCGGCCAAACAAACACAATAGGAGGCACCATGCCCGCTGCCTATCGGGGGAAACCTGAAATCCGGTCGGGTGGAACCAGGGATGCCTTGATGGCGATCCCGCCGCGTCTCGCCGGCATGTGTGCCCGATTTGGCATTTCCGCACGGTCGTGTTGCGTCACTGCTTTGACTGTGTCCCCGAGTGTCCTAAATGTTGCAGTGACGGTATCTGTTCAGGATCTCCGTCCGGGCAGATGCTGCTCCGGTGGCACGCAGGAACGCCCGGCTTTATCAGCGTCGGCGCAAGTGATGCGGCGCGCTCCTTCCGGTCTCCCGGGGCGGAGCGAGAGAAGACGGCGATGACAGACAGTATTGGTCCCGGTAACCGGCCGGGTGACACACCGGTCGGCGGTGACCGCCATATGGACCGGATCGCCACCCTGGGCGCCTGCCTGGCGGGGTGTGATGTGGCCCTGGTGATTCGCAGCGGTGACGACGGGTGTCTGGGCTGGGGGCGCTCCTGGCCCGGCGGGGACCTCCGCGCGGTGGATTACCCGCGCCTCGCTGCGGTGGTCCAGGCCGCGCCGACGGACGACGATGGCGTCGTCATGGCGGACGCGGCGGCCGCCCCCGAGGGCGATGTGACCGCTGTCGCCCTCAGGGGGATGGGGCTGGCTTTCGCCGCCCGTGTCCCGCTATCGATGGGGGGACGTATCTCGCTGATCCTGGCCGGCTGCCAGGCCGGGCCGCAGGGTTTGCCGGGGCATGTCGTCTGTGGCCTGCGTGTGCTCGGCGACCTCGTGCGTGACGGCGTGAATACCGCGGTAACGCCGCTCGCCATGCCGGCCTCGGGGCTCAGTGCGGATCTGATCCCGGTCATGAAGCGCGTGGTCGGCGTGGGGTTCGCATTCCTCGATGAGGACGGGGTCTTCCTGGACCTGAACGGATATGTCGCCCGTCTCCTCGGAGGCGAACCCGCCTCGCTAACCGGTAGCTCGTTCCTGGACCTCACGCCGGTGCATTACCGTGAAGACGTCGCGGAGAGCTTCCGGCGTGTCATTCACGACGGGCTGCGCGTGCGCGGGGAATGGCCGATCCTCACCACAGAGGGGGTGTTGCGACGTACCTCGGTGAGCAGCGAGCGGTTCGAGTACGGTGGCCGCCCGGTGTGTCTGTCCGTGATCGCCGACGTCACCCATCAGTACGCGGATCACGCCCTGCGCCAGGCACAGGCGAGGCTGCTTAAACAGGTGGTGCTGGAGAAGCCGCTGCCCGAGCTCCTGCGCGGTGTCGGCGAGGTGGTGCGCACCCATCGGCCCCGTGCCGGTGTGCTGGTGATGCACCGGCACAACGACGGACTCGACGTCGAGAGTGCGGTTGCCGGCAGTGACGGCACTCAGGCGTTCATCGATGCGCTGGCCACGGATGACACCCGCGCCCCATGGGCGACGTCCGTCACGAACAACCGTCAGGTGATGGCCGCGGATCTCGGGGCGGACGAGTGGCGCGGTGAATGCGCCCGGCTGGCCCGGCATTGCGGTGTCCGCGGGGTGTGGTGCTGGCCCCTGCGCGCACAGGACGGCGGCGCGCTGGGGTGCCTGGTGGTTCTGCTGGAGCGTACGGGACTGCCGGTGGAATGGGAGGCGGAGTTTCTCGACGAACTGTCCGACCTTACCGGCTTCGCCCTTGAACGCCAGGACCGCATCGAGGGGCTGCGCCGGAGCGCGCTCTACGACGATCTCACCGGCGCGGCCAACCGCACGCTGCTGGACGACCGGCTCGCCGCCCTGCGCGCCGGTGATGCCCGTGCCGGCAGCCGCACGGCGGTGCTGCTGCTCGACCTCGACGATTTCAAGGCGATCAACGACACCTATGGTCACGCCTGCGGTGATGAGCTGCTGGTTGCGGCGGTCGCGCGCATCCGCAAGGCCCTGCGCGCGGACGACACCGTGGCCCGGGTCGGCGGTGACGAGTTCGTGGTGGTGCTCGCGGACGCCGACGAGGCCACCGCACGCGGTGTTGCCGGCCGCGTGCTGGAGCAGTTCGACGAACCTGTCCAGCTCGGCACGCATTCGGTGGCCATACGCCCGAGCGTGGGCGCGGCCGTCGGTCCCGCTGGTGGCGGTGATCCCGAGGCGCTGCTCAAAGCGGCGGATCAGGCGATGTACAACGCCAAGCGCGCCGGAAAGGGAACCTATTACCTCAGCGCCTAGTAGACGCGCCGCCTCGAGTCAGGCCCTGGAGAGGCGGGTGCCGCCGGACAGCCTTGAGCGGGGATGTTGGCTGCCAGGAGCAGCCGACCTACCGCCACGTCATACCCCTCTCCCCTCGCGGGAGAAGGGTCGGGGGAGAGGGTTCTTCCAGGGACGGCGGGTCTTGTGGAATCGCTGTGCCGGATGCACTGCCGCGTAGGTTGGCTGCTCCTGGCAGCCAACATCCCGTCCCGCGATGCCGGCTGTGTCGATTGCCTTGAGCGGCCGGCGCCATAACCCCGATGTGCGTGCGTTCCGCCAGCGCTGCGCAGGGCAAGGCTCGAGTAGGTTGGCTGCTCCTGGCAGCCAACATCCCGTCCCGCGATGCCGGCTGTGTCGATTGCCTTGAGCGGCCGGCGCCATAACCCCGATGTGCGTGCGTTCCGCCAGCGCTGCGCAGGGCAAGGTTCGAGTAGGTTGGCTGCCCCTGGCAACCGACAGCCACGACGGTGTCGCCCGGGGTCGGTCACGAGGCTGGTTTGCCGATCGGCGTCTGGATCCTCCGGACCGTCGTGGCGGTGCTCGCGGTGTCCCTGTCCGCCGGGAACTAGCGCCACCGGACCGCCACGGCGCACACCACACTCCATGCCGCGGCGACGGCAGCGAGTGCGAAGACCGCGGTAGCGCTGTGTCCGAGCACATCCGGGAGGTTGGCGGGTATCGTCGGCGGGGGGCCGTCCAGGCCCGCGAGGGCGACGAGCAGGGCGAGTGCCCGCAGGATCACGCCGAGCACCGCCAGCGCCGCGGTGGTCAGCAGTGGTGTGCGTACGCCTGCACGGGCCGGCATCGTCCCGCCGTGGCCTCAGGCGACGGCGCCGCCGTCGGTGGACCAGATGCCCCGGTCGAGGAGGGCGGCAACCATTTCCGTGGCCGGGGCATCGCCGCCGAGGCGGCGCGCTCGCTCGATAACCGGGCCGCAGATGGCGTCCACCTCCAGCGGCCGGCCATGCTCACGGTCCACGAGCATGGAGGTCTTGATGGGGTCGAGGTCGTGGATGATGCCGAACATCTCCGCCACGTCCGTCTCGTCGAGCTCGACGCCGTCCGCCCGGGCCGCGGTGGCGGTCTCGCGCATGAGCCGCTTTACCACCGGCGCGATGCGCTCGTCGTGGGTCAGGCGCTGGCTGTCCCAGCCGGTGACCGCGGAGATCGGATTCACGCCGTTGTTGATGATGAGCTTGCGCCAGAGCTCGCGGCGGATGTCCGGTGTCTCCTGTACCGGCACGCCCGCCGCCTGCAGGGCCGCCATCAGGCGGGGCAGGAAGGCCGATGCCGGCCCCTCCGGTGCTTCGGCCCGGTTGGGCCAGATGCCCGCGGTGACCTGCCCGGGGCCGGTGGCCTCGATCACGCCGGGGGCGGTGACGTGGGTGCCGATGCGGATGGACAGGCCGCCGATCACCCGATCGGCGCCCAGGGCATCCGCAAGTACGGGTTCGTTGTCGACGCCGTTCTGCAGCGAGACGACGGGCACAGCGCCGGCCCCGGGCCACTCGGCCAGCGCGGCGGCGATCGCCGGTGTCGACGCGGACTTGGTCGCGAGCAGTACGCCGTCGACGCCGTGCGGATCCTCGGCCTGCAGGCCGGCGATATCCATGGCGGTCACCGGGGCCTCGAACCGGGACTCGGGGTGCTCGACGGTCAGGCCCCGCTCGCGCAGGGCGTCCAGCTGCTGCCCGCGGGCGATGGCGATGACCTCGTGGCCGGCCTGCAGCAGCCGTGCCGCGTAGAACCCCCCGATCCCGCCGATACCGATGATCGCGATGCGCATGTTCCCGCGTCCTCCCGTCGTCGTGCCCCGCCGGGCGGGGCCGTGTCTGCTATCCTGCGCGACCCATGTGCGGCCGATTCGAACGTCACACGCCGCTGTCCGCGTTCGCCGAGTGGCTGGGCATCGCCCCTCCGGACGCGGTGGTCCCGGCATGCTACAACATCCCGCCCGGAACCGCCGTGCCGGTGGCAGTGGCCGGTGAGGACGGGCCGCGGCTAACGATGGCGAGCTGGGGCTTCCGGCCCGACGACGTGGACGACCCGGGTGCCCCGCAGCCGATCAACGCCCGCGCGGAGACGGTGGCGTCGAGCCGCTATTTCGCCCGGGCCTTCCGCGAGGCGCGCTGTCTGGTCCCGGCGGATGGCTGGTACGAATGGCGGGCCGGGCCCGGCGGAGTGCGCCAGCCCTGGCACCTCGACGTGGGTGCGCCGCTGATGTTCGCGGCGGTGCACGTCCCCGGCGGTCACGCCGGCGGGGCATTGCCGGGCATGGCCATCATCACCGAGCCCGCCCGGGGGGCAGCCCGGCGTATCCACCCACGGATGCCCGTGGTCCTGGACCCTTCCTGCTGGCGGGCCTGGCTGGATCCGGCGCTGAACGCCCGGGAGCGCATTCGCGCGGCGGTGCGTCCGGTGCCGGGCGA
The DNA here is from genome assembly GCF_041949875.1 of Arhodomonas sp. KWT2. NCBI lineage: Bacteria > Pseudomonadati > Pseudomonadota > Gammaproteobacteria > Chromatiales > Ectothiorhodospiraceae > Arhodomonas > Arhodomonas sp. KWT2. The sequence goes on from NZ_JBHFPQ010000049.1 coordinate 143,991, forward strand.
GCAGCTGCGATTGTGGCCGGTCAGCACCCGGGTGAACTCGCCGCGTAACGACGACCCCGGGCTGATCGAGCGCGACCCGTCCGCCGGGGACGGGTGACCGTCGGCGCTGGCATTGGTGCCCGCCCGGGGGCGGGGTCCGCACGCGTCAACGCGCCGGGGCCCCCGGGGCCGCGTTCGCGGGCCCCGTGGACACCTCCTGAGACTTCACAGCTAGTCGCCGGCGTCGTCCCCGCGGCCCATCCAGCAGGGGGTGACGGCGAACCACACGAGCGTGACCGCGAGCAGCGACCATTTCATCGATGTCTCGCCGAGCGCGTCGAACAGGTAGAGCATGGGCAGCCCTGCCGTGAGAACCAGCATCAGCAGCGAGATCGTCTGCAGCACCCTGCGCATGGCGATTACTCCTTCGTCGTGACGGGGGCGGCGGCCGTCCGCCGCTGGGTCGCGTAGCTCAGTGCGATGAACAGCGCGGCGGCGATGAACCAGCCCGGCAGTGCCACGAAGAAGATCTCGATCCCGGCGAGCTTCACCAGGGCCACGCAGATCGCGAGGGTGATCAGCCAGGTGGCGAGCGCCGGCATGGTCAGCAGGCGGCCGGCCCGCTCGGCGTAGTAGCGCTGGAGCCCGAGGCGGGGGAGTACCCAGTAGTCGGTGAAGACCACCGCGCCGATCGGCATGAGCAGCAGGCCGTAGAGGGCCACGAAGCCCAGCAGCTGCATCGCCACCGCCGGGAACATCGCCACGAAGGTGGTGAGCAGGCCGGTGCCGACGGTCACCTTGAACCGGGAGACCCGGGGGATGACCGCCTGGAAGGCGAGCCCGGCGCGGTAGATGGTCGGGTTGGCGGTGGTCCAGCCGGCGATGATCACGCAGATAAGCCCGGCCACGCCGAGCGCCTGGTCGGCCAGCGGGCCGGGCAGCGGGTTGGGGATGTTACCGGCCCCGGCGGCGCTGACCACGGCGCTCTTCGAGGTCAGCCCGGCCTGGTACATCTGGAAGGCGAACAGCATCGAGGCCGCCAGCCAGGCCATGAAGTGGCCGACATACATTCCCGCCGCCGAGGCGATGCCATACCAGCTCTTGCGCGCGAAGCGCAGCACCGACAGGTCCGACATGCCGATGTGCATGGCCATGTTGGTGAACCAGGCGAAGAAGATCACGTGCCAGATGGTGAAGTCTGGCTGGCCGGGCACGTGCACGCCGGTCCAGATCGCGGTATCGGCCAGCGTCCACAGGTCGCCGGCGGAGCCGATCGGCGTGGCGCTGGCGTCGATGAACCACTTCAGCGAGACGATGCCGAAGCCGAGGAAGATCAGCACCATCCAGGGCGCGGCGATGTTGGCGAAGCGCGAGACGTAGCGGTAGCCATAGGCCGCCACGAGGGTGATCACCACACCGACGCCGAGCACGCTGAGCACCCAGCCGACGCTGTTGGGCGTCAGGTCCCCCAGGGTCGGCAGCGGGAAGCCGAACCATACCCCCACGGCGGTGGCCGAGACGGTGATCATGGCCCCGGCCAGAAAACAGAACGCCAGGCCGTTGGCGAGGTTGTAGAGGATGACCGTGTGGCGGCCGGCGATCTTCTCGAGCTGGTAGTAGAGCGTCAGGCGTGCGCGGGTACCGATGGGCGCGGTGAGCAGCATCCAGCTCAGCACCGCCAGCGCGTTGCCGACGATCAGGCCGACCACCACGTCGAAGGCCGAGACGCCCGCCAGCACGAACAGCGGGCCGATCATCAGCTCGGTGCCGGCGGTGTGCTCGCCGGCGTACATGCCGATGAAGTCCTTGAAACCCAGTCGTGCCCCCGGGGGCACGGGCTGGCGCTCGTATTCGCCGCCGACGGCGCTGGGCTCGACCTGCGCCGCCGCGTCAGGGGTCATGTCGCTCATGGCGCATACCTCCGTTGTCATGACCGTCAACGCCCCGCGCCCCGGCGTGCGTTGCCGCCGGGGGTGCCGGGGCGAGCCGCGGGATCAGGTCTCGAGGTAGACCACGTGGCTGCGGGTGTACTCGTAGAGGCCGTGCTTGCCGTCGGCGCCGCCGATCCCCGACTGGCGGGTGCCGGCGTGGAAGCCCTGCATGGCCTCGAAGTTCTCGCGGTTGACGTAGGTCTCGCCGTAGTCGATCTCGCGGCAGGCGTGCATGGCGCGGGCGAGGCTGCGGGTGTAGACCGAGGAGGTCAGGCCGTACTCCGAGTCGTTGGCGAGCGCGATCGCCTCGTCGAGGTCGTCGACGACCTGGATCGGCAGCACCGGGCCGAAGATCTCCTTGCGCATGATCTCCATGTCGCCGCGGCAGCCGCTGAGCACCGTGGGCTGGTAGTGGAAACCGGCGCCGAGATCGGCGACCTGCCCGCCGGTGACCAGCTCGGCGCCGTCACGGCCGGCGCGCTCGACCATGGCGGCGACCTTGTCCAGCCCCTCCTGGTTGATCAGCGGCCCCATCTCGACCTCGGGCCGGGCCAGCGGATCGCCGTAGCGGGTGTCGGCCATGGCCCGGGCGATCCGGTCGGTGAACTCGTCGGCGACGCCGCGCTGCACGTAGACACGCTCGGCGCAGTTGCACACCTGGCCGGTGTTGATGATCCGCGAGTCGCGGACCGCCTTCACGGCGAGGTCGATGTCGGCGTCGTCGAGGACGATGGCCGGCGCCTTGCCGCCCAGTTCCAGATTGAGCTTGGTGATGTTGTCGGCGGCGCCGCGCATGATCGCCGAGCCGGTCTCGACGCTGCCGGTGAAGCTGATCATGTCGATTCGCGGGCTGGCGGTCAGGGCGCTGCCGGTGCTGGCACCGCCGCCGCTGACCACGTTGAACACGCCGTCCGGCAGGCCGATCCGGTCGAGCAGGCGGGTGAACTCGAAGCAGTTGTTGGGGGTTTCCTCGCTGGGCTTGATCACCACGGTGTTGCCGGTGACCAGTGCCGGGGCCATCTTGCGTGCGATCAGGAAGAACGGGAAGTTCCACGGCAGGACGCCGGCGACCACCCCGAGCGGCTTGCGGAACAGGAAGATGTTCTCGCCGGGACGGTCGCTCTCGACGATCTCGCCCTCGATGCGCCGCGCCCACTCGGCCATGTAGTCGAGATAGTCGGCGGTGAAGTTGACCTCCACCTCGGCCAGCCCGGAGACCTTGCCCTGCTCCTCGGTGATCACGCGGGCCAGGGCCTTGGCCTCGCCGCGAATCCCGTCGGCGAGCCGGCGCAGGTAGACCGCGCGTTCCACCGCGGGCAGCCGCGCCCAGGGCTTCTGGGCGGCGCGGGCGGCGTTCACCGCGCGCTCGACGTCGTCCGCGCCGGACTCCGGCACCCGCGAGAGCACCGCACCGGTGGCGGGGTTGCGCACCTCGATGTGCTCGCGGGCGGGGGCGAAGGTGCCGTCGATGTAGTTCTGGTAGGTCGGGATGTCGCTGGTCATGGGGCTCTCCTCCTGTGCCAGTTGATGTTGTCGCTGTGCTCAGTACGTGTCCGATGTCGGTGTTCCGGGGGCGCCGTCGTCGGGCCGGTAGCGGGCCAGCGTCTGCACGGCGGCGTGGCGCAGCAGGCTGATGTCGATGCCCACGGCGATGAAGTCGAAGCCCCAATCGGCGTAGCGCCGGGCGTCCGTCTCGGCGGGGGCGAGGATGCCTGCGGCCTTGCCGGCCGCCCTGGTGGCGTCGAGGGCGCGGCGGATCATCGCCTGGACGTCGGGATGGCCGGGGTTGCCGACGTGTCCGGCCCCGGTGGAGAGATCGGCGGGCCCGACGAACACCGCGTCGACCCCGTCCACGGCGGCGATCGCCTCGACGTTGTCGATGCCGCGCGGTGATTCCACCTGGACGATCAGGCACAGCTCGCGGTGTGCCGTCCGGATGTAATCGGGCACCGCGTCCCAGCGGGTCGCGCGGGTCAGTCCGCCGCCCACGCCGCGGATGCCCTGCGGCGGGAAGCGCATGGCGCGCACCAGCGCCTCGGCCTGCCCGGCGTCGTCGACCATCGGCACCATCAGTGTCTGGGCGCCGACGTCGAGCAGCTGCTTGATCAGGGCCGGATCGTGGTTGAGCGTGCGCACCACCGGCGCGCTCGGGTAGGGCGCCACGGCCTGGAGCTGGCCGAGCACCGCCGGCACCGGGTTGGGGGCGTGTTCGCCGTCGATCAGCAGCCAGTCGAAGCCGGTGGTGGCGAGGATCTCGGCGGCGTAGGCGGTGCCGAAGCCGGCCCAGCAGCCGTAGCGGGGTTCGCCGGTCAGCGCGGCCTTGAACGGATTCTTTGGGAGTTCCACGGGCGTGTCCTATTGCAGGTTGACGAACATGCCGCCGTCGACCAGCAGCGAGGCGCCGGTGACGTAGGCCGCCATGTCGGAGGCGAGGAAGGCTATCGGGCCGGCCAGGTCCTCGGGGCGGCCCAGCCGGCCCAGCGGCGTGCGGCCGATCATGTAGTCGCGCTTGTCGGGATCGGCGAGGTCGTCCTTGTTGATGTCGGTCTCGATGGTGCCGGGCAGCAGGGCGTTGCAGCGGATGCCGTAGGGGCCCAGTGCGACGGCGCAGGACTGCATCAGCGAGACCAGGCCGGCCTTGGTCGGGGTGTAGTGGGTCTGCATGCCACCGCCGACCAGCGCGCTGATCGAGCTCACCGCGATGATCGCGCCGCCGCGGCCCTGGTCCTTCATGCGGTTGGCCGCCGCCTGGACGGCGAAATAGGCGCCGTTCAGGTTGGTGTTGACGGTCTCCAGGTAGGTCTCGCGGGGCATGTCGAGGAAGCTGTGGAACGGACAGATCCCGGCGTTGTTGACGAACACGTCGACGCCGCCGAAATGCTCGATCGCCGACGCGACCAGCCTGTTGCCGGTGTCCGGGTCGCCGGCGGGGGCGCCCACTGCGCTGGCGTCGCGGCCCAGGCCGCGAATCTCCGCGATCAGCTCGTCGACCAGCGGCCGGCTCGACTCGCTGCCGCTGTAGCCGATGATCACGTTGGCGCCCTGGCGGGCGCATTCCAGGGCGGCGGCGCGGCCGATGCCGCGCGAGGCACCGGTGATGATGACGGTCTTGTCATTGAGCAGCATGGGGGTCTCCTCGGTCATGGATGCTGCGGTGCGTTGTTGCCGGTAAGGCGGTAGAGACGCCGGGCGTTGTCGGCGAAAAGCGCCTGTTTCTCCGCCGCCGAGGCGTCGGCGACGACGTCGGCATAGGCGTTCCAGACGTCCGCATAGCGCGCGTAGAGGCCGTCGACCGGAAAGTTGGAGGCGAACAGGCAGCGCCCCACGCCGAAGGCGTCGATCGCCTCGAGGATCAGCGGCCGGATGCTGCCGGTCGTCCAGTGATGGTCGAGCATGCCGAAGCCACTGAGCTTGATGGCGACGTTGTCGCGCCTGGCCAGCTCGCGCAGGCCGTCGCGCCAGGCCCGCCAGCCGGGCACACCGTGGCGGTCGACGTACATCCCGGCGTGATTGAGCAGGAACCGGGTGTCGGGGTGCTCGCCGGCGAGCCGTGCCGCCTGGGGCATCTGCGAGGGGTAGAGCTGCAGGTCGAACGACAGCCCGTGGCGTCCGAGCAGGCGGAAGTTGTCGCGCCATGCCGGCTTGCTCATGTAGTGGCGGCCGACGTAGTCGTACAGCGGGTCGTCGTGGACGTTGAGGATCTGGCGCACGCCACGCACCCGCGGGCTCAGCGCGAGCTGCTCCTCGATCACCCGCGCGGCGTCCGGCCGCGAGAGGTCGGCGCCGATCACCAGCGCCGAGGGCAGCGGCGGGTCGCCCCCCTCGGCGAGCCCCGCCAGCCAGCGGGTCTCCTTTACCGGGTCGACGGCGTCGGCCTCGATGTGCACGGCGCCGAGCAGGTCGATGGCGTCGCTGTCGCGGCGCAGCCCGGCGGGGCCGTAGTCGTGGGCCATCGGCCGGTAGTCGCCGAGCAGGTTGGGTTCCGGGTGCTCGAGCCAGGGCTGGTTGCCCAGGCCGAGGTTCCAGAAGTGTACGTGGGCGTCGATGACCTGCATCGTCGTCACTCCTCGGGCAGCAGCGTGAATACCTCGTCCAGCGGCACGCTCTGCGGCGAGGTATCCGCCTCGGTGTCCATGATGTCCGCCATGGCGTACCACCAGCGCTGCATTACCGGCAGCGCCGGCAGGTCGTCGACGCGATGGTCGTCGGCGAGCCACATGATCGCGAACAGGTGGCGTGACTGCGGGTCGAGGAAGATGCGGTACTCCTCGACCCCCGCCTCGCGCAGGGCGTCGACCAGCTCCGGCCAGATGGCGTCGTGGCGGCGCCGGTACTCGGCTTCCCGGCCGGGGTGCAGGGTCATGCGAAAGGCGCGAACGATCATGGCCGTCTCCCGCGTGTCAGTGCGTGTAGGGGCGCGCCAGGTCGCTCCCCGGGTTCAGGCGCACGCCAAAGCCCGGGGCGTCGAGCTTCGAGGCGGGAATGCGGCCGTTATCCGGCACCGGCTCGTCGAGCAGCAGCGGGTTGAACATCGGCACCACCTCGTCGGCACCGGGGGCCATCATCAGGAACTCGGCGAACGGGCTGTTCTGGCGGGTGATCACGAAGTGGTAGCTGTAGACCGAGGAGCCGTGGGGCACCACCAGCTTGTTGTGGGCGTCGGCCAGCGCCGAGATCTTGATCAGCTCGGTGATCCCGCCGCACCAGCCGACGTCGGGCTGGATGATGTCGCAGCACTCCATCTCCAGGAGCATGCGAAAGCCCCAGCGGGTCGCCTCGTGCTCGCCGGTGGTGACCAGCATGCCCGGGGGCGCGTTGCGCCTGAGTTCGGCGTAGCCCCAGTAGTCGTCGGGGGGCAGGGCCTCCTCGATCCATTTGAGGCCGTACTCCCGGGCGCCGTGGGCCAGGCGGGTGGCGTAGTTGACGTCGAGGCTCATCCAGCAGTCGAACATCAGCCAGAAGTCGTCGCCGACCCGCTCGCGCATCTCGGCAAGCTGGGCGAGGTTCCGGTTCAGCCCCGCGTCGCCCTCGGCGGGGCCGTGCCGGAGCGGCATCTTGCCGCCGATGAAGCCCATCCGCTTGGCCAGATCGGGCCGCGCGCCGGTGGCGTAGAAGCTCAGCTCCTCGCGTACCGGGCCACCGAGCAGGGCGTGCACCGGCTCGTCGCGGAGCTTTCCCAGCAGGTCCCACAGCGCCAGGTCGACACCGGAGATGGTGTTGAGCACCACGCCCTTGCGGCCGTAGAAGAGCGTGGCGTTGAACATCTGGTCCCAGATCTTCTCGATGTCGGTGACCCGCTGGCCCTCGACGAACCGGGCCAGGTGCCGCTCGACGATGAAGGCGCCGATCTCGCCGGCGGTGGTCACCGCGAAGCCCACCGTGCCGTCGCTGGCCTCGACCTCGACGACCAGCGTGCCGAGCACGTTGAGCCCGAAGCTCCTGCGGGTCATGCGGTATTCCGGGTACTTGCTCATCGGGGTCGAGATCTGGCCGTCGATCCAGTGACCATCGCCCTGATCGTGGTAGTCGGCACCGCCGCCGCGGACGGTGTAGGCGCGGACGTGCTTGATGGTCGTCTTCATGGGGATCGGGTCTCCTGTCTTGACGCGTCGTGGTGTTCGCCGTGAGGCGTCGCCACCAGGCCGGAAACGCCGAGGCCCCGCAGACCGGGGATCACGGTGGTGACGGTGAGCAGGCAGGGGCCGCCGCCGGTCCGGCCGGGAAAGGCCCGGGCGGAGGCCGGCAGCGGGAAGGGCATCAGCCGCTTGAGCATCTTGGTGACTTCGGGAGAGGCGTGCCTGGTCATGCGAGTCTCTCGTGAGTCGAGCGCGACGACGGCCCTGCGACGGATGAATGGCCGATTTCGTGCACTGACTTGTAACACCGGGGTCCGGGCTCGACTAATACGAATGCCGTGCTTTCTGATACCTTTGCCTTATTTCGCGGCCGTGAGCCCGCTATCACGCCTTCCGTGTGCTGTCGCCATGAGTGCGCGGTTTTCTGACCGAATGCGAAGGTCCGGCGGGAAGGGCAGCGATAGCCAGGGCGTATCAAGGGTTGCCGACGGGGGAGGGATGTCGGAGGAGTTGCACCACCAGGTGGTCCTCAACCGCCTGCGCTACAAGCACCTGCTGCTGATCTCGCTGCTCGACGAGTGCCGCAATCTGCATCAGGTGGCGCGTTCGCTGAACATGTCGCAGCCGGCGGCGACGCGCATGCTGCGCGAGATCGAGACCACCTTCGAATGCCAGCTCTTCGAACGGACCTCGCGGGGCGTGCGGCCGACCCAGTCCGGCGAGGTCCTGATCGAGTTCGCCCAGGGGGCGGTGAACCGGCTGGAGCGCTGCGCCGAGTCGCTGCACCGCCATCACCTGGGCGATCAGGGGCAGCTGGTGCTGGGCGCGATCATGGGGGCGGCGCCCGATCTCGTCGCCGAGGCGGTGGTCGAGATGAAGCGCCAGCATCCGTTGCTGCAGGTGCGCATGCTCGGCGAGACCAGTGACCAGCTCGTGGAACTGCTGGCACAGAACCGCATCGACGTCGCCATCGCCCGTTACGTGACCGCGCTGCAGCACAACCTGTTCGACTTCGAGTCCCTCGGCAATGAGACGGTGCTGGCGGTGGTGCGTCACGATCATCCGCTGGTCGGGGTGGCGGACCTGTCGCTGGCGTCGCTGCTGGACGACTGGCCGTGGATCCTCCAGCCGCTGGAGAGCCCGCTGCGCCAGGTGCTCGAGAAGGAGTTCGAGACCGCGGGGCTGATGTCGCCCCGGGATATCATCGAGTGCGGGTCGATCTATGCGGCCCTGCAGCTGGTCAAGCGCGGTGACGGCGTGCTGGTGCTGCCGGAGTCGGTGCTGCGCGATTACCTGGCGTTCGGCGAGATCGTCGCCCTGCCGATCTCGGTGGGCAAGACGCTCTCGCCGTTCGGGATCCTGACCCGCAAGAACGAGGCGCTCAGCGAGCCGGTGCGCCACTTCTGTACCATCCTGCGCCGCATGGCGGGGCGGTAGTGGCGGCCGGCGGCGCACGTCGCCGCCGCGAGGCGCCATTCGTCCATCCGCTGATCCGCGTCAGGCGGTACGCGCGGGCTTCTCGGTAGTATAATAACCGGCTTTGTTCGCAACGCCTGTGGATGCGAGCCATGGTTCAGGTCACCGGTGAGCTTGGCGATATCGCCGACGTCGAGCTCGATTTCCCGCAGTGGGTCGAGCGGCTGCCGCTGTCGCCGGACGACGGCGGGCGGGCACTGCTGGAGCGCGCGTGGACGGACGCCCTTGCGGGCTACGGCGAGGCCGAACGTCCTTCCGGTGAGTCGTATATGGCCCATGCCGTCGCCGTGGCCGGCGTGGTGGCCTCGCTGCGGCTGGACGCGGAGACCGTGGCCGCGGCGCTCCTCCACGACCTGCCGTCGTTCCCGGATTACGACAGCGAGACCCTGCGCCGACGCTTCGGCGGTGACATCGCGACTATGGTGGACGGTGCCGCGCGCATCGGTGTGGTCAGCGAGCTGCACAGCCATCCCGGCGGGACCGGGGAGGACCGCACCGAGGCGCTGCGCAAGATGCTGTTCGCCATGGCGCGGGACATCCGTGTGGTCTTCCTCGTGCTCGCCGAGCGTCTCCAGGACATGCGCGTGGTGCGCCACCTCGACGAGGATGCCCGCTCGGCCCTCGCCCGCGAGACCCTCGACCTGTATGCGCCGCTGGCCAATCGCCTCGGCATCTGGCAGCTCAAGTGGGAGCTCGAGGACCGCGCGTTCGCGCTCACCGAGCCGGCGACCTACAAGCGCGTGGCCCGGCTCCTCGCGGAGAAGCGTGTCGACCGCGAGCGTTACATCGGCGAGGTGCGCGAGGCGCTGGCGGAGGCCCTGCGGGACGCCGGCATCGATGCGGAGGTCAAAGGGCGGCCGAAGCATATCTACAGTATCTGGCGAAAAATGCAGCGCAAGGGGCTGAGTTTCGAGGAACTCTTCGATATTCGTGCGCTGCGGGTGATGGTCGATACCGTGGCCCAGTGCTATGCGGCCCTGGGCGTGGTGCACGCCCTCTGGCAGCCCATCCCGCGGGAGTTCGACGACTACATCGCCACGCCCAAGGAGAACAACTACCAGTCCCTGCACACCGCGGTGGTCGGCCCGGGCGGCAAGAACGTGGAGATCCAGATCCGCACCCGGGAGATGCACCAGAGCGCGGAGCTCGGCATCGCCGCGCACTGGCGCTACAAGGAGGGCCGCGGCCAGGACCCGGGCTTCGACGGCAAGATCGCCTGGATCCGCCAGCTCCTGGAGACGAACCCGGAGGAGGGCGGCGAGGACCTCTTCGACCGGTTCAAGGCCGAGGTCTTCGAGGACCGGGTCTACGTGATCACCCCCCGGGGCGACGTCTTCGACCTGCCGCGCGGGGTGACGCCGCTGGACTTCGCCTACGCGGTGCACAGCCAGGTCGGTCACCGCTGCCGCGGGGCCAAGGTCAACGGCCGGATCGTGCCGCTGACCTACCAGCTCCACAACGGCGACCAGGTGGAGGTGCTCACCGCCCGCAACGGCCAGCCGAGCCGTGACTGGCTCAACCCGGCGCTGGGCTACCTGGTCACGCCGCGCGCCCGGGCCCACGTGCGCACCTGGTTCCGCCAGCAGGACTTCGATCAGAACGTGGCGGATGGCCGCGCGATCGTCGACCGGGAGCTCGGCCGGTTGGGCCTGCAGGACGTCAACCTGGAACGGTTGGCGGCACGCTCGCGCTACCCCCAGCTCGACGCCTTCTTCGCCGCGCTCGGCCGTGGTGATGTCACCGGCGGGCAGATCGCCGGGCTGCTCGACGAGCAGCTCCGCCCGCGCCGGGAGACGCCGCCGCCGGCACGCCGGCGTCCCGGACCGCAGCGCTCGGCCGGCGGCAGCGACGACGTCACCATCTACGGCGTCGGCAACCTGCTGACGCGCCTGGCCGGATGCTGCCAGCCGGCCCCCGGCGATCCCATCGTCGGCTTCATCACCCGGGGCCAGGGCGTGACGGTCCACCGCCGGGACTGCGCGAGCCTGGCGCGCCTGCAGGAAGAGGAGGATCCGGGGCGGTTCATCGAGGTGAGCTGGAACGACGAGACCGACAGCAGCTACCCGGTGGACGTGCGGGTGCTGGCCTACGACCGTCAGGGCCTGCTGCGGGACGTGACCACGCTGATCAGCAACGAGGGCGTGCGGGTGGATGCGGTGAACACACACACCGACCCGGACAGCGAGCAGGCGCGTATCACGTTGACGGTGCGGGTGAGCGATCTGGCGCAGCTCGGCCGGCTGATCGACCGGCTGGCGGGGCTGCGCAACGTGGTGGACGTGCGCCGGGCGCCGGGCGGCTGAGCGCCCGGGCGCCGCGGCCGCGGCTCAGCGCTCCAGGTACTGGAGCTTGTCCGACTTGCCGTCCCACTCCTCGGCGTCTTCCGGCGGGTCCTTCATCTCCGTGATCACCGGCCACTGCTGGGCAAGCTCGGCGTTGAGCTCGAGGAACCTGGACTGCTCGGCGGGCAGGTCGTCCTCGGAGAAGATCGCCTCCGCCGGGCACTCCGGCTCACACAGGGTGCAGTCGATGCACTCTTCCGGGTCGATGACCAGGAAGTTCGGCCCCTCGTGGAAGCAGTCCACGGGGCAGACCTCGACGCAGTCCGTGTACTTACACTTGATGCAGTTTTCTGTGACGACGTAAGTCATTGTTTTGACACCTTATGAGAGCGTTTGCGGGTATCGTATCAAGTTACCCGGCGCCATCAACCCACACGCCGGGGGGGAATAGCCCCGCTCAGGGCGCCTCCTCGCTGAGGCGCTTGAGCTCGTAGACCAGGGCGAGGGCGTCCCGGGGGCTGAGGTCGTCCGGGTCGGTCTCGCGCAGCCGTTCCACCGCCGGGTCCGGCGGGGCGGCGTCGAACAGCGCGAGCTGGCCGTCGGGCTCCGGGCCCGCCGGCCGGGTATCGGTCTCCAGCGCGGCGAGCTTGCGCCGGGCCGCCTGGATGACCTCCCGCGGCACGCCGGCGAGGGCGGCGACCTGGAGGCCGTAGCTCTGGTTGGCCGGGCCGTCCTTGACCGAGTGCAGGAACACGATCCGCTCGCCGTGCTCCACCGCGTCGAGGTGTACGTTCACCGCCGCCGGGTAGTGCTCGGGCAGGGCGGTCATCTCGAAGTAGTGGGTGGCGAACAGCGTGTAGGCGCGGATGCGTGCGACCAGCTCGGCGGCGCTGGCCCAGGCCAGGGCGAGGCCGTCGAAGGTGGAGGTGCCGCGGCCGATCTCGTCCATGAGCACGAGGCTGTGGTCGCTGGCGTTGTTGAGGATGGTGGCGGTCTCGGTCATCTCGACCATGAAGGTCGAGCGCCCGCCGGCGAGGTCGTCGGAGGCGCCGATGCGGGTGAAGATCCGGTCCACCGGCGCGATCCGTGCCGCCGCCGCGGGCACGAAGCTGCCGATGCAGGCCAGCAGCGTGATCAGCGCGACCTGGCGCATGTAGGTCGATTTGCCGCCCATGTTGGGGCCGGTGATCATGAGCATGCGCCGGGTGTCGTCGAGATGGACGTCGTTGGGCACGAACGGCTCGCTCATCACCCGCTCCACCACCGGGTGACGTCCGCCCTCGATGTGAATGCCCCCGTCGCGCACCAGCTCCGGGCGGGCGTAGTCCAGGGTGTCGGCGCGCTCGGCCAGCGCGCCGATGGTGTCCAGCGTCGCCAGGCCCTCGGCGAGGCGCAGCAGGCCGTCCATCTCCTCCGCCAGGGACTCGATCAGGCCCTCGTAGAGCGCCTTCTCTCGGGCGAGGGCGCGCTCGCGCGCGGATAGGACCTTGTCCTCGAAGGCCTTGAGCTCAGGGATGATGTAGCGCTCCGAGCCTTTGAGGGTCTGGCGGCGGATGTAGTGATCCGGGACGTTGTCGCTCTGTGAACGGCTGATCTCGATGTAGTAGCCGTGGACGCGGTTGTAGCTGACCTTGAGGTTGGCGATGCCGGTGGCCTCGCGCTCCCGGGTCTCGAGCTCCAGCAGGTACTCGTCGGCGTTACGGGCGAGGCCACGGAGCTCGTCGAGCTCGTCATCGTAGCCGTCGGCGATCACCCCGCCGTCGCGGATGACCACCGGCGGCTGGTCCACCAGGGCGCGTTCCAGGTGCTCCAGCAGCGCCTCGCGGGGGGCGAGGTCGGCGCGGAGCTGGAGCAGTAGTTCGGCATCCATTGCAGCAAGGGCGGTCTGCACGGCGGGCAGCCGGCGCACGGCCTCGCGCAGGCCGGTGAGGTCCCGGGGCCGGGCGGAGCGCATGCCGATGCGCGCGGCGATGCGCTCGACGTCGGCGAGGCCGGCGAGGGCGTCGCGTACCGCGCCGGTGCCCGCCGTCTCCAGCAGCATACCGATGGCCTCCTGGCGGGCATTGAGCACCGTGCGGTCGCGCAGCGGCCGATGGATCCAGCGGCGTAGCAGCCGTGCACCCATGCCGGTGACGGTGGTGTCGAGCACCCAGGCCAGGGTGTGCTCGGTGCCACCGCCGAGGTTGTAGTCCAGCTCCAGGTTGCGGCGGCTCGCCGCGTCCATGGCCACCGATTCGTCGCGGTTCTCCACCTGAATGGCGCGGATGTGGGGCAGCGCCGAGCGCTGGGTCTCGCTGACGTACTGGAGCAGGCAGCCGGCGGCGGCGATGGCGCGGTCCAGGCCGGCCACGCCGAAGCCGGCGAGGTCCCGGGTGTCGAAGTGCCGGGTGAGGGTGCGCTCGGCGCCGTCGCGCTCGAACTGCCAGGGCGGGCGCCGGGTGAGCCCGGCGCGCTGGGCCAGGGGCTCCGGCGGAGCGTGCTCCTCGCTGACCAGCACCTCCGCGGGCTGGAGGCGCTCGATTTCGGCCACCAGGGCCTCCTCGCCGTTGACCTCGGTGACCACGAAGCGCCCGCTGGAGAGCTCCAGCGCGGCGAGGCCATACTCGTCGTCACCGGCGGCGACGCTGAGCAGGAGGTTGCTGCGACGCTCCTCGAGCAGGGCCTCGTCGGTGAGCGTGCCCGGCGTGACCACGCGCACCACGCGCCGCTCCACCGGGCCCTTGCTGGTGTTGGGGTCGCCGATCTGTTCGCAGATCGCCACTGACTCGCCGAGGCGCACCAGCCGGGCGAGGTAGGATTCGTAGGCGTGGACCGGCACCCCGGCCATGGGGATGGGCTCGCCGGCAGATTCGCCCCGGGTGGTCAGGGTGATGTCCAGCAGCTCCGCCGCCCGGCGCGCATCGTCGTAGAAGAGCTCGTAGAAGTCGCCCATGCGGTAGAACAGCAGGATATCCGGGTGCTCGGCCTTGATCCGGAGGAACTGCTGCATCATCGGTGTGTGCTTGCGCGACGCGGTGGCGTTGTCGGTCATACTGGTGATGGCGTGCTTTCCGCGCTGGGTCGGTGGATCACGGCAGGTGTGGCTGCCGGCGACGGGTGCGCGGCAGTATACCGCCCGTACCGCGCGCTGTGCAGCGCGGTCGCGGGCACACCACGGCAGACGGGAGACAGGAATGACGGGAATCGACGGTGACGGTCCGGGCATCGGTGTGGACGACGCGGGGCTCGACGACCGTGCCCGGCGCCTGGGCGCGGCGCTCGCGGCGCACGGCTGGCTGGTCAGCGCCGCGGAGTCCTGCACCGGCGGCTGGATCGGCAAGGTGCTCACCGACATCCCCGGGAGTTCGGCGTGGTTCGAGCGCGGCTTCATCGTCTACGGCAACGCCGCCAAGCGCGACCTCCTCGGCGTGCCCGCGGCGACGCTGGAGGCGGATGGGGCGGTGAGCGAGGCCACCGCGGCGGCGATGGTACGCGGCGTGCTCACCGTTTCCGACGCCGCGCTCGCCGTGGCGGTCACCGGCGTGGCCGGCCCGGACGGCGGCACGCCGGAGCGCCCGGTGGGCACCGTCTGGTTTGCCTGGGGCCGCCGTGGTGGCGGCGTGCAGTGCCGCTGCCACAGATTCGACGGCGACCGCGAGGCGGTACGCCGGCAGAGCGTGGCGGTCGCGCTGGACGGGCTTATCGAGGCCACCGGGGCGTGAGCGGCGAGGTCCCGCACCAGCGCCTGTTCTTCGCGCTGTGGCCATCGGCGGGCGTGCGCCGGCGTCTCGAGGCGGTAGCGTGGCGGGTGCAGCGGGGGCGGCGGGTACCAGCGATCAACCTTCATCTCACCCTGGTCTTCCTGGGGCGCTGCGACGCGGCGGCACGGGTGCGTGCGGTCACCGCGGCGAACGTCCTTGCCGCCTCGGTACCGGCGGCGTTCCGGCTGCACCTGGACCGGGCGGGGGTGTGGCGGCGGCAGGGGATCGCCTATCTGGCGCCGGGCGCTCCGCCGGAGGCACTGGGGGATCTGGCAGAGGGGCTGGCCTCGACGCTGGCGGCCCACGGGCTGCCGCGGGAGCGGCGCCGGTTCCGGCCCCACGTGACCCTGGCACGCCGCGCCGGGACGCCGCCGCCGGAGCCCGATCCTGTCGACTGGCCGGTCACGGGATTCCGCCTGCTCGCCTCCGAGCAGGGGCCGGACGGGGTGCGCTATCGGTGTCTGGGGCACTGGCCGCTCGCCGGGCGCGGGGTGGGAGGCGAACCCCCTTTGTGAAATAATGACCGGTCATTTGGCATAGGCGCTGGGCTTCAGTCGCAGAGGAAAAACATGGACGAAGACCGCAAGAAGGCCCTCGGCGTCGCGCTGGGGCAGATCGAGAAGCAGTTCGGCAAGGGGGCCGTCATGCGCATGGGCGATGCGCGGGCGGTGGACGTGCCGGTGGTCTCCACCGGATCGCTGACCCTGGACCTCGCGCTCGGTGTCGGCGGTCTGCCGCGGGGGCGGGTGGTCGAGGTCTACGGGCCGGAGTCTTCCGGCAAGACCACGCTCACCCTGCACGCGGTTGCCGAGGCGCAGCGGGCCGGCGGTACGGCGGCGTTCGTCGACGCCGAGCACGCCCTCGATCCGGACTACGCCGAGAAGCTCGGGGTCGACGTCGACGAGCTGCTGGTCTCGCAGCCGGATACCGGTGAGCAGGCGCTGGAGATCGCGGACATGCTCGTGCGCTCCGGGGCGCTGGACATCGTCGTGGTCGACTCGGTGGCGGCACTCACGCCGAAGGCCGAGATCGAGGGCGAGATGGGCGACTCCCACGTGGGCCTGCAGGCGCGGCTGATGTCCCAGGCGCTGCGCAAGCTCACCGCCAACATCAAGCGCTCGAACACGCTGGTGGTGTTCATCAACCAGATCCGCATGAAGATCGGGGTGATGTTCGGCAGCCCGGAGACCACCACCGGCGGCAATGCACTTAAGTTCTACTCCTCCGTGCGCCTGGATATCCGTCGTCTCGGTGCGATCAAGAAGGGCGACGAGGTCATCGGCAACGAGACCCGCGTGAAGGTGGTGAAGAACAAGATGGCGCCGCCGTTCAAGCAGGCGGAATTCGAGATCCTTTACGGCGAAGGCATCTCGCGCCACGGCGAGCTCATCGACCTGGGCGTCAAGCACGGCCTGGTGGACAAGGCGGGTGCCTGGTATTCGTACAACGGCGACCGCATCGGCCAGGGCAAGGACAACGTCCGCAACTTCCTCAAGGACAACCCGGACATCGCCGACGAGATCGACGGCAAGCTCCGTGAGATGCTGCTGGGTCGCCCGGCTGCCGAGGAGACGGCCGAAGAGGAGAGCGGCGCCTCCGGCGGCGACGGCGCCTGAGCCGTCACGCATGGACGACGGGGACGACGGCGATCTCTGCGGGGAGGTCCGCGAACGCGCCGTGCGGCTGCTCGCCCGCCGCGAGCACTCGCGCCGCGAGCTCTGCCGCAAGCTCGAGCAGCGCGGCTACGACGCGGACCTTGTCGGGGAGGTGGTCGAGACGCTGGCCGGCGAGCGGCTGGTCAGCGACGAACGTTTCGCCGGGGAATACGTGCGCTCCCGCAGCGCCCAGGGATACGGCCCGCTGCGCATCCGTGCGGAGCTCGCCCGCCGGGGCGTTGACGATGCGCTGATCGACCCGCATCTGCCGGATGAGGACTTCTGGCTGGAGCAGTTGCGGGCGATCCACGACAAGCGGTTCGGGCCCCGCCCCCCCGAGGGGCTGCGCGAGAAGGCCCGGCGCGGGCGTTACCTGTCCAACCGCGGCTTCAGCGCGGACCAGGTACGGCGCGTACTGGGTGGGCTCGCCGACGACGAGTAGACCCGCCGCGTACTTGCAAATGGCTGAGGGGACATGATCAAGACGAGCGCAGAGATCCGCCAGGCCTTCCTGGACTTCTTCCACGAGCGCGGCCACGAGGTCGTGCCGAGCTCGCCGCTGGTGCCGGGCAACGACCCGACGCTGCTGTTTACCAACGCGGGGATGGTGCCTTTCAAGGACGTCTTCCTGGGCCGTGAGCAGCGCGGCTACACGCGCGCGGTAAGCAGCCAGCGCTGCGTGCGCGCCGGCGGCAAGCACAACGACCTCGAGAACGTCGGCTACACCGCCCGGCATCACACCTTCTTCGAGATGCTGGGCAACTTCAGCTTCGGCGACTACTTCAAGCGCGAGGCGATCGGTTATGCCTGGACCTTCCTCACCGAGGTCATCGGCCTGCCGGCCGAGCGGCTGTGGGTGACGGTGTACGAGGAGGACGACGAGGCCGCCGATATCTGGCTCAAGGAGATCGGCGTCGACCCGTCCCGGTTCTCGCGTATCGGCGCCCACGACAACTTCTGGTCCATGGGCGATACCGGTCCCTGCGGGCCGTGCTCGGAGATCTTCTACGACCACGGCCCCGAGGTGCCCGGCGGCCCACCCGGTTCTCCGGACGAGGACGGCGACCGCTATATCGAGATCTGGAATCTCGTGTTCATGCAGTATGACCGGGATGCCGACGGCAACATGGCGCCCCTGCCCAAGCCGTCCATCGACACCGGCATGGGCCTGGAGCGCATCGCCGCGGTGGTCCAGGGCGTGCACAACAACTTCGACATCGACCTGTTCCGGCGCCTGGTCGCCGCCGCGGGCGAGGTCACCGGCTGCGAGGATCACACCAACAGCTCGCTGCGGGTGATTGCCGATCACATCCGCGCCTGTGCCTTCCTGATCGTCGACGGCGTGTTCCCGAGCAACGAGGGGCGCGGCTACGTGCTCCGCCGCATCATCCGTCGCGCGGTGCGCCACGGCTACAAGCTCGGCGTGAGCCGGACCTTCTTCCATCGCCTGGTCCAGCCGTTGGTGGATGAGATGGGTGCGGCGTTCCCGGAGCTCGTGCGCGGCCAGCCCCAGGCCGAGAAGATCCTCCGCCAGGAGGAGGAGCGCTTCCGCGAGACCCTGGAGCAGGGGCTCAAGCTCCTCGAGGAGGACCTGCGCGATCTCGAGGGCACCATCATCCCCGGCGAGACGGTGTTCAAGCTCTACGACACCTACGGCTTTCCGGTGGATCTCACCGCGGACATCGCCCGGGAGCGGGACCTGGAGGTGGACACCGAGGGCTTCGACCGGGCCATGGCCGAGCAGCGCGAGCGTGCCCGGGCGGCGAGCAGCTTCAAGGCGGATCACGGCGGCGGTGCGGACTACGAGGGCAGCTCCGAGTTCACGGGCTACGAGCACCTGCGCGACAGCGCCCGGGTGGATGCCCTGTATGCCGGGGGGCGGGCCGTGAACGCACTGGAGACCGGTGAAGAGGGCATGATCATCCTCGATCGCACGCCCTTCTACGCCGAATCCGGCGGCCAGGTCGGCGACCGCGGCACGATCAGCGGCGAGGGCTTCGAGTTCGATGTTCAGGACACCGTGAAGTACGGCGACGCCCACGGCCACGTCGGCGTGGTCCGCCAGGGGCGCGTGCAGGCCGGCGACGGCGTCACCGCCCACGTGGACGAGGCCCGGCGGCAGGCCACGGTGCTCAACCACTCGGCGACGCACCTGCTCCACGCGGCACTGCGGGAAATCCTCGGCGAGCACGTCACCCAGAAGGGCTCACTGGTGGCGCCGGACCGCCTGCGCTTCGACTTCGGCCATTTCGAGCCGGTGAGCGCGGAGCAGGTCGGGACCATCGAGCGCCGGGTCAATGAGTGGATACGGGCCAACGAGCCCGCGGACGTCCGCCATATGGCCTACGACGAGGCCATCGATTTCGGTGCCGTGGCGCTGTTCGGCGAGAAGTACGGTGACGACGTGCGGGTGATGCGCTTCGGCGAGTTCTCCACCGAGCTCTGTGGCGGCACCCACGTCGGCCGTACCGGCGACATCGGCTTCTTCAAGATCATCTCCGAGGTCGGCATCTCCGCGGGCGTGCGCCGGATCGAGGCGGTCACCGGCGAGGGTGCGCTGGCCTGGGCGCAGGGCGCGGAGCGGCGCATCGACGCGGTGGCCGAGCGCCTGCGCGCGAGCCCGGAGAACATCGAGGTGCGCCTCGGCCAGGTGCTCGATCGCAACCGCGAGCTGGAGAAGGAGCTGGAGCAGGCCCGGGCCCGGCTCGCCAGCCAGACGGGCAGCGACCTGGTGGACAAGGCGGTCGAGGTCGGTGGCGTGCGCGTGCTTGCCGAACAGGTCAACGCCGCGGACGCCAAGGCACTGCGGAACACCCTGGACCAGCTCAAGAACAAGCTCGGCAGTGGCGTGATCGTGCTCGCCGGGGTCGACGGGGAGAAGGTCCGCATCGTGGCCGGTGTCACCTCGGACCTTACCGACCGGGTGCGCGCCGGGGATATGGTCAACCGCGTCGCCGAACGCGTCGGCGGCCGCGGCGGCGGTCGCGCCGACTTCGCCCAGGCGGGCGGTAACGACCCCTCCAGGCTGGGCGAGGCGCTCGGTGCCGTATCCGGCTGGGTCGGCGAGGCCCTCGGCGAGACGGCCGGGTAACTGACAAACCCATTCAGGAAACACGGACATGTCACTGATAGTTCAGAAATATGGTGGCAGCTCGGTCGGCGATATCGAGCGCATCGAGCATGTCGCCCGCAAGGCCATCGCCACCCGGGATGCAGGGCACAAGGTCGTGGTCGTGGTCTCGGCCATGAAGGGCGAGACCGACCGGCTCATGGAGCTGGCGCATGCGGCCTCGCAGTCCGAGTCCCCGCGCCCGCGGGAGCTCGATCTGCTGCTGTCCACCGGCGAGCAGGTAACGATCTCGCTGCTCACCATGGTACTGGAGCGCCTCGGTGCGCCGGCGCGCTGTTATACCGGCCCGCAGGTACGCATCCTCACGGACAGCGCCTTCAGCAAGGCGCGCATCCAGGACATCGACGACGAGCGCATCCGCGAGGACCTCGACGAAGGCCGCATCGTGGTGGTCGCCGGCTTCCAGGGGGTCGACGAAAACGGCTCCGTCACCACCCTGGGTCGCGGCGGCTCCGATACCACAGCGGTCGCCCTGGCGGCGGCGCTGGAGGCCGACGAGTGCCAGATCTACACCGATGTGGACGGTGTCTACACCACCGATCCGCGGGTCGTGCCGCAGGCGCGCCGTCTCGATCGCATCACCTTCGAGGAGATGCTGGAGATGGCGAGCCTCGGCTCGAAGGTGCTGCAGATCCGCGCCGTCGAGTTCGCGGGTAAGTACAAGGTGCCCCTGCGTGTCCTCTCCACGTTCGAGGAGGGGCCGGGCACACTGATCATGTATGAGGAAGAAGGCATGGAAGAACCGCTTATCTCGGGGATCGCGTTCAACCGCGACGAGTCGAAGATCACGGTCATCGGCGTGCCGGATCATCCGGGTATCGCCGCGCAGCTGCTGGGCCCGATCTCGCGGGCGAACATCAACGTGGACATGATCGTGCAGAACATCAGCAACGAGGGGCTGACGGACTTCACGTTCACCGTTCACCGCAACGAGTACGAGAACGCCCTCAAGATCCTGCGCGAGCAGGCGGAACAGCTGAACGTGCGCGAGGTCTATGGAGATACGGGCATCGTCAAGCTCTCGATCGTGGGTGTGGGCATGCGCTCCCACGCGGCGGTGGCGAGCCGGATGTTCGACGCCCTGGCGGCGGAAGGGATCAACATCCAGATGATCTCCACCTCCGAGATCAAGGTCTCGGTCGTTATCGACGAGAAGTACCTCGAGCTCGGCGTGCGTGCGCTGCACCGGGCGTTCGAGCTGGATAACAAGGAGGGCGAGACGGTTCGCGTGGAAGGCGAGCCGCAGTAACGCCTCGACGAACGAGTCGTCCCGCCGTCCGGCATGGATCGCCGATGGACGGCGTGACGTTCGTGTTTTTCGGGTTCACTGTGTACAACGAGAGTATCGGCAGCTCGCGAAACCCTGCCGACCGCTATTGCGGGACATGACAGGGGGGCTAAGGGGGGCCGTTTCGGCAAGGAGGTGATCAAGGAATGTTGATTCTTACACGACGAGTCGGGGAAACGCTGATGATCGGCGACGATGTCACCGTGACGGTGCTCGGCGTCAAGGGCAATCAGGTGCGTATAGGCGTTAACGCGCCGCGGGATGTATCCGTGCATCGCGAGGAGATCTACGACCGCATCCAGCACGAGGATGAACCGGGCGCCCAGGACGAGAGTGCCGGCGAGAGGGACTGAACCGGGTTTACGCAGCGGGGCAATTTGCGTAAGCTTTGCCCCCGTTGCCGCCGACGCGGCATAGCCCCCGGAGAGATGGCCGAGTGGCTGAAGGCGCTCCCCTGCTAAGGGAGTATGGGCTAACGCCCATCGAGGGTTCGAATCCCTCTCTCTCCGCCAGATATGAAGCCCGGCAGGGTCTGCCACCCCTGCCGGGCTTTTTTCGTTTCCGCCCGCTGTCGCGTCCCGGGTGCCGCCGTGACTAACCCGTCCCGGATTAGTACCTTGGCGGGGCGGTCCGTGTGGCGGGCGCGGCCTTCGGCAGGGAAGGGGATAACGGTGAGAACAGGACTGCGCTGGTTTCGTGACGTCGTACTGCTCCTCGTGCTGGCACTCGCTGCCGCTACCGCCGCCGCTCAGACGGGCGCCGTCCCGGCCGGTGGTGGTGCGGCGTCCGCGGAGAACGGGGGCCGGCCGGACTACGCGGCGCTCGCGGATATGCTCGAGGACAAGCAGGCCCGCGAGCAGCTGATCGGCGAGCTGCGCCGTCTGGCCCGCAAACAGCAGGATGAGGGCGGCTCGCAGGGCGGGGAAGAGGGCGAGTCCGGTGCTATCGCGCCGGACAGCCCGGTCGCGCGTATACGTTCGCTGCCGCAGCGCGTCGCCTCGGTCACCGAGACCGCGGTGCATGGCGTGATCGAGCGTGTCTCCAGCGCCGCCACCGCCGTTGCCGCCGCTGCGGCCGCACTCTGGCGGCCGGGTCGGGATTACGGCGAGCTGCTTCGCGGCGTGCTGCCCTTTGCGGGCCTGGTGGTGGCGACCTTCGTCATCTTCTCCGTGCTTCGCCGGCTCGCGGCCCCGCTGTACCGGCGCGTCGCGTCGTGGGCGGCGGCGGGCTACCGGCGTCACCCCGGCCGGGCACTGACCGGCGTGGTCGTGGGCGTGGTGGTCGACGCGTTGACCATCGTCGCAGCGGCGGTCGCCGCCTACGTCATTGCGTTGTCGCTGCCGGGTGGAGGCACCCGGCTTCCCCACTGGGCGGCGCTGTTCGTCAACGCCTTCATCGTGGTCGAAGGGCTGCGGGTGGTGGTGCGCGCGGTCCTCTCGCCGCGTTTCGACGGCCTGCGGCCGGTGCCGCTGGCCACGGAGCAGGCGCGCTACGTCTACGTGCGCGCGGGCCGGGTCATCGCCTGGCTCGGCTACGGTCTGCTGCTGGCCCTGCCGCTGGCGAACCGTCACGCCACGGTGGCGGAGACGGAGCGTACGGTGGGACTCGTCGTCATGGCGGTGGGTTACATGTACGTGCTGGTGCTCGTGTTCCGGCACCGGCGCTCGGTCGGCGGCGTGATTCAGCGCGCAGCGGCCCACGCGCGTACCGGCCCGGGACGGGCCCTGCTGGGCGGGCTGGCCCGGACCTGGCATCTGATCGCCGCCGTCTATGCCACGGTGCTGTTCGTGGGCGGTCAGGTCGATCCGGCGGGGACCCTGGCCTTCGTGGTGCGTGCCACGGGCATGAGCCTCGCGATGGCACTGGCGGGACTGCTGGCGGCGGACGGACTGGGCCGGCTCAAGCGCCGGCATATCCGACTGCCGGAGGACTGGCAGCGGCGCATGCCGATGCTGGAGCATCGCCTGAACGCCTACGTGCCCGCGATGGTGAGCGCTGCCCGCGGGGTGGTGACGTTCATCGTGGCCCTGGGGGTGCTGGATGCATGGTCGGTGATGGATATCGGCGCGTGGTTCGACTCGCCGTTCGGCCTCGCCGTGATCCAGGTGGCGGTCCGTGTGGCGATCACACTGCTCATCGCCGCGGCGGTATGGGTGGCCATCGCCAGCGTCATCGAGCATCGCATGAGTCCGGAGACCGGGACCGGCGAGCCCAGCGCGCGGGAGAAGACCCTGCTGGCACTGTTCAGCAACGCGGCGGTGATCGCCATCGTGGCGATGACGGTGATGATCACGCTCTCCCAGATCGGTATCAACATCGGTCCGTTGCTGGCCGGCGCCGGTGTGCTCGGTCTCGCCATCGGCTTCGGTGCCCAGAAGCTGGTCCAGGACATTATCACCGGTGTGTTCATCCAGCTCGAAAACGCCATGAACACCGGGGACGTGGTGACGATCTCGGGGGTGACGGGCACGGTCGAGAAGCTCACCGTGCGCTCGGTGGGGGTGCGCGACCTCGCCGGCACATACCACCTGATCCCGTTCTCGTCGGTGGATAATGTCGCCAACTACATGCGCGGCTTCGCCTATCACATGGGCGAGTACGGCATCGCCTACCGCGAGGACATCGACGAGGCCATCGCCTCGCTGCGCTCGGCGTTCGAGGAGCTGCGCAGCGATGCCACGCTGGGCCCGGAGATCCTGGAGGACGTGGAGATCGACGGCGTCACCGCGCTCGCCGACAGCTCGGTGAATATCCGCGTACGCATTCGCACCACGCCGGGCAACCAGTGGGCGGTGGGACGCGCCTACAACCGC
Organism: Arhodomonas sp. KWT2; assembly: GCF_041949875.1. Taxonomy (NCBI): domain Bacteria; kingdom Pseudomonadati; phylum Pseudomonadota; class Gammaproteobacteria; order Chromatiales; family Ectothiorhodospiraceae; genus Arhodomonas; species Arhodomonas sp. KWT2. The sequence continues at coordinate 167,861 of NZ_JBHFPQ010000049.1, forward strand.
CTGGTCAAGCGCCACTTCGACCATGCCGGCATTGAGATCCCGTTCCCGCACATGACGATGTACTTCGGCCAGGACAAGGACGGCTCCGCGCCGCCGGCGAACGTGGTGCTCGGCGAGACCTCGACCGTCACGCGGCGGGACACCCGCCAGGACACACCGGCGGAGAACCGCCCCGAGGACCTCGGCACGAGCACCTCCGGGCCGGATGCGCCCGGGGACGGACGCTGACGCCGCGCCGACGATGGCTCAGCGGTGGCGCGCGGGGCCCTCGCGGAGGGCGTCGCGGGCCTCCCGGGCCTCCGGATCGTGGGGCAGGCGGCGGGGCCTGGCGAGCCACTCACGGCCGCGGAGCATGAGGTTGAAGTAGATGCCGGGCATCCATTTCTCCTTGAGCATCCACATGCTCCAGCGCGGCACCGTCGGATCCAGCGGGAATGTCGGCAGCAGCTTGCCGCCGTAGCCGAACTCCGCGAGGATCACCCGACCGCGGGCGACGGTCAGCGGGCAGGAACCGTATCCGTCGTAGACGGCGCGGCAGCGCAGCCCGTCCAGGGTGGCGATGACGTTCTCCGCCACCACCGGTGCCTGCTTGCGCACCGCCGCGGCGGTCTTGGCGTTGGGCGCGCCACAGGCGTCGCCGAGGCCGAAGACGTTGCCGTAGCGCACGTGCTGCAGGGTCTCCGGATCGACGTCGATCCATCCGCCGGCATTGGCGAGCGGGCCCTCGCGCACCACGTCCGGCGCGGTCTGGGGCGGGCAGACGTGGAGCATGTCGAAGTCTTTGTCCACCAGCCGCTCGTTGCCACTGGCGTCCTGCACGCGGAAGCGCGCGGTCCGCGCCGGGCCGTCGACGGCGACGAGGTTGCTGTTGAACGCCAGATCGATGCCGTAGCGCTCGACGTAGCGCATCAGCGGCGGCACGAACGTCTCGACGCCGAAGAGCACGGCGCCGGCGCTCTTGAACTCGACGTCGATGGCGTCGAGCACCCCGCGGCGACGCCACTCATCGCACGCGAGATACATCGCCTTCTGCGGGGCCCCCGCGCACTTGATGGGCATCGGTGGCTGGGTGAACAGCGCCCGCCCGCCATGCAGGCCCTGTACGAGATCCCAGGTGTAGGAGGCCATCTCGTAGCGATAGTTGGAGGTTACACCGTTGCGGCCGAGGGTCTCCGACAGGCCCTCGATGGCGGCCCAATCCAGCCGGATCCCCGGAGCAGCGACCAGCGTCCGGTAACTCAGGCGCTCGCCGTCCTCCAGTACCACCCGGTTCTGCCCGGGCTCGAAGGCCGCGACCGCGGCCCGGATCCAGCGCGCGCCCGCGGGCATGAGGTCGGCCATGGGGCGTACCGTCTGCTCGCGCCTGAAGACACCGCCACCGACGAGCGTCCAGCCCGGCTGGTAGTAGTGCTGCTCGCGGGGCTCGATAACTGCGATATCCAGCGCCGGACGCCGGGCCAGCAGGCTGGCGGCGGTGGCAAGGCCGGCGGCACCGCCGCCGACGATGAGCACGTCGTACCGGCGGCCGTTGCCGGTGTCGGTGGCCTCGCCGGTGGTGTCGGCGGACCAGGCCGCTTCCAGTCGCGGGCGCAGGCCGGACAGGTCATAGCCCGCAGTGGCGCACGTGGCGAGCACCGCGTCCGGCGCGAGGTGGCGGGCCTCGTTCAGGGCCCAGAGGCTGGTGGAGCGTGAGCCGGTGCGGCAGAAGGCAACCACCGGGCCGCGGGCATTGGCGAGGATCGTCGCGAACGCGCGGACGTCGTCGTCCGTGATCTGACCGGAGACCACCGGGACGTAGTGATAGGCGATGCCGAGGCGCTCGGCGGCCGCCGCGAGCTCGGCACCGGCAGGCTGATCCCCGCTCTCGCCGTCGGGACGGTTGTTGATGACGGTCTGCACGCCCTCGGCGGCGAGCGCGCCGAGGTCGCTCGCCCGGAGCTGGGTGGTCACCGCGTAGAACGGCGACAGCGGTTTTCTCGTCTCCACGGTCTCTCTCCTCCCTGCCGTGGAACGCGCGGGCTCAGAGCGCGTTCAGCGGTATCTTGATATAGCGCACGCCGTTGGATTCCGCCGGCGGAAAGGCACCGGCGCGCATGTTGATCTGGACGGACGGCAGGATCAGCCGCGGCATGTCGAGGGTGGCGTCGCGTTCGGTGCGCATCTGCACGAACGTCTCCTCGTCCACGTCGTCATGGACGTGCACGTTGGTGGCGCGCTCCTCGGCCACGGTGGTCTCCCAGCGGTACTCATCCCGGCCCGGGGCCTTGTAGTCGTGGCACATGAACAGCCGGGTCTCGCCGGGCAGCGAGAGCACGCGGCGAATGGAGCGGTAGAGCTGGCGGGCGTCGCCGCCGGGGAAGTCCGCACGGGCGGTGCCGTAGTCGGGCATGAACAGGGTGTCGCCCACGAAGGCGGCGTCGCCGATGGCGTAGGTCATGCACGCGGGGGTGTGTCCCGGGGTGTGCAGGGCGCGGGCCTCGATTCCGCCGATGCGGAACGTCTCCTCGTCGGCGAAGAGGTGGTCGAACTGGCTGCCGTCGCGGGCGAACGCGGCCTCGACGTTGAAGAGGTCGCCGAAGACGTTCTGCACCGTCGTAATGTTGGCGCCGATGCCGATGGCACCGCCGAGCCGTTCCCGGAGGTAGGGGGCGGCGGTGAGGTGATCGGCGTGGACGTGGGTCTCCAGGATCCAGGTCGCGCGCAGGTCGTTCTCCTGGACGAACGCGACGATGCGATCGGCGCTGTCGTGGCTGGTGCGCCCGGAGTTGGGGGCGTAGTCGAGCACGGAGTCCACGATGGCGCATTCGCGGCTCGCCGGGTCGGCGACCACGTAGCTCACCGTGAACGTCTCCTCGTCGAAGAAGGCGGTGACGTCGGGCTGGCTCATCACGGGATACTCCTCTGTCCGGATGGTCCGATGCGGGACCCATAGGAGAGCTATAGGTCCGTCCGGGGGATAAGTCAATAAATGGTTATATATATATAATTAAATGAGATATAAGGCGGCCGATGTCCGTTCGGTGTCGGGCTCCGGGCGGCAGATCTCGTGGCGCAGAACGGCGATTCCCGTGCGGACGATGAGCCCGGCGACGACCGCGGTCACGAGCGCGAGCAGGGCACAGGCGAGCACGAGCACCCAGCTCCGGCTGTCGCTGGCATGGAGGCCGAACGCGGCGACCGTCATCGCCGCCAGCGGGAACGAATACGCCCACCACGAGATCGCGAAGCGCAGCCGCGTGAAGCGCCGCCACTGGGTGAGCAGGAGCAGCAGCAGGAACAGCCCGGTGTGGAAGAGCACGCGGGCAAAGGCATCCACGCCACCGGTGAGCTGCACGTAGGCCACGAAGCCCACCGCCGGCGGGGCGACGAGGATGAACAGCGTCGGCATCAGCGTCGCCGGCAGCGGCTGGTGGAAGATCATGCGGTAGACCACGATGGTCAGCAGCACCAGCCAGAACATCACGCCCACGCTGAAGAAGAACCACGACAGCTCCGCCAGTCCCAGGGGTACGCCGGCGATCGGCACCAGGATGTTGCCCACCGCGGGGATGAACCATGCCGGACTCACGTGGACGATCTCGAAGCGCTCCTGGTGGAGCCAGGCGCCGACGATGTAGAGGGTGAACGCGAGCTGCGCGGCCGCGCCCGCACCCCACAGCCACGGCGCCACGGCCGGGGCGTGGACCAGCGCCAGCGTGCCCAGCAGCACCAGGCTGATGGAGATCGTCGGGAAGAAGCTCAGCTTCACCGGGTGGTGCAGCTCGGCGAGGACATCGGCGCGCCGGCGCAGCAGTTTCGCCGCGTAGACGCCGAGCAGCACGATGAACACCGCCGCGACCGAGGTCGCGAGCACCGGCGCCACCGCCGCGGGCACACCGGTGACCCGGGCGGCGCGTTCCCAGGCGATGGCCAGGCCGGCGAGCCCCATGACGATGGCGAACATGCTCACCGGGAAATGACCGAGCCGATCCCCCGGTCCGGGGGCGAGTGCTTTCATGGCCTTACTCCCGCGGGCGCTGCCGCCGGGGCGCCGGCCGTGCGCGTGACCGTCGGGGGCGACCCCCGTACGGCCGCGGGGCACGCTCCGGCGCCGTGTCATGGTCTCAGGGCCGGAGCATGGCCCGCCGGTCCGCCGAACGGGTCCAGGCGTGGAGCGAGCCGTCGTAGAGCGCGGTGTCGTCCCGGCCGCCGATCTCACTGATCGCGAACCAGGCCATGGACGAGACGTGGCCGGAGTTGCAGTAGGCGATCACCGGCTGATCCTCGCCCACGTCCATCGCCGCGAGGATCCGGCGCACCGCCTCGCCGTCGCGCCAGTAGTGGATGCCGTCGCGGCTGACGGAAAACAGGTCGAACGGTACCGGACGGGCACCGGGCAGATGGCCGAGGCCGTCGACGTAGTCCTTGCCGGCGAGGCCGGTGTACTGCGTCAGCGGACGATTGTCCACCAGGGTGGCGCCGCCGTTCTCCAGGACGTCGGCCACGTCCGCGGTGGAGACCCGGATGCCGGGACGGGCCAGACGGGCCGCGAAGTCGCCGTCTCCCGGCAGGCCGGCCGGGGAGTCGGCGGTCCCGCCGCCGGCGGCGGCCCAGGCCGCGGCACCGCCGTCCAGCACCGCGACGTCGTCGTGACCGTAGTAGCGCAGGGCCCAGTACAGCCGTGCGGCGACGGTCATGTCCCCGGCGACCCGGGTGCCGGCGGGGGCGATCACGACGGTCCCGCCGGCGTCGACGCCGGCGTCGCGCATCAGTGCGGTGAAGGCGCCGGCGTCGGGGACGAGGTAGTCCACCGGGCCGTCGTCGGTCTCGCGCTCCACGGCGATGTCGCCGTAGGGCACGAACACGGCGCCGGCGATGTGGCCGACCCCGTCGAAGAGCGCCGGGTCCTTGGCGGTCTCGATCACGGTCACGTCGTCGCGGTGCGCCCCCAGCCAGTCGGCGGAGACCAGCGGAGCGGTGGCCGCGGGCAGGGCCGTCGGCAGCAGCATCAGCGCAGCCGCGGCGGCGTTGCGTAGCGTGCGCAGCAGTCGGGCGTCGTTCATGGTGTCACCTCCAGGGGCGCGTTCGCCGGTTCAGAACGTGAACAGCCGGGTGGCCGGGTCGGCCATCACTGCACCGATATCCGACGGCGTGGCCACGCCGACGCCGGGGCGCAGGTCCCGGTCGGACAGGCCCTCGGTGGGCAGGTAGATGGCGCAGACGTCCACCCGCACACCGGCGTCGACGAGCCCGCCGAGCATCTGCCGGGGCGCCATGTCCGGTGGCTGGACGGTTTCGCCGCCCTCGTCGGAGGCGGACACCGCCATGCCGCCGGCGGCGTCGCACAGCAGGATCCGGGCGTCGCCGCCGTCGCGGACCCACTGGCGGGTGAGGATCAGCGCCATGGCCTGCGTCTGGGGGCTGTCCGCGGTGATGACGGTGAGCAGCCGCCGTTCCGCCGCGTCGGCGACGCCGGCGGTGACGAGCAGGGCGATGAACACGAGCAGGGGCTTGAGGAGTGCGCGCATGGGGACCTCCCGTTTACCGGTTGCCGTGCCCCGGGGCGATTCCCCGGGGCCTGGCGGAGAGTCTCCGGCGCGCGGCGTGCCGCGGTCAGTGACTATGTCACAGTACCGCGGCGCTCCCGCCGGGAGCGCTCATGTCGCGGCCCTGGCGGACGGCCTCGTCGAGGGTGGGTGTGAAGACCAGGCGGTCCGGCACCGGCCGGATCCGGGCGCGGGCCAGGGTGCGCAGCGGCTGGAACTGCAGGTCGGCGACGATCACACGGGTACCGGCCTCCGACATGCGCTCGACGAAACGCTCGAGCGCGCTGACCCCGCCGGCGTCGAGCACCGGCACGCCGTCCATGTAGACGATCACCCCGTCCCGCCCCGCCGCCTCCGCCTCCAGCTCGGCGAACACCCGTTCCGCGGCGGCGAAGAACAGCGCGCCGGTGACCTTGAACACCGCCCAGCCGTCCGGGACGGCATGTGAGCGTAAGCGCGACGACGACGTGATGTCGGTGACGCGGGTCATGGTCGCGACGTCGCGCATGAACAGCAGCGCGGCGAGGACCACGCCGACACCGATGGCGATGACCATGTCGAAGACCACCGTCAGCCCGAGGCAGGTGGCGAGCACCGCGATGTCCCCGCCGGGGGCGCGGCGGATGAGCCGCACCACCTTGTGTGCCTCGCTCATCTGCCAGGCGACCATCATCAGCAGCGCCGCCATGGAGGCCATGGGCAGATAGGCCAGCCACGGCGCCAGGACCACCAGGGCAGCCAGGACCACCAGCGCATGGATCACGCTGGCGACGGGACTCTCCGCCCCGGCGCGGTAATTGGCGCTGGAGCGCGCGATCGCCGCGGTCGCGGTGATGCCCCCGAACAGCGGCGCCACCAGGTTGCCCAGGCCCTGGCCGAGCAGCTCGCCGTTGGCGCTGTGCCGCCGGCCGGTCATGCCGTCGAGGACCACCGCGCAGAGCAGTGACTCGATGGCGCCCAGCGCGGCGATGGAGAACGCCGCGGGCAGGAGCGCGCGCACGCGCTCCAGCGTCCACGCGACGGGCTCGCCGCCGGGGCCCGGCTGGTTCCAGGGCCAGGTGAACTCCGGCAGCACCGCGGGGATGCCCATGCCGAGGGTGCCGTCGGCATGGGTGAAGGTGAAGCGCGAGCCGATGGTCTCCACCGGATCGCCGCCGGCAGCGAACAGCGCGGCGACGGCGACGCCGGCGAGCACCGCGGGCAGGTGTCCGGGCACCGGCAGGCGCAGCCGCGGCCAGATCACGAGCACCGCGAGGGTCACCGCGCTCACGGTGGTGGTTGCCGGGTCCAGCCCCGGTAGTGCCGCGGCGAGGTGGGTGAGCTTCTCCGGGTAGAACTCCGGCAGCGCGCCGGTCTCCAGGCCGAAGAAGTCCGGGATCTGCAGCGTGGCGATCACCACGGCGATGCCCGCGGTGAAGCCCAGCGTGACCGGGGGCGGGATGTACTCGATCAGCCGGCCCAGCCGCGCCAGCCCCATGGCGACGAGGATCACCGCCGCCATCAGCGAGGCGGTGAGCAGGCCGGCCAGCCCGTACGTCTGCGAGATCGGGTAGAGGATAACTACGAAGGCGGCGGTGGGGCCGGAGACGCTGTAGCGCGAACCGCCGGTGAGGGCGATGACGACGCCCGCGACGATCGCGGTGTAGAGCCCGTGCTGCGGCGGTACGCCGCTGGCGATGGCGAGCGCCATGGACAGCGGGATGGCGATGATGCCCACGCTCACGCCGGCGAGGGCGTCGGCGCGCAGGCGGGTCAGGGTGTAGCGCTCGCGCAGGCAGGCCTGTCGGAACGCGCTCGCAATGGAGACGCGGGTCAGATGGGCGCGGTGGGGCATCGGGTGGTGGTCCGGGATGTTAAACGTATTTCTATTTTATGTGCTTATATATAACAATCAATGTTAATGTGGTTAACATATTAGATCTGGAGATAGACCGTGGAGAACCGTACGGCGCGGCTGACGCTGCTGATCGATCCGAAGAAGAAGGCCGTTTTCGAGCGGCTGTGTGCGGAAGCGGACGTGACCCCCTCGCAGATGGTGCGTCAGTTCATCCGTGACTACATCGAGACGCGCCTGGGGCCGGACTGGCGCGAGCAGGTACTGGGAGAGGAGAGCGGAGCGGGGCATTCACCGGGGCATGGCAAGCGCTGACACCGCGGCCCGGTCCGGGGCGGCGGTGGGCGAATGCCACGGCACGACGCAGGGCACCACCGCGGCTGGCGCCGTCGTCCCGTGCTTTGGGTGGGACGGTGAGTCGTGATTCAGGGCACCAGCAGCCGGCGAACCGGTGCCGGCAGGATCTCCGGATCGAGCGCGTCGAGGGTGTTCTTGGCGGCGAGCCCCAGCTCGGTATCGCCCTCGACGATCAGCTCGCGCTGGAAGAACGCGGTATCCGGGTCCAGTTGCCCGCGCACGAGGGCGACGAACACCGACAACGGTCCGTGGATGGTCGTCTCCGCCGGGGTTTGCGGCGGCAGGACCAGCAGCCGGCCGGCAATCAGCGTCATCGGCCAGATCACGCCGGCGTCGTCGGCGGCGACGGCGAGCACCCGGGCCTCCATGAAGTCGAAACGCGCGTCCGCGATCGCCTCCGCCAGGGCATGATTGAGCGCGTCCTCGATGATCGCGCGCTGCAGGCTGGTCGGCACCGTCCGGGTGAGTATCCGCGCGGCGTTGGGCAGGAGGGCGTGCAACCGCATGCGTGACTCCGCTGTGGGGTAGCGACAAAGCGCTTCAACATAGCACCGTGTGGCCACGACGGGTTTGCGCTGGCTCAAAGGCATGGCGGCGGCGATACGCTAGCGTGTGGCGATTGCCAACCCGCCGATCATTGAGGAGCCACGATGGAGCTCGTCTGCCCCGCCGGAAGCCTCCCCGCGCTGCGCAACGCCGTGGCGGCCGGTGCGGACGCCGTGTATACCGGCTTTCGCGACGCCACCAACGCCCGGCACTTCGCGGGCCTGAACTTCACCCAGAACGACCTGGAGCGCGGCATCGCCGAGGCCCACGCCCGCGGCTGCCGCGTGTTCCTCGCCGTGAACACCTATCCGCAGCCGGGCAGCTGGTCCGCGTGGGAGGCGGCCGTGGATCGTGCCGCGGAGCTCGGCGTCGATGCGCTCATCGCAGCCGACGTCGGGGTGCTCGACTATGCCAGCCGGCGCCACCCGGCGCTGCCGCTGCATCTGTCGGTGCAGGCGTCGGCGACCAACGCGGAGGCGTTGGCCTTCTACCACCGCCACTTCAATATCCGCCGCGCGGTGCTGCCGCGGGTACTGTCCGTGCGCCAGGTCGCCCAGGTGGCCGCGGAGTCGCCGGTGCCCGTGGAGGTCTTCGGCTTCGGCAGCCTGTGCATCATGGTCGAGGGGCGCTGCCTGCTCTCCAGCTACGCCACCGGGCGTTCGCCCAACACCTACGGCGCCTGCTCGCCGGCCTCCCACGTGCGCTGGCAGGTCACCGGCGACGGCCTGGAGGCGCGGGTCAACGGGGTGCTGGTGGACCGTTACGGCAGCGGCGAGCGCGCCGGTTACCCAACCATCTGCAAGGGGCGTTTCCAGCTCGACGGCGCGGCACCGTGGCACGTGCTGGAGGAGCCGACCAGCCTGAGCACGGTGGACATCCTCCCGGAGCTCGCGGAGGCTGGTGTCGCCGCGATCAAGGTCGAGGGCCGCCAGCGCAGCCCGGCCTATGTCCGCCAGGTCACCGAGGTCCTGCGCGAGGCCATCGATGCCTGCATGGCCGGGCGGACCGGTGCGCCCCGGAAGGAATGGCAGGAGCGCCTGCGCAGTGTCTCCGAGGGCGCGCAGGTCACCCTGGGCGCCTATCACCGGCAGTGGGGGTGAGCACGATGAACGCAACCGGCACACCGCGCCTGTCCCTGGCTCCGATCCCGTATTTCTGGAGCCGTGAGGCGGTGATGGCCTTCTACGAGGCCGCCCGCGACTGGCCCGTGGACGTGGTCTATCTCGGCGAGACCGTCTGCCCGAAGCGCCGCCGCCTGCGCAGCACCGACTACTTCGCCATCGGCGAGTCCCTCGCGGCTGCCGGCAAGGAGGTGGTGATCTCCACGCTCACGCTCATCGAGGCGGGCTCGGAGCTGGGCGGCCTGCGCAGCCTCTGCCGGGACAGCCCGTTCACGGTCGAGGCCAACGACATGGCCGCAGTGGGCGTACTCGAGCGCGAGAGCCGTGGATTCGTGGCGGGCCCCACCCTGAACCTCTACAACGCCGCGGCGCTCGAGCGCATGCGCGCCGCCGGCGCCAGGCGCTGGGTGCTGCCCGTGGAGCTCGGCGCGCAGACCGCCGGGGCGCTGACCTCGGCGGTGCCGGCGCTGGAGTCGGAGATCCTGGCGTGGGGACGGCTGCCCCTGGCGTGGTCAGCGCGCTGTTTCACCGCGCGGGCCGAGAACCGCTCCCGGGACGACTGCGGCTTCGCCTGTGGCGATGACCCGGACGGGCGGGTGGTGCGAACCCAGGATGGCCAGCCGTTCCTCACCCTTAACGGCATCCAGACCCAGTCGGCGATGACGCAGAACCTCGCCGCCGACTATCCGGCGCTGTGCAACGCCGGCGCCGGCGTGCTTCGGCTGGTCCCCCAGAGTCACGACATGGAACAGGTGGTCGCGGGCTTCGATGCGCTGCGCAACGGCGCCGCGCCGGAGAAAGTGGCCGAGGAGCTCGCGCCACTTACCGGCGTCGGCGGTTGCAACGGCTACTGGCATGGCGCCGCCGGACTGGTGGAAGGGGCGGCTGAATCCTGACCGGGGGTGCTGCTGCGCGCCCACCGTTGTGTGATATTCTCCACACATGCGTGTTGCACCGCGGTGCCGGCGGTGCCCGAAACGCCTCGTCGAATCATGCAGGCTATTGGGTGAAGGGATCATGCGACAGGGACAGCAGCACTCCGCCACAGGGGACAGCGGCAACGCCATTACCTGTCGGCGTTGCGGTTTGTACCGGATCTGTTTTGCGCGCCGGCTCGAGGGCGGCGAGCGTCACGAACGCCAGGGGGTCGTCCGGCGCGGTCATGAGCCGTTGCGGGCCGGCCAGCCCGTGGACGGTGCGCGCCTGAAGGGGCTCTCGGTGCTCCGCTCAGGGGCGCTCAAGCGCTGCCGCTACAGCCGCAACGGCGAGGAGATCATCGCCGGCTTCTACTTCCCCGGCGAGACGCTGGGCCTGGAATGGTCCCCGGCCGGCCAGGAGGAGGAGCGCTACGTGGCGCTGGAGCAGGCCCACGTCTGCCATATCCCCTGGCAGCGGATCGAGGGCCTCATGGAGGAGGACGGCGACGTCCGCGAGGCGGTCAACCAGATGCTCCGCGAGGAGATCACCGTCGAGCGTGAGCGGCTGCTGCGCGCGTGCCGCGGCTCCGCCCGCCAGCGCGTGGCCGCGTTCCTGCTGGATCTCGCCGAGCGCCGGCAGCGGCGTTCGTTATCCGCGGATCGGATCCGTCTGGGCATGGGCCGTCGCGAGATCGCCGCCTATCTCGACCTCACGATCGAGACGGTGAGCCGCACGCTCTCGCAGTTCAAGCGCGCGGGCATGATCCAGCTCGAGGGGCGGCGGCTGCAGCTGATGAACGGCGAGGCACTGGCCGCGGCGGCGGACGGTGTCGAGGGCGAGCGCCTCTGCGGCTGAGCGGCGTTCGGGGCGATTGTCTGAGCCCCGGAATGCTGGTAGTCTCTCGCCGCCGTCATGACGATGGCGGCGTCACAATGGTGGTGGCGTCGGTCCCCCCGCGACGACAGACTGCGAACCCCGTCAGGCCCGGAAGGGAGCAGCGGTAGCAGTGGACTCGGGCGCCGGGGTGCGGCTGGCGTCGCCGCCACCCAATCCCTCCGGCGGGTTTCCCCGCATCGGCGCGTGAACCCCGCCGTCGGGCGGTGCTAGAATCGCCGTCTCGACAGCTTCGGCGAATCCCATGGCCTACCAGGTTCTCGCACGCAAATGGCGTCCGCGCACCTTCGCGGAGTTGGTCGGGCAGACCCCCGTGCGGCGGGCGCTCGCCAACGCCATCGCGAACGATCGTCTCCATCACGCGTACCTGTTTACCGGCACTCGCGGCGTGGGCAAGACCACGATCGCGCGCATCTTCGCCAAGTGCCTGAACTGCGAGCGCGAGGGCGTTACCACCGAGCCCTGCGGCGAGTGCGAGGCCTGCCGGGAGATCGACGAGGGCCGCTTCGTCGACCTGATCGAGGTGGATGCCGCCTCGCGCACCGGCGTCGACGATACCCGGGAGCTGCTGGACAACGTCCAGTACACCCCCACGCGCGGGCGCTACAAGATCTACCTCGTCGACGAGGTCCACATGTTCTCGCGGCACAGCTTCAATGCGCTGCTCAAGACGCTGGAGGAGCCGCCGCCCCACGTGAAGTTCCTGCTGGCCACCACGGACCCGCAGAAGCTGCCCGTGACCATTCTCTCCCGGTGCCTGCAGTTCAATCTCAAGCACCTGCCGGCCTCGCTCATCGCCGAGCACCTGAACGACATCCTCGAGCGCGAGGGCATCGGCGCGGAGTCCGGTGCGGTGATGCGCCTGGCCCGCGCCGCCGACGGCAGCATGCGCGACGGCCTGAGCCTGCTGGACCAGGCGCTGGGGTATGGCGGCGGCCAGGTCACGGACGACGACGTCCGTGCCATGCTCGGCAGTCTGGACAGCGAGTTCGTGCTGTCGCTGCTGGAGGCGGTGGCGGACGAGGATGCCGGCGCAGTGATGGGGGTCATCGCCGAGATGGCCGAACGCGCCCCGGATTTCGCGGAGGGCATTAACGAGGTCCTCGCCGCGCTGCACCGGCTGAGCGTCATCCAGCTCGCCCCGGACGCCCTGGGCAGTGAGGCGCCGGAGGACGAGCGCCTGCACCGCCTCGCCGAACGCCTGAGCCCGGAGGACGTGCAGCTCTTCTACCAGATCGCGCTCCATGGCCGCCGTGACCTGCCCTGGGCGCCGGAGGCGCGCACGGGCTTCGAGATGGCCATGCTGCGCATGCTCGCCTTCCGCCCGGCGGACGTGCCGGCCGGCGAGGCGGGGCAGGGCGGTGGCCGGCCCGCGTCGCCGCCGGCGGCTAAGCCCCGGAACGATCCCCACCGGGCGGCGGGGCCCGCCACGGCGCCACGCGCCGGCGCCACGGGCAGGACGGGGCTGCCGTCCGTCGCCGGGGGCCCGGCCGGGGCCGCCGCGGTGCAGGCGGGTGCACCGGCCGGTGGGCGACCGGAGCCGGTCGCGGCCGCGGAGGCGACGTCCGGGAGTATGCCGGCGGAGTCGCCGGCGCCGGCCGTGGCACCGGAGCCCCCGGTGGCCAAGTCCCCGGCCCCGGAACCCGCGCCTCCCGGACCCGCGGCACAGGCCGAGCCGGCGCCGGGTGCCGACGGCGTGGACTGGAACGCGGTGGTCGCGGGGCTCCGCGTCGGCGGCATGGTCCGCGCGCTCGCCCAGCACTGCCGCTGGGGCGGGCGCGAGGGCGACTGCATCCGTCTGTATATTGAAGAGGGTCACCAGCACCTCAACAATGAGTCCATGCGTACGCGCCTGGCGCGGGTGCTCGGCGAATACTTCGGCGAGAGCCTGCGTCTTGAGATCCGCCAGGGCAGCGCCGAGGGCGAGACGCCGGCGGAGGGCGCGCAGCGCGCGCGCCAGGCCCGCGAGGCCGCCGCGCGGGAGAGCATCGAAACGGACCCCAACGTAACCGCGATCCGGGAGGCGTTCGACGGCGAGGTCGTCACCGAGAGCGTTCGCCCCCTGGACCGAGAACAGGAGTAACGGCAATGAAGGGTGGCATCGGCAACCTGATGAAGCAGGCCCAGCAGATGCAGGAGAAGCTCCAGAAAGCCCAGGAGGAGCTTCAGCACATGGAGATCACCGGCGAGGCCGGCGGCGGCATGGTCCAGGTGGTCATGACCGGGCGCCACGAGGTCCGCCGGGTGAGTATCGACGAGAGCGTCTACGACGATCGCGAGATGGTCGAAGACCTGGTCGCGGCGGCCTTCAACGATGCCGCCCAGAAGCTCGAGCGGGTGAGCAAGGAGAAGATGGAAGGCTTCACCGAGGGCATGGGCCTGCCCCCGGGGATGAACCTCCCGTTCTGAGCCGATGAGCTTCTCGCCCCTCGTCTCGGAGCTCATGGACGCGCTGCGCGAGCTGCCCGGGGTCGGTCCCCGTTCGGCGCAGCGCATGGCGCTGCACCTGCTCCAGCGTGACCGTGATGCCGCCCGCCGGATCGCGGCCGCCGTCACCGCGGCGGCGGACCGCGTGGGCGAGTGCGAGCACTGCCGCATTCTCACCGAGGAGCGGGTGTGCGCCCTGTGCGCCAGCACCCGCCGCGACCACGGCGTGCTCTGTATCGTCGAGAACCCGGCGGATGTCTATGCGCTGGAGGAGGCCACCGACTACGGCGGCCTGTACTTCGTGCTCAAGGGCCAGCTCTCGCCGCTGGACGGCATCGGCCCCGAGGAGCTGGGCCTGGACGTGCTCGAAGGCCGCTTCGCCGACGGCGGCGTGCGCGAGATCATCCTCGCGACCAATCCCACCGTCGAGGGCGAGGCCACCGCCCACTACCTCGCGGAGATGGCCCACGGTCACGGCGTGAACGTCAGCCGCATCGCCCACGGTGTGCCGCTGGGCGGCGAGCTGGAGTACGTTGACGCGGGTACGCTCTCCCACGCCTTCGCGGGACGGCGACGCTACGACTGACCGCCGGCCTCAGCCGTCCCCGGCCTCCGCGAGCAGCACTGCCAGGGTTTCGAGCCGTTCCGGTGCGATCTCGCCGCGCTCCCGCGCGGCGGCCACCGCACAGCCGGGCTCGCCGGCATGACGGCAGTCGTTGAAGCGGCAGCGCCCGGCATGCCGTGCCACCTCCGGAAACGCGGTGAGCACCGTCGCCGCGGGCACGTGGTCCAGACGCAGGGTGCGCACCCCCGGGGAATCGATGATCGCGCCGCCGTCCGGCAGCGGAAAGAGGGTGGTCGCGGTGGTGGTGTGGCGGCCCTGTCCGCTCGCCGCGGAGAGCGCCCCGATGCGCAGCGCGAGCTCTGGGAGCAGGGCGTTGATGAGCGAGGACTTGCCCACCCCCGAGTGCCCTACGAGTATCGCGGTGTGGCCGGCTAGGGCGGTGCGCAATGCCTCCAGCCCCTCGCCGGAGCGCGCGCTGACGTACAGCGGTGTCAGCCCGAGCTCATCACGGTAGAAGGCGAGCGTCGCCTCGACCCGGCCGCGCGCCGCGTCGTCCAGGGCGTCGGCCTTGTTCACCACCAGCAGGGGCGCGACGTCCGCATGGGCGGCGAGCACGAGATAGCGGTCGAGGAGCAGGCGCTCGAGGCCGGGGGGATCGGCGAGCACGATCACGAGGCGGTCGACATTGGCCACGAGCGGCCGCGGACGGCCGCGGAAATCGCCGCGTTCGATAACGCTCTCCCGGGGCACGACCGCCTCGATCACGCCACCGCCGTCGGTGTGCGCGACGCGCACGCGGTCGCCGCACACGGGGCGGGCGTTGGTGCGGCGGCGCATCAGGCAGGCGAGCAGCTCACCGTCGCCGGTCTCGACGATGACCTCCCGGCCGTAGCTCACGACCACGCGCGCTGTTGTGTTTCCGCTCATCGCCTCCAGCAACCGTCGCCCCGCGGCCGGCACCGCAGGATAGCCTCTGATAGAATGCGGCACAATTCGCGCGGACCACGGGAATCAGGCATGCCGCACTCCCCGGACAACCTCATCTGGATCGATCTGGAGATGACCGGTCTGGACACCGACCGGGACCACATCATCGAGATCGCCACGATCGTCACCGACCGGACCCTGAACATCCTCGCCGAGGGCCCGGTGCTCGCGATCCACCAGAGCGATGAGGTCCTCAACGCCATGGACGAGTGGAACACCCGCCAGCACGGCAGCTCCGGGCTGACCGACCGGGTGCGCCAGAGCTCGGTGGACGAGGCCGAAGCGGAGGCGGAGACCCTGGCGTTCCTGCGCCAGTGGGTGCCCGCCGGCGTCTCGCCGATGTGCGGCAACAGCATCTGCCAGGACCGGCGCTTCCTGCACCGCTGCATGCCGGAGCTCGAGACCTACTTCCACTACCGCAACCTGGACGTGAGCACACTCAAGGAGCTCGCGCGGCGGTGGACGCCGGAGATCCTGAACGGATTCAGCAAGCGCAGTTCGCACCTGGCCATGGATGACATCCGCGATTCCATCGCCGAGCTGCGTTATTACCGCGAGCACTTCCTCTGCGTGCCCCGGGACGAGGACGGCTACTGACGCCGCTCCGGGCACGCCCGACCGTCACCATGCGCCGGCGCCCGCCGGGCGCGGCGCCCCAGAGGGGGAACGCACCGATGCGCTTCGAGGGTTCCGAACGCTACGTCGCCACCGGCGACCTCACCATGGCGGTCAACGCCGCCGCCACGCTCAAGCGCCCGCTGCTGATCAAGGGCGAGCCGGGTACCGGCAAGACGCTGCTCGCCGAGGAGGTGGCGACGGCGCTGGGAATGCCGTACTACGAGTGGCACATCAAGTCGACGTCCAAGGCCCAGCAGGGGCTCTACGAGTACGACGCGGTCTCGCGCCTGCGCGACTCCCAGCTCGGTGACGAGCGGGTCCACGACATCGCCAACTACATCGTCCCGGGCCCGGTCTGGCGCGCCTTCGAGTCGGAGCGGCCGCCGGTGCTGCTCATCGACGAGATCGACAAGGCGGACATCGAGTTCCCCAATGACCTGCTGCGTGAGCTCGACCGCATGGAGTTCCACGTCTACGAGACGCAGCAGACGGTGACCGCCCGTCACCGCCCGGTGATCATCATCACCAGCAACAACGAGAAGGAGCTGCCGGACGCCTTCCTGCGCCGGTGCTTTTTCCACTACATCAGCTTCCCCGACCGGGAGACCATGGAGCGCATCGTCCAGGTGCACTTCCCGGGCCTCAAGGGCGGCCTGGTGCGCGAGGCCCTGGAGCTGTTCTTCGGCCTGCGCGAGATGCCCGGCGTGAAGAAGCGGCCCTCGACCTCGGAGCTGCTGGACTGGCTCAAGCTGCTGATGGCCGAGGACGTGGATGCCTCGGTGCTGCGCGAGAGCAACCAGGAGAAGACCCTGCCGCCGCTGTACGGGGCGCTGCTGAAGAACGAGCAGGACACCCAGCTGTTCGAGCGGCTGATGTTCATGGCCCGCCGTCGCCGGCAGGGCTGAGCCGGAGGGGCATCATGCTGATCTCGTTCCTGCAGGCGCTGCGCGAGGCGGGGCTGCGGGTGAGTGTCACCGAGTTCCTCACCCTGCTCGAGGCGCTGCAGGCCCGGGTCACGCCGGGCAGCGTCGAGGACTTCTACTTCCTGGCACGGGCGTGCCTGGTCAAGGACGAGACGCGTTTCGACCGCTTCGATCAGGTCTTCTCCGCGTGGTTCAGCGGCGTCGAGGACATCGCCTCGGCGCTGGGCGCCGACATTCCCGAGGAGTGGCTGCGGCGCCAGGCGGAGCTGAGCCTGAGCGAAGCGGAGAAGGCCGAGCTGGAGGGCATGGGCTGGGACGAGCTCATGCGCACCCTGCGCGAGCGCCTCGCGGAGCAGAGCGAGCGTCACCAGGGAGGCAACAAGTGGATCGGCACCGCGGGCCGCTCGCCCTACGGCGCCTGGGGCTACAACCCGGAGGGCGTGCGCATCGGCCAGGACCGCTCCCGTCACCGCCGCGCGGTGAAGGTCTGGGACCAGCGCACCTTCCGCAACCTGGACGGCGACCAGGCCCTGGAGTCGCGTAACCTCAAGCTCGCGCTGCGGCGCCTGCGCCGTTTCGCCCGCGAGGGCGCCGGCGAGGAGCTGGACCTGGACGACACTATCCACGCCACCGCGCGCCGCGGCGGCCAGCTCGACCTGCGAATGGTGCCCGAACGCCACAACGCTGCGCGGGTGCTGGTGTTCTTCGATATCGGCGGGTCCATGGACGACCACGTCGCGATCTGCGAGGCACTGTTCTCGGCGGCACGCAGCGAGTTCAAGCACCTGACCTACTACTACTTCCACAACTGCCCCTACGAGACGCTCTGGCGCGACGCCACCCGTCGGCACGCGGACGCGGTGCCCACCCACGAGGTGCTGCACACCTTCGATCCCGACTACCGCGTGATCATCGTTGGCGACGCCGCCATGAGCCCCTACGAGGTAAAGCTCCCCGGGGCTGGTGTCGAACACTGGAACGAGGAATCCGGCGAGACCTGGCTGCGGCGGATCGTGGATACCTTCCCGCATCTCGTGTGGCTGAACCCGGAGCCGTCCCGGTTCTGGGATGCGACCCAGTCCAATACCATGATCCGCGAGGTCATCGGCGAGCGGATGTATCCGCTCACCCCGGACGGCCTCGAGGCCGCGATGCAGGCACTCAACCGATGAGGGCGTGATCCATGCGAGAAGTCCTGGTGCTCCGCCACGCCATCGCCGAGGACCGCGACGAGGCGGCACGGCTCGGCGTTACGGACGAACGGCGCGCGCTTACCGAGCGGGGTATCCGCCGGATGCGGGAGGTCGCCGCCGGGCTTGCCCGCGTCGCCGATCCCCCGGCGCGGATACTGCACAGCCCACTGCGCCGCGCGGTGGAGACTGCGGAGCTCCTCGCGGTGGTGTTCCCTAAGGCACGCCTGGTCGAGACGCGGGCCCTGGCGCCGGGCGCGGGCGAGGCGGCGGTCTACGAGATGCTTGCCCAGGGCGAGGACGGTGTCGCCATCGTCGGCCACGAGCCCGATCTCGGCGAGTGGCTGGGCTCGGCACTCGGGGGCCGGACGGGGCCGGCGATCCCGCTCAAGAAGGCGGGGAGTGCCCTGGTGCGTTTCCCGGGGGTACCAACGCCCGGGCGCGGTGGGCTGCGCTGGCTGCTGCCGCCGCGTCTCGCCCGGCAGTTGGGCGAGACGTGATGGCGGATAACGGCGAGCGGCGCGAGGTCGCCGCGGTGGACCTCGGCTCCAACAGCTTCCACCTCGTGGTCGCGCGTGTGCATGACGGCCACCTGACGGTGCTCGACCGCCTGCGTGAACCCGTTCGCCTCGCCGCCGGACTCACCGCGGAGAAGGGGCTGGACACGGCCGCACGCGAACGCGCGCTTGCCTGTCTGGCCCGTTTTGGTCAACGGCTCCAGCCATTGCCGCCGGAGGCCGTACGGATCGTGGGGACCAACACCCTGCGTAGCGCCCGGGCGGCGACGGCCTTCGTCGAGGAGGCGGAGGCGCTGCTCGGCCACGAAATCGAGGTGATCTCGGGCTTCGAGGAGGCCCGGCTGATCTATCTCGGCGTGGCCCACAGCCTGGCCGAGGGCGGCGAGCGCCGGCTGGTCGTGGATATCGGCGGCGGTAGCACCGAGCTGGTACTGGGTGAGCGGCTGGTACCGGGCTACATGGAGAGCCTGCACATGGGCTGCGTGAGCTTCACGCAGCGGTTCTTCCCGGACGGGCGGATCACCCGGCGTGCCATGGAGGAGGCGCGGATGGCCGCGCTCATGGAGCTGGAGCCGGTGCAGGGGCATTTCCTCGCCCGGGGCTGGGACCGCGCTGTCGGCGCCTCCGGCACCATCCGCGCGATCGCCGGCGCGTTGCGCGAGCAGGGCTGGACCGACGGCACCGTGACCTTCGCCGGCCTGCAGCGTCTGACCAAGGCGCTGTGCAAGGCCGGCAGCCTGGACGATATCGATTTCAAGGGCGTCAGCCAGCGCCGGGCCCAGGTGCTGCCCGGCGGCGTCGCGGTGCTGGGGGCCGTGTTCGAGGCCCTGGGGATCGAGGGCATGGAGGCCGCCGACGGTGCCTTGCGCGAGGGCGTACTCTACGATCTGGTCGGGCGTATCCGCCACCAGGACGTGCGCGAGGCGACAGTGGAGGCGCTGGCGGCGCGCTATCACGTGGACGTGGCCCACGCCCGGCGGGTGGAGCGTACCGCCACGGCGCTGCTGTCCGATGTGGCGGCCGAATGGGCGCTGGAGGACGCCGCCGCGGCGCGCATGCTTGCCTGGGCGGCCTGGCTGCACGAGGTCGGCCTGGACATCTCCCACAGCCAATACCACAAGCACGGCGCCTACATCCTGCATTACAGCGACATGCCCGGCTTCTCCCGGGAGGAGCAGGTCAAGCTCGCCGCCCTGGTAAGGGTGCACCGGCGCAAGTTCGCGGCGTCCGCCTTCCGTGACCTCCACGGCGAGCGCGCGCGGCGGGCCCGGGGCCTGGCGGTGCTCCTGCGCCTGGCGGTGCTCCTGCACCGCGGGCGGGGCGCGGCGGCGCTGCCGGCCGTCCGCCTCGCGGCGGAGGGCGCCGACCGTCTGCGCCTGACCTTCCCTGAGGGCTGGCTGGACGATTACCCGCTGGCCGCCGCCGACCTGGCGGCGGAGCAGGATTACCTGGCCTCCGCCGGGGTGGAGCTGGTTGTCGGGGGCTGAGCCGCCGGGACCGCCGCCACGGGGACCGCGGCGGCGGTCCGGTCCAGGCGGAACCGCCTCATGGCAGGGCAGGGTGGCCGCGATGCCCGCTCAGCCGCCCTCGCTGTAGCGGCGCAGCAGCTCGAGCTGCGCGGCGTAGGGCGCCTCGCCTTCGGCCGGCGTGCAGCGGTGGTACTGGCCGTCGGGCTGCAGCTCCCAGGCCTGGTAGTTGTCCTCGAGGTAGCACTGCAGCTCCTCGAGAATGCGCTGACGCAGGTCCGGGTCGACGATGGGGAAGCAGGTCTCCACCCGGCGGAAGAAGTTGCGCTCCATCCAGTCGGCGCTGCTGCAGTAGAGTTCGGGGGCGTCACCGTTGGCGAAGTAGAACACCCGGGTGTGCTCCAGGAAGCGGCCGATCACCGAGCGCACGCGGATGTTGGTGGACACGCCTGGCACCCCGGGGCGCAGCGAGCACATCCCGCGCACGATCAGGTCGATCTCCACGCCCTCCATGGCCGCCGCGTACAGGGCCTGGATGGTGCGTGACTCCACCAGTGAATTCACCTTGACGATGATCCGGCCCGGCCGTCCGGCGCGGGCATGGGCCGCCTCGCGCTCGATCTTGGCGAGCATGCTCTCGTGCAGCGTGAACGGCGACTCCAGCAGCTTCGAAAGCGTGCTCACCTTGCCCAGGCTGGTGAGCTGCAGGAACACCCGGTGGACGTCCTCACCCATCACCGGGTCGGCGGTGAACAGCCCGTAGTCCGTGTACAGCCGCGCCGTGCGCGAGTGGTAGTTGCCGGTTCCCAGGTGCATGTAGTGGCGCAGCTGGCCGCCCTCGCGGCGCACGACCAGGATCATCTTGGCGTGGGTCTTGTGTCCGACCACGCCGTAGACGACGTGCGCGCCGGCCTCCTGGAGGCGGTTGGCGAGCTTGATGTTCGCTTCCTCGTCGAAGCGCGCGCGCAGCTCCACCACCACGGTCACCTCCTTGCCCGCGCGGGCGGCGGCGACCAGGTGATCCACGATCACCGAGTCCGGGCCCGTGCGGTAGAGGGTCTGCTTGATGGCGAGCACCTCCGGGTCCGATGCCGCCTGGCGGATGAACTCCACCACCGGCGCGAAGGACTCGTAGGGGTGGTGGAGGAGCACGTCGCGGTCGCGGAGGACCTTGAACAGGTCGCTGGCGTGGGCGAGCTGGGCCGGCAGCCCCGGGGTGAATGAGGCGTACTTGAGCTCCGGACGGTCGATGAGGTCGTAGACCGCGAGCAGGCGGTTGAGGTTCACCGGTCCGTTGACCTGGTAGAGGTCGTCCCGCGTCAGCTCGAACTCCTCGAGCAGGTAGTCCGACATGTGTGCCGGACAGTTGGCCGCCACCTCCAGGCGCACGGCGTCGCCATAGCGGCGCGAGGGCAGCTCGCCCTCCATTGCCCGGAGCAGGTCGTCCACTTCCTCCTCGTCGACGAACAGGTCGCTGTTGCGCGTCACCCGGAACTGGTAGCAGCCGCGCGCGTCCATCCCGGGGAACAGGTCGTTGACGTGGGCGTGGATGATCGAGGAGAGGAATACGAAGTCCCAGCCGCCGTCCTCGGAGAGCTCCGGCGGGAGCTGGATGATGCGCGGCAGTGCCCGCGGTGCCTGGACCACGGCAAGCCCGCTGTTGCGCCCGAAAGCGTCCTTGCCGTCCAGGGCCACGATGAAATTCAGGCTCTTGTTGAGCACCTGCGGGAACGGGTGTGCCGGATCGAGCCCGAGGGGGCTGAGGATCGGGAGCAGCGAATGGTAGAAGTAGTCCTTCACCCAGGCCGCCTGCTCGCGGCTCCACTCCGAGCGGCGCAGGAAGCGGATCCCCGCGTTGTCGAGGGCGGGGATGAGCTCGTCGTTGAGCACGCGGTACTGCTCGGCGACGATCTCGTGGGTGCGTACGCCGATCTCGCGCAGCACCTCCTGCGCCGTCCGGTTGTCCGGGCCGGACTGGGAGGCGCCCATCTCCATGGCCTGTTTCAGGCCCGCGACCCGGATCTCGAAGAACTCGTCGAGGTTGCTGCTGGCGATACAGAGGAACTTGACCCGTTCCAGCAGCGGATTGGTGGTATCGCGGGACTGCTCAAGGACCCGGCGGTTGAACTCCAGCAGGCTGAGCTGGCGGTTGAAGTACAGCTCGGGGCTCCTGAGATCGGGCGTGTCCATGGAGGGCACTCTACTCCGTCGTCGTTGATGTGTCTGGGTTTGCCGCGGGCGTATACGCCCACTCGCGCCATGATAGGGGAGGCGCTTGAAAGTCGTGTTAAACGCCCCCAGCCCTTATTCGACAACCCATCCCCAAGGACCTCGATAATGCCTCACGACGAGAGCAACAAAAAGCGGTTCCGGCGCTGGCCGCCCCGTGTCGGGCGCAGCCGTCCCCGTCCGTCCGGGCGCGACGACACCGTCTCCGAAGAAGGCGCCACTGCGCGCAGCCTCACGCCGACCCCGGCGCCCGCGCCGGAGTCCCCTGAACCCGCCGGCCCGGCCTACCGCCAGACGGGGAACAAGGAGGTGAAGGTGAGCTTCCGTAACCGTCGCCGGCGTACGCACATCCCGCGGGAGGCGGGAGAGTAACCCCCGGCGTTATATCGCGTTCCTTTCGCAGCCTCTGCCCCGGGACGCCGGGCGCCGCCGCCCGGCGTCCCGGGGCCGTTGCAGTCCCCCGGCGGAATCGTCCGCACCGGGTGATGAGATCTGTTTACGTCGGGCGGGTGCGACGCCTCCGTCCGAACGCACCCTACGATTGTGCTGACCGACAGTGATTCCCGGGCGGGAAGCGGGTGCGGCGGTTGCCATACGCTAGCGTATGGAGTAATGTCGCCAATGCTTGCCATACGGCAGCGTACGGACTAGGGTTCGCCTCATGAGCACGATCAGGCAGACACTGACCGCAGACGACTGGGCCGAGGCCGCGCTCGACGCGCTGGCCGAGGACGGTGTGCGTGCGGTGGCCGTGGAGCCGCTGGCGCGGCGCCTGGGCGTGACCAAGGGCAGTTTCTACTGGCATTTCTCCAGCCGGCGGATGCTGCTCCAGGCGGCCCTGGCCCTGTGGGAGCGCCGCGAGACCGATGAGGTCCTCGCCCGCGCCGCCGAAGAGACCGATCCGCGCAAGCGCCTGGCACGGCTGTTCCGCGAGGCGGACGGCAGCCGCCGGGCGGGCCGGCTCTATCTTGCGCTGGCCAACGCCACCGACAGCCCGCTGATCACCGAGGTGGTCCGCCGGGTGATGGCGCACCGGCTCGCCTTCCTGCGCGAGTGCTATGCCGCGATGGGTGCGGACGCCGAGACGGCGGCCGCGCGCGCGGCGATGGCGTATTCGATGTTCCTCGGCATGCTTCAGCTGCGCCGGGATGCCCCCGAGGCCATCCCGGAGGGCGAGCGCTTCCATGAGTACATGCATCTGGTCGGGGAGGCGCTGATCCCCGGCTACGAGCGCGCGCTGGTCCGGCGCTGAGCCGGCTGCGCCCGCGCGCGTCCGAACAAGGAATGCGGGCCCCGCCGGGGCCGGGAGGAGTGTCTCATGTACGCCCTGATCGCCATCCTGGCCGCGGTCGCGGCCATCCTCGTCGTCTGCTATCGCGGTATTGGCCTGCGTGGCGCGACCGCCGTGGCGGCGCTCTACCTGGCCGGCCTTTGGATCACCGGCGGGATCGGCGTTATCGCCGCCATCGTGCTCGCCGTGCTCGGTGCGGTGCCGGCGGTGGTGCTCAACAGCCCCTCTCTGCGCCGGCGCGTGATCACGCGCCACCTTTTCCCCGTCTTTCAGCGGGTGTTGCCCGGCATGAGCCGGACCGAGCAGGAGGCCCTGGAGGCGGGTGACACCTGGTGGGAAACGGATCTCTTCCGCGGCAACCCGGACTGGCGGCGCCTCCACGGTATGCAGGTGACCTCGCTGACCGACGCGGAGCAGGCCTTCCTGGACGGCCCCGTGGCGACGCTGTGCGGCATGCTCGACGAGGACGACATCGTCCGTCGCGAGCACGATCTCCCCGAGGCCGCCTGGCGCTATATCCGCGACGAGGGCTTCTTCGGGATGATCATCCCCGAGGCCTACGGCGGCCTCGCGTTCTCCTCGCTGGCGCAGTCCACCATCGTCTCCCGCATTGCCAGCCGCAGCCTCTCCGCGGCGGTGACCGTCATGGTCCCCAACTCCCTGGGGCCCGGTGAGCTGCTGATGAAGTACGGCACCGACGACCAGAAGTCGTACTGGCTGCCGCGGCTCGCGGATGGCCGGGAGATCCCGTGCTTCGCGCTCACGGGCCCGGACGTCGGCTCCGACGCGGGCGGCATGCCGGACTACGGCATCGTCTGCCGCGGCGAGCACGAGGGCGAGGAGGTCCTCGGCGTGCGCGTGAGCTTCAGTAAGCGCTATATCACGCTCGCCCCGGTGGCCACGGTCGTGGGGCTGGCCTTCCGCCTTTACGACCCGGAGCACCTCGTCGGCGACGAGGAGGACGTGGGCATCACCTGTGCGCTCGTGCCGGCCGGTCACCCCGGTGTGCGTATCGGCGACCGTCATTTCCCCATGGGGCTCGCGTTCATGAACGGTCCGGTCGAGGGCGAGGACGTGTTCATCCCGCTGGAGTGGATCATCGGCGGCCGCGAAATGGCCGGCGCCGGTTGGCGAATGCTCGTGGAGTGCCTGTCGGTGGGAAGGGCGATCTCGCTGCCGGCGCTGGGCGCCTCCGCCAGCCAGATGGCGTACCGCACCACCGGCGCGTACGCGCGCATCCGCCGCCAGTTCAACCTCTCCGTGGGCCAGTTCGAGGGCGTGCAGGAGGCCATGGCGCGTATCGGCGGCGGCACCTACACCCTGGAGGCGGCGCGGCGGCTCACCGCCAGCGCTGGCGATATGGGGGTCAAGCCGTCGGTGGTCTCCGCCATCGCCAAGTACCACATGACCGAGTGGATGCGCCGGATCATCGACGACGCGATGGATATCCACGGCGGCCGCGGCATCATCTACGGGCCGCGCAACTACCTCGGCTATGCCTACCAGGCGACACCGGTGGCGATCACCGTCGAGGGCGCGAACATCCTCACCCGAAGCATGATGATCTTCGGCCAGGGTGCGATCCGCTGCCATCCTTATGTCCTCGAGGAGATGACCGCCGCCCAGAACGACGACCTGACGTCCTTTGACCGGGCGCTGTTTGGGCACATCGGCTATTCCCTGAGCCGCGGCACGCGCGCGCTGCTGCTCGGGCTTACCGGGGCACGCCTGGCGCGGGCGCCGGAGGGCGGGCCGCTCGCCGGCCGCTACCGCGCGCTCACCCGGATGAGCTCGGCGCTGGCATTCGTCTCGGATGTCGCGATGGGCGTGCTCGGCGGCGAGCTCAAGCGCCGCGAGAGCCTGTCCGCGCGCCTCGGCGACGTGCTGAGCCAGCTCTACCTCGCCTCCGCCGTGCTCAAGTTCCACCGTGACGGCGGCAGCGATCCGGACGAGCTGGACCACGTGTGCTGGGCGGTGGACCACGCCCTCGCGGAGATGACCCGGGCGTTCGACGAGTTCCTGGCCAACTTCCCGAACCGGGGCATCGCGCGGGTCCTGCGCTGGGTGGTGTTCCCGCTCGGGCGGCCGTACCGCGCCCCCGCGGACGCCCTCGGGCGGGCCGTGGCCGAGCGCATGATGGCGCCCGGCGGGGTTCGCGACCGGATCACCAACCTGGTCTATATCGGCGGTCCGAACGACGCCGTCGGCCGCGTGGAACACACCTTCGGGCTGCTGCAGGAGGCGGAGCCGCACTACGTGCGCTTCCGCAAGGCGGTCGCCCGCGGTGAGGTGGGCGGGCACACCTTCGACGAGCAGATCGCCAACGCCGTGGAGGCGGGCGTGCTGGATACGGATACGGCGGCGCTGGTGAGCGACTACGAGCGTGCCCGCGCCGATACCGTGCGCACCGACGCGTTCCCGGCGGAGGCGCTGACGCCGCGCAGCGTGCTGGAGGCGCGTGCCGGACACGGCCGGGACGTGGCCTGACCGAAACGAGCAGAGGAGAGAACAGATGAGCGAGGCGATTTCGGTGCGGCGGGCGGCGGTGCTCGGCGCCGGGGTCATGGGCGCGCAGATCGCGGCCCACCTGGCCAACGCCGGCATCCCGACGGTGCTCTTCGAGCTCGCCGGCGATGGCGACGACCGGCGCTCCGGGGCGCGCGAGGCCATCCGCCGGCTCGGGAACCTGCAGCCGGCCCCGCTGGCGAGTCCGGCGTACGCCGAGCGCATCCGGCCCGCGAACTACGAGGACGACCTGGTCGCGCTCGCGGACTGCGACCTCGTCATCGAGGCGGTGGCAGAGCGGCTGGACGTCAAGCTGGACCTGTTCCGCCGCGTTGCCCCGCATCTGCCGGCGGGGGCGGTGGTCGGCAGCAACACCTCGGGACTGTCCGTGGAGGCGCTGGCCGAGGCCCTGCCGGAGGCGCTGCACGGGCGTTTCTGCGGCATCCATTTCTTCAATCCGCCGCGCTACATGCACCTCGTGGAGCTCATCCCCACGGCACGGACCGAGCCGGCGGTGGTGGACGGCCTGGAGGCATTCCTGACCACGGCCCTCGGCAAGGGCGTGATCCGCGGGCGTGACACCCCGAACTTCGTCGGCAACCGGATCGGCGTGTTTGCGGTGGTCGCGGCCATGGCCCATGCCGAGCGCCTGGGGTTAGCGCCGGACGTGGTGGACGCGCTGACCGGTCCGGCGATCGGCCGGCCCAGGAGCGCGACCTTCCGCACCGCCGACCTCGTGGGCCTGGACACCCTGCGGCACGTGGTCGAGGGCAATGTGCCACGGCTGCAGGATGACCCGTGGGTGGATTACCTCCGCCTGCCCGACTGGATGGTACGGCTCATCGAGGCGGGGGCCCTCGGGCGCAAGGCCGGCGCGGGCGTCTACCGCAAGGGCCGCGAGGGCATCGAGGTCGTGGATTCGGTGCAGGGTGACTATCGCACGGCTTCGGGGGAGATCGACCCGGCGGTGAGCGAGATCCTCGCCGAGAGCGACCCGGCGGCGCGGCTACGTGCGCTGCGCGCCTCGGAACACCCTCAGGCCGAGTTCCTGTGGGCGATCCACCGCGACACCTTCCATTACGCCGCCCACCTGCTGGGCGCCATCGCCGACAATGCCCGCGATGTGGACCTCGCCATCCGCTGGGGGTTCGCCTGGCAGCAGGGGCCGTTCGAGACCTGGCAGGCCGCCGGCTGGCAGGAGACGGCGGAGGCCATCGACGCCGACCGCGAGGCGGGCCGGACCCTGGCGGACGTTCCCCTGCCGGACTGGGTGTTCGCCATCGAGGCCGCGCACACGCCGGCCGGGGCCTGGTCGCCCGGGGCCGGCGATTACCGCCCGCCCTCCGGCCTGGCGGTCTACCGCCGCCAGTATTTCCCGCCGGCGCTGCTGGGCGGGCCGCATCCGCCCCGGGGCGAGACCGTGCTGGATCATCCGGGGGTGCGGCTGTGGCATCTCGAGGGTGACGTCGGCGTGCTCAGCTTCCGCGGCCCGAAGCACGCGGTGGGCCGGGACGTGCTCGACGGCGTGATGGAGGCCGTCGAGGCCGCGGAGGGACGTTACGACGCCCTCGTGCTGTGGCAGCCCTCGGCCCCGTTCTCCGTCGGCGCCAACCTCAAGGAGGTGAGCGGGGCGCTGGAGGCCGGCGACTTCGACACCCTGGAGCGGATGGTCCGGCGCTTCCAGCAGGCCACCGCCCGGGTGCGCGATGCCTCGATACCGGTGGTCGCGGGCGCCCGGGGCATGGCCCTCGGGGGTGGCTGCGAGTTCCTCATGCACTGCGACCACGTGGTCGCCGCGCTGGAGAGCTACGTCGGACTGGTCGAGGCGGGCGTCGGCCTGATCCCCGCGGGGGGCGGCTGCCGGGCGCTGGCGCGCCACGCGGCGGCCACGGCGGTGGACGGCGATCCCTTTCCGGCGATCCAGCGGCGCTTCGAGACCGTGGCACGTGCGGAAGTGGCGGCGAGTGCCGTCGAGGCCGTGGACTACGGGTTCCTGCCGGCGCACACCACCGTCGTGCCTCATGAGGACGAGGTGCTTCATGTCGCCATACAGCACGCCCGGGCACTCGCCGCCGGCGCCTACCGCCTGCCGCTGGTGCCGCCGGTTCGGGTCGCCGGGCGCGATGGGCTGGCGACGCTGGAGGCCATGATCGTGAACCTCCGTGACGGCGGCTTCATCTCCGGACACGACGCCCGGGTCGCCCACCTCGCAGCACGGGCGCTCACCGGCGGCGAGGTGGATACCGGCTCGAGCGTCGACGAGTCGTGGCTGCTGGAGCTGGAGGTGGACGGCTTCATGACGCTGCTCAGGAGCGAGGCCACCCAGGCGCGGATCGCGCACATGCTCCGCACCGGCAAGCCGCTGCGCAACTGAACGAACCGACAACCGCCTGGACGTCGCCGGCGACGGCGGCACGGGGAGGGGAACCGTCAATGAGTGAAATGCAGGACGCCTATATCGTCGCCGCGGTGCGTACCCCGGTGGGGCGGGCGCCCCGGGGCGCGCTCAGCGGCACGCGCCCGGACGACCTCCTGGCCCATGTGCTCCGCGGGGCCGTGGATGCGGTGCCGGAGCTGGCGCCGGAGGGCATCGAGGACGTCATCGCCGGCTGCGCCATGCCCGAAGGGAGCCAGGGACTCAACGTCGCGCGGATCGCCGCGCTGCTCGCGGGGCTGCCGAAGAGCGTGCCCGGGGTGACGGTCAACCGCTTCTGTGCCTCCGGGCTCGAGAGCATCGCCCAGGCCGCCGGGCGCATCCGCAGCGGCGAGGCGGACTGCATTCTCGCCGCCGGCACGGAGAGCATGAGCGCCATCCCCTGGATGGGTCACCGGCCGTCGCTGAACCCGACGATCTTCGAACGCGACGAGGACGTGGGCATCGCGTACGGGATGGGCCTGACCGCTGAACGGGTCGCGGAGCGCTACGGCGTCAGCCGGGAAGACCAGGACGCCTTCGCACTCGAGAGTCATCGCAGGGCGGTCACGGCCATCGACGGCGGCGCCTTCGCCGACGAGATCCTGCCGGTGACCGCGCGCAGCTACGCCCCGGCGGCGGAAGGGGCGAGCGTGCGCATCAGCGAGCGCGCGGTGGCGACGGACGAAGGCCCGCGGCGTGACACCGACGCGGCCCGGCTCGCGAAGCTGCGCCCGGTGTTCGCCGCGCGGGGCTCGGTGACCGCGGGCAACAGCTCCCAGACCAGTGACGGTGCCGGGGCGGTGGTGGTGATGAGCGGCCGCCGGGTACGCGAGCTGGGCATTACCCCGATGGCCCGTTTCGCGGGCTACCGCGTGGTGGGTGTGCCCCCGGAGATCATGGGCATCGGTCCGGTCGAGGCGATCCCGGCGGCCCTGCGCGCCGCGGGCATCGGCCGGGACGATCTCGGCTGGATCGAGCTCAACGAGGCGTTCGCCGCGCAGAGCCTGGCGGTGATGCGCGAGCTGGAGCTGGATCCGGCCCGGGTCAATCCGCTGGGCGGCGCCATTGCCCTGGGGCACCCCCTGGGTGCCACCGGTGCCGTCCGAACCGCCACCCTGCTGCACGGGCTGCGCCGGCAGGGATTGCGCTACGGCATGGTCACCATGTGCGTGGGCACCGGCATGGGCGCAGCGGGGGTGTTCGAGCGATGCTGACTACCACGATCAGAGGGTGCCGTGCCGCGGCACTGGTGCTCGCGGGCGTTCTGCTGGCGGGGCCGGCGACGGCCGCGGAGCTCGCCGGCGTGCACATGCCGGAGCGCATGGAGGTGGACGGGGAGAGCCTCTCCCTCAATGGCCTCGGCCTGCGCGAGAAGTTCTTCTTCGACATCTATGTCGGCGGGCTCTACCTGCCCGAGACCACCGGCAGGGCGGACGACGTGCTCTCGCTGGACGGTCCCCGGCGGGTGGTGTTGCACCTGGTCTACGATCACGTCTCCCGGGAGAAGCTGGTGGAGGCCTGGAACGACGGTTTCGAGGACAACCTCTCAGAGGACCGCCGCAAGGCCCTGGCGGAGCGGATCGAGGCGTTCAACGAGCTGTTCGGCGACGCCGAGGCCGGGGATGAGATCGCCATCGATTACCTGCCGGGGCAGGGCACGCGGGTGGTGTACAACGGCAAGGTCACCGGGACCGTACCGGGCCGTGCCCTCGCGCGGGCATGGCTGGCGATCTTCGTCGGTGCCCACCCGGCGGACGAGGACGTCAAATCGGGCATGCTCGGCGGCTGATCCCGCCGCGCTGCCCGACCGGCTCACTCCCCGGCGGGGGCGAAGCGCTCGACGAACGCCTGCGGTGCGCGGGCGATGCGCCGCTCGCCGTAGTCGAAGAACACGATCCCCGTCTTCGCCCGCGCGATCTCATGGCCGTCCCCGGCGTGCTCCAGGCGGTAGAGGATATCGCAGCCGTAGCGGTTGAAGTCATCCAGCGCGACGTGGATGCGCAGCGGGTCGTTGGCGAAGGCCTCGGCACGGAAGACGACCACGGCGTCGGCGACGATGATCCCCAGCCCTTCGATGTCGCTCTCGGAGTAGCCGTGATGGCGCAGCAGCGCCGCGCGGGCCTCCTGGGCGTAGACCAGGACCATTTCGTTGCCCATGTGGCCGCCGAAGTTCAGGTCCGTGACACGCACGTCCAGCTCGTGGCAGAAGGCGAAGCGTTCCGGCAGCGGCAGCTTGAGGCGGGCCATCAGTGGGTCTCCCCCGGGGCCCCGCCGCGGGTGTGTTCTTCCATGGCCGCGGCCAGTGTGTCCATGGACACGGCGCCGGGGAAGGCCCGGTCGCCGACGATCAGGGTGGGCACGCCGGTGAGTCCGGTGCTGCGGGCCGCCTCCACGTCCTCCAGCAGGCCCGCAAGGGCCTGGCGGTCGTCCACCGGCATCAGGCAGTCGCCGACGTCATGATCCGCCGCTATCGATTCGAGCACGGCCGTCTCGCCGATGTTGCGGCCGTCGACGAAGTAGGCATGGAAGAGGGCGTTGTGCAGTGCCAGAAAACGCCCGGGCCGGCGTTGAAGCACTGTGCGTGCCAGCAGCAGGGCCTGGCGGGAGTTGGTGGTGAAGGTACGCTCGGCCATGAGCAGGCCGTCCGCCTCGAGCATCGCCGTGAGCGCCTCGTTCATCCGCCGCCACTGTTCCGGTGGATAGCCGAGCTCGGAGACCGGCCGCCCGCCGGCGGGGCTGTCCGGGTGGATCTCGACGAAGCGGTACTCCACCGCCACCGGGTAGCGCTGCGTGATCCGCTGCAGGCGATGGGCGCCCACGTAGCAGAACGGGCAGATGTAGTCGAAATAGAAGACCACCGGGATGCGGTGATCCTCGCCGCCGGTAGCGCTGCCGTTAGTCGCCGCCACGGTTTCAGGGCACCCGGTTGATGCCGTTGAGCGCCGCCACGCGGTACGCCTCGGCCATCGTCGGGTAGTTGAACGTGGTGTTGATGAAATACATCAGCGTGTTCGCCTCGCCGGGCTGGGCCATGATCGCCTGGCCGATGTGCACGATCTCGGAGGCCTGGTCGCCGAAGCAGTGGATGCCGAGGATCTCCAGTGTCTCCACGTGGAAGAGGATCTTGAGCATGCCGACCGTCTGTCCGGAGATCTGCGCCCGGGCGAGGTCCTTGAAGAAGGCGTGACCGACCTCGTAGGGGATCTTCGCCTCGGTGAGCTCGCGCTCGCTGCGGCCCACGGAGCTGATCTCCGGGATGGTGTAGATCCCGGTGGGGGTGTCCTGGGCGAGGCGGTAATCGCACTCGCCGAAGATGATGTGATGGGCGACGTAGCGGCCCTGGTCGTAGGCGGCGCTGGCGAGGCTCGGGTAGCCGATCACGTCGCCGACGGCATAGATATGCGGCTGCTCGGTCTGGAAATCCTCGTTGACCTCCACCTGGCCACGGCCGTTGGGCTGGACCCCGAGGGCCTCCAGGCCCATGCGATCGGTGTTACCCGTGCGCCCGTTCGCCCAGAGCAGGATGTCGCTCTTGATGCGCTTGCCCGACTGGGTCTCCAGGATGACGTGATCGTCCCCCGGGACGACCCGGGCATACTCCTCGCGGTGACGGATGAGCACGCCGAGCTCGCGGAGGTGGTAGGAGAGGGCGTCGGAGATCTCGTCGTCGAGGAAGGCGAGCATGCGCTCGCGGGTGTTGATGAGATCCACCTTCACGCCGAGACCGCGGAAGATCGAGGCGTACTCGCTGCCCACCACGCCGGCACCGTAGATGGTGATGGTATGCGGCGTATGGTCCAGGGAGAGGATCTGATCGCTGTCGAATACCCGCGGGTGGGTGAAGTCCACGTCCGCCGGATTGTACGGGCGCGAGCCGGTGGCGAGGATGAAGTGATCGGCGGTGAGGCGTGTGATCCGGTTGTTGGCGCCCTCGACCTCCAGGGTGTGCTCGTCGGCGAAACGCGCCGTGCCGCGGAACACCGGCACCTCGTTACGGCTGTAGAAGCTCGTGCGCAGCCCCACCTGCTGGTCGATGACCCGCTCGGCGGTGCGCATCACCGTGGGGAAGGAGAAGTGTCGCGGCTCGCTGACCTCGCGGAAGAGCGGGCTGTTGTTGAACTCCATCATCCGGCGGACGTTGTGGCGCAGCGCCTTGGAGGGGATGGTGCCCCAGTGGGTGCAGCCGCCGCCGACCTCGCTGTGGCGCTCGACCACCGCCACGCGCTTGTCCGCCTTGGCGAGTTTCATCGCCGCGCCCTCGCCGCCGGGGCCGCTGCCGATGACGATGGTATGGAAGTGCTTGCCGCTCATATGGACCGTCCCGCTGATCGAGTGCATGGCGCATCGGGCCCGGGCCGTCCATGGCTCGGCGGCCGGGCCGAAGCGGGCATTATAGCCGGGCGGGCCGTCCGGGTCGAAACGGCCGGCCGCGGCCGCCGCTCCGCCGACCGCGCGTCGGAGCTATCGTGGAAACGCTTTCCATAAAATTGCCGGTGCCCGTCAGCGGCGGTAGACTGAGGGCGGCGACGGGGTCGGTCGTGGGCTTGTGCCGTCCCCCGTCACAACGCCCTGACCATCACGGGAGAGACAGTCGATGAGCGAACGTATCGAAGCGGCGGGCCTGAAGGTCGCCCGCCCCCTCCACGAGCTGCTGGAAAACGAGATCGTGCCGGGCACCGGGGTCGACGCCGCGTCGGTCTGGCGGGCCCTGGCGGACATCGTCGCCGACCTGGGGCCGCGCAACCGGGAGCTGCTTGCCCGCCGCGACGAGATCCAGGCGCGGATCGACGCCTGGCACCGGGAGCACAACGGCGCCTTCGACGCCGCGGCGTACCGGGCCTTCCTCGAGGAGATCGGCTACCTCATGCCCGAGGGCGGGGACTTCCAGGTCAGCACGGAAAACGTCGACCCGGAGATCGCCGAGGTCGCCGGCCCGCAGCTCGTGGTCCCGGTGAGCAACCCGCGCTACGCCCTCAACGCCGCGAACGCCCGCTGGGGCAGCCTCTACGACGCGCTCTACGGCAGCGATATCATCCCCGAGGACGATGGCGCCGAGAAGGGGAGCAGCTACAACCCGGTGCGTGGCAGGAAGGTGATGAGCCACGCTTCGGCCTATCTCGACGAGATCGCGCCGCTCGCGCGTGGCAGCCACGCAGACGTCGCCGGCTTCGGCCTGAGCCCGGACGGCGCCGAGCTCGTCGTCACCCTCGGCGATGGCAGCGAGACGGGCCTGCGGGATCCGGCCCAGTTCGCCGGCTATACCGGCGGCCAGCCCCTGACCGGCGTCCTGCTGGCCAACAACGGCCTGCACGCCGAGATCCAGATCGACCCCGAGCACCCCGTCGGCCGCGACCATCCCGCCGGCGTCAAGGACGTGCTCATGGAGGCGGCGGTCAGCACCATCCAGGACTGCGAGGACTCCGTCGCCGCGGTGGACGGCGAGGACAAGACCAACGTCTACCGTAACTGGCTGGGCCTGATGAAGGGCACGCTCGAGCACGTCTTCGACAAGGGCGGCCGCCAGGTCACGCGCCGGCTCAACCCGGACCGCCGCTACCAGCGGCCGGACGGCGGCGAGCTCACCCTGCAGGGGCGCAGCCTGATGCTGGTGCGCAACGTCGGCCACCTCATGACCACGCCCGCGGTGCTCGACGCCAGTGGCGAGGAGATCCCCGAGGGCATGCTGGATGCCCTGTTCACCGCCCTGATCGCGGTGCACGACCTCAAGGGCAACGGCTCGGTGCGCAACTCCCGCGCCGGCAGCGTCTACATCGTCAAGCCCAAGATGCACGGCCCGGAAGAGGTCGCCTTCGCCTGCGAGCTGTTCAACCGCGTCGAGGATGCGCTGGGGCTGGCGCGCAACACCCTCAAGATCGGCGTCATGGACGAGGAGCGACGCACCACGCTCAACCTCAAGGCCTGCATCCGCGAGGCCCGCGAGCGCCTCATCTTCATCAACACCGGTTTCCTCGACCGCACCGGCGACGAGATCCACACGGACATGGAAGCCGGTCCGATGATCCGCAAGGGCGAGATGAAGTCCTCGCGCTGGCTCAATGCCTATGAGGACTGGAACGTGGACGTGGGTCTCGCCTGCGGCCTGCGCGGCCACGCCCAGATCGGCAAGGGCATGTGGGCGATGCCGGACCTGATGGCGGACATGATGGAGGCGAAGATCGGCCATCCCCGCGCCGGCGCCAACTGTGCCTGGGTGCCGTCGCCCACGGCCGCGACCCTGCACGCCATCCATTACCACCAGGTGGACGTGATGGCCCGCCAGGGCGAGCTCGCCGGCCAGCGCCGGGCCGGGCTGGACGACCTGCTCACCATCCCGGTGGCGGAGAACGCGGACTGGAGCGCGGAGGAGATCCAGCAGGAGCTCGACAACAACGCCCAGGGCGTGCTCGGTTACGTGGTCCGCTGGATCGATCAGGGCATCGGCTGCTCGAAGGTCCCGAACATCCATGACGTTGCCCTCATGGAAGACCGGGCGACCCTGCGCATCTCCAGCCAGCACATGGCGAACTGGCTCTACCACGGCGTCGTCACCGAGGAGCAGGTGATGGCCACCATGAAGCGCATGGCCGAGGTGGTGGACCGCCAGAACGCGGGCGATCCCAACTACGAGCCCATGGCACCGGGCTATGACGGGGTGGCGTTCAAGGCCGCCTGCGACCTGGTGTTCAAGGGTCGCGAGCAGCCCAACGGCTACACCGAGCCGGTACTCCACGCCCGCCGCCGCGAGCGCAAGGCCCGCGGCTGAGCCCCGGCCTGGCCCCGGGGCCGGTCACGGGCGTGGCCGGGGGCGGGGCGCGCCCCCCCGCCCCGCGGCCCCCCCCCGCCCGGCCCCCGGCCCGCAACACCCCGGTGCCGGCGGCAGGCCGTCGCCCACCGGCTGCGGCAGCGGCCGGGGGCGGCGATCCTCGTCGATGGCAACGAAGGTGAAGGTGGCCTCGGTCACCTGCGTCGCCGATTCGGAGAAACGGTCCCGCCGCCACGCCTCCACGGCGATGGTCAGCGAGGTGCGCCCGGTGCGCAGCAGCTCCGCGTAGAGGCTGACCTCGTCACCCACGTGCACGGGGGCGATCAGGCTCATGGCATCCACCGCCGCGGTGGCGACACGGCCGCGCGCGGCGCGGGTCGCCACGCTGGAGGCAGCCAGGTCCATCTGCGACATCAGCCAGCCGCCGAATATGTCCCCGGAGGGGTTGGTGTCGGCGGGCATGGCGATGGTGCGGATCTGCGGCTCGCGTGCGGGCGGGCCGGGTCGTCGGGTATCGGGCATCTCGTCTCCTTGATTGCGGTTGGCCGTTGCGGCCGTGGATTGCATTTTCACGACGTGGTGGACATATTGGCACGGGCGCGGTCGGCAATGCCGGGGGACAATCCGGGGTGCCGCCCGTATCCACTATCGCATTTCATGGGGGGAGAGCATGCGTTTGAAAGCGCCGATCATCGTCGCCTGTCTGGCGGGCCTGTTGCTCGCCGGGGGCAGTGCGGGTGCCGCGGACTACAAGTCCGAGTATACCGTTTCGACCGTCCTGCCCACCCCGTTCCCCTGGGGCGAGGCCGCCGAGCGCTGGGTGAAGCTCGTCGAGGAGCGCAGTGACGGGCGTATCAATCTCAAGGTCTATCCGGGGGCGCAGCTCGTCTCGGGGAACCAGACCAAGGAGTTCGCGGCCCTGCGCAGCGGGCTGATCGACTTCGCGGTCGGTTCCACCATCAACTGGTCGCCCCAGGTCAGCGAGCTCAACGTCTTCTCCCTGCCGTTCCTGATGCCGGATTATGCCGCCATCGACGCGCTGACCCAGGGCGAGGTGGGGGAGCGCATCTTCGAGGCCATCGAGCGTCAGGGCGTCGTGCCACTGGCCTGGGGCGAGAACGGTTTCCGCGAGCTCACCAATTCCGTGCGGCCCGTGACCCATCCGGACGACCTGGAGGGGATGAAGATCCGCGTCGTGGGCTCGCCGCTGTTCCAGGACACCTTCGAGGCCCTGGGTGCGAACCCGACCCAGATGAGCTGGGCGGACGCCAAGCCGGCGCTGGCCACCGGCGCGGTCGACGGTCAGGAGAACCCGCTGTCGGTGATCCAGATCGCGAAGATGTGGGAGGTGGGACAGGAGTATCTCACCCGCTGGCATTACATGGCGGATCCGTTGATCTTCGCCGCGAGCCGTGGCACCTGGGAGAGCCTGCCCGAGAAGGACCGCCGGATCATCCGCGAGGCGGCCATCGACGCCGGGCAGTGGGAGATCGAGCGTTCCCGGGCCAGCGTGGAGGAGCGTCTTGCCGCGCTGCGGGAGCAGGGTATCGAGCTCACCGAGCTGACCGACGCCCAGCGCGAGGCCTTCCGCAAGGCCACCGCCAGCGTCTACGAGACCTGGGCGCCGCGGATCGGCGAGGACCTCGTGGAGACCGCGAAGGAGGCCGTCGCCAACCGCGACGCCGAGTGAGCGGCCCGCGGGCCGCACGAAGCCGGGGGCCGGTGCCCCCGGGTGATCCAACCGGACGCCGGGCCGCCCGAGGGTGCCCCGGTGTCCGTCGTTCGGGGACCCGAAATGCCTGAGCCGGACAACGACCGTCGTGATCGTCCGCGCGTGCCGCTGGCCGTCGAGGAGGCGGCGGCCGCGGCGGCCATGGCGATCATCTGCCTCATCAGCCTCGCCAACGTGGTGGTTCGCTATGCCACGGACGCCTCCTTCGCCTTCACAGAGGAGGTCTCGGTGTTCCTGCTGGTGTTCATGGCCTTCTTCGGCTCGGCGGTTGCCTTCGCGCGCGACGAGCACATCCGCATCGGGTTCTTCCAGCAGCGCCTGCCCCGGCCGCTTCGCTGGGCGGCCACGGTGGCGACCTTCCTCGCGACCCTGACGGTGCTCGGGCTGATCATCTACTACGGCACCGGCTTCGCCTACGACGAGTGGCGCTGGCAGTCCTCGTCCCCGGGGCTCGGCGTGCCCAACTGGATCTACAGCGTCTGGCTGCCCCTGGGGGCGCTGGTCGTGCTGCTGCGGGTAGTGGGGCGCTTCCTGCGCCAGCTCCGCGGCGGGAGGCCGGACTGATGCTGCCGACGCCGGACGTCATGCTCTTCCTCGTGCTGGCGGCGCTGATCGTGATCGGCTCGCCCATCGCCATCGCGCTGGCGCTCGCCGGTGCGGTGGGGATCGTCATGGGACTGCCCGCGCAGATGCTCGGCACCCTTGGGACGAACACCTATAACGCCATCGCCAAGTACCCGCTGGTGGCGATCCCGCTGTTCGTGCTCACCGGCACCATCTTCGAGCGCGCCGGTGTCGCCGCCAACCTGGTGCGCTTCGCCCGCGCGCTGATCGGTCCGCGTCCCGGCGGGCTGGCGGTGGTGGCGACCCTGGTGTGCCTGATCATGGGCGGGATGTCGGGCTCCGGGCCGGCGGACGCCGCCGCGGTGGCGATGGTAATGGTGCCGAGCATGACCCGGGCCGGCTATCCGCGGGCCTTCAGTGCCACCGTGATCGCCGCCTCGGCGTCCACGGCGATCCTCATCCCGCCGTCCGTGGCGCTGATCCTGTATTCGATCCTGGTCCCCGGTGTGGACCTGCGGGCGCTGTTCGCCGCGGGCGTTTTCCCGGGCCTTCTGGCGGGGTTGGCGGTGGTGGTCCCGGCGATCTGGCTGGCGCGGCGTAACGGCTTCGAGCGGCGCGACGCCGAGGAGCGGCCGCCGCTGCGGGAGAGCTTCGTCGGTGCGCTGCCGGCGCTGTTCGCCCCGGTGATCATCCTCGGCGGCCTGCGCAGCGGGCTGTTCACGCCGACGGAGGCCGCGGTGGTGGCGGTGGCCTACGGCGTGTTCATCGGCATGGTGGTCTACCGCAACCTGGACCTGCGGACCCTCTACCGGGCGCTGGTGGACTCCGCCGTGCTCTCGGCGGTGATCCTGCTGATCATCTCGCTGGCCGGGATTTTCGCCTGGGCGGGCAGCACGCTCGGGGCCTTCGACGACGTCGCGCACGCGATGCTATCCGTGTCGGACACGGGCTGGATCGTGCTCGCAATGGTGATGCTGCTGCTCCTCGTCGCGGGAATGGTGCTCGACGGGGTATCCATCTATCTCATCCTCATCCCCATGCTCATGCCGGTCATGCGTGCCTTCGACTGGAACGCCACCTGGTTCGGCATCCTCATGGCGATGACCATCGCGGTGGGGCAGTTCACGCCACCGGTGGCGGTGAACCTGATGGTGACCACCAAGGTCGCGGAGGTGCCCATGGAACGCACCCTGGGCTGGGCGGCCTGGATGGTGGCGGCGATGGTGGTCGCACTGGCGCTGGTGATCGTCTTCCCGGGCGTCGCGCTGTGGCTGCCCGAGGCACTGGGCTACCGCGTATGAACGCGTTTGTCCGCATGAGCGAGCGCACACCGGGGCTGGCCGCGGCGGCGCGGGCGAGCCTGCCGGTGTTCTTCGGCTACGTGCCCCTGGGCATGGTCTTCGGTGTGCTCTTCGTCCAGCTCGGCTACGCCTGGTGGTATGCGACGCTGATGAGCATCGCGGTGTTCGCGGGCGCTGCGCAGTTCATGGCGGTGACGCTGCTTGCCGCGGGGGCCGGCGTCGGCGAGATCGCGGTGACTACGGTGGTGATCAACGCCCGCCACGCCTTCTACGGGCTGTCCCTCGGGCCGCGGCTGCCGCGTCGGGGCGTGACGCGCTGGTACCCGGTGTTCGCGCTGACCGACGAGACCTACTCCCTGCTCACGAGCATCCAGGCACCACCGGGGGCGGACCCGGCGCGATTCCGCGTGACCGTCGCCGCGCTGAACCAGTTCTGGTGGGTGCTCGGCACGAGCCTCGGGGCCTGGCTGGGCAGCGGGCTGGGCGGTGACGTCGCGGGCCTCGACTTCGCGCTCACCGCGCTGTTCGTGGTCCTGACCATCGAGCAGGCCATGACCGTGCGCGCCGTGCGGCCCTTCGTCATCGCCGCGGCCGCCGCCGCGGCCGGCTTCGTGTTCGGCGGACGGGACTACATGCTCATCGTCGCGCTGGCGTTCGTGACCGCGGTGCTGTTGGCCGATGGTTCCCGGGAGGCGGCATGAGTGGTGCGGACGGCTACCTACTGGCGGTGATCGCCGCGATGACGGTGGCGACGTTCTTCACCCGTGCGGCACCGTTCCTGGTGCTTGGGCGCTACATGGAGCATCCGCTGGTGCGCCACCTCGGGCGCTACCTGCCGCCGGCGGTGATGCTGCTGCTGGTGGTCTACGCGGTCCGCGACGTCGAGCCGCTCGCGCCGCCCTTCGGTCTCTACCATCTCGCCGCGATCGCGGTGACCGCGCTCTGCCACCTGCGCTGGCGCAACGCGCTGGTGAGCATCGCCGCGGGCACCGCGGTCTTCATGGTGCTCACCCGCCTCGCCCCCCTGGGGTGAGCGGGTCCGCCGGGAGCCAGCCGGCGCCGTAGTCCGCCCGGCGGAAGACCAGTCCGAGCCCGCCGGAGCGGGCGAGGGTGAACAGCAGGAAGGCGAACCACAGGCCGTGGTTGCCCCAGCCGCGGGTCAGCCACCACGCCGGAAGGTAGACCGCGATCACCGCCACCAGCATGGTGTCGCGCATCGCCCGGGCCCGGGTGGCGCCGATGAACAGCCCATCCAGGAGGTAGCTCCACACGGCGACCAGGGGCAGGGCGATGAGCCAGGGCAGGTAGTCGGCGGCGATAGCCCGCACCCGGGGGAGGTCGGTGAGCAGGGCGATGATCGCCTCACCCGCCATCGCGAAGGCGACGCTCGCCAGCACCGCACTCACCAGAGACCAGAGCGTGGCGGCGCGGACCACGGCGGCCAGCCGCCGGCGGCTG
The DNA here is from genome assembly GCF_041949875.1 of Arhodomonas sp. KWT2. NCBI lineage: Bacteria > Pseudomonadati > Pseudomonadota > Gammaproteobacteria > Chromatiales > Ectothiorhodospiraceae > Arhodomonas > Arhodomonas sp. KWT2. The sequence goes on from NZ_JBHFPQ010000049.1 coordinate 208,009, forward strand.
TCACGCCCGAGTGCCTCCCCGACCAGCGCCTCGGCGGCATGAGCGAAGCCATCCAGGGCGTAGGAAGTCAGCATCAGGAACTGCATGAGCACGGCATTGGCGGCGAGGATGTCGTCGCCGAACCGTGCCCCCTGGGCGTGGAAGAAGGCGATCGCAAAGAGCAGGCAGAGCGTGCGCACGAACAGCGCCGCGTTCACCCGCAGCAGCCGCAGATAACGTGCAGGCTCGGCGAGCCGTGCCGGTAGCAGTCGTCCGCCGAGGCGGCGCAGGTGCGCCGCGGCGAGGGCCAGTGCGGTCGCCAGGGCAAGGTAGTCGGCGATGACGCTGGCGAGGGCGACGCCGGCGACCGTCCAGCCGAGGCCGACGACCAGCCAGAGGTCCAGCACGATGTTGATCACGTTATTGACCAGCATCAGCACCAGGGTCACCCGGGTGCGTGCCAGCCCGAGGAACCAGCCGATGAGCACGTAGTTGGCGAGTACCGCGGGGGCACTGGCGATGCGCCAGGTGGCGTAGGTATTGGCCAGCCCGGTTACCGCCGGGCTGGCGTCGAAGAGGCTCAGCGCGGCGGGGACGACCCACGGAGCCAGGGCGATCAGGGCGGCGCCGATGGCAGCGGCGATGACCAGGCCCTGGGCGAGCAGCTCGCGTAGGGCGTCGGCGTCGTTGCGCCCGTGGGCCTGGGCGACGAAGCCGGTGGTGCCCATGCGCAGGAAGCCGAAGCCCCAGTAGAGGAAGCTGAACAGGGTCGCACCGAGGGTGACCGCGCCGAGGTAGTCGCTGTCCGGCAGATGGCCCATCACCGCCGTGTCCACCAGCCCCAGCAGCGGCACGGTGACGTTGGACAGGATCAGCGGCCAGGCGAGGGCGACCACCCGGGAGGATGCCTTTCGATTCAGCGTTTTTGCCTTTGTGCCCTGCATTCGCTATGTTCTCCGGGCGCCGGGACGCAGGCGCCGAGATCCGACACATACCGGAGGTAGACCGCCCCCATGCTTTCCCTCACCCCGGCCCAGCTGCGCCGTGCCCTGGCGGTGCTGGTGACCGCTCACATCCTGATCATCGCCGCCAGCAATTACCTGGTGCAGCTCCCGATCCAGGTCTGGGGTGTCCATACGACGTGGGGTGCATTCTCCTTCCCGTTCATATTCCTGGTCACGGACCTGACGGTGCGGGTGTTCGGCAAGGGGCCCGCGCGGCGGATCATCTTCATGGCAATGCTGCCGGCGCTGCTGGTGTCCTATGTCTTCGGCGCCGCCTTCCAGCAGGGGCAGTTCCAGGGCCTGGCAGGGCTCGTCGGGCTGAACGTGTTCGTCGCCCGTATCGCCATGGCGAGCTTCATGTCCTACGTGCTCGGCCAGATCCTCGACATACATGTCTTCGACCGCCTGCGCCAGCGCCGTTTCGCCTGGTGGGTGGCGCCGGCCTCGTCCACGGTGCTGGGCAACCTCGCCGACACGGTGGCGTTCTTTTCACTGGCGTTCTATGCCAGTCCGGACCCGTTCATGGCGGCGCACTGGACGGAGATCGCCGCCGTGGACTACACCACCAAGCTGGTGGTGAGCCTGGCGTTCTTCGTGCCGCTGTACGGGGTGGTACTGGCCGGGCTGCAGCGCTGGGTGCTCGGGCGCGAGGCGAGGGTGCGCGTCGCCGGCTGAGCGCCGGCGACACGGATCGGAATCACGGCCGTGCCGGGTACCAGACCAGGGGCTGGGCGGTGCGGCCGTGGTCGATCTCGAAATCGTGCCGGCGGTACCACTCCAGCAGGGCCTGCTGATCCAGTCCGGTATCGTCGTACGCCGTCGCCTGCCCGAGCAGGGTGACGTTGTAGCGCTCGCAGATCCCCTTGAGCAGCTCCAGCAGCCGGGTTGCCTCGCCTTCGCCGCGGTGGCCGGGATCGGTCTCGATGCGGCAGAGCACGAGGTAGTCGGATTCGGTGTCCACCGCGCCGATCGCATGCCCGATGCGGCGGTGGCGCAACCCCGTGTTGTCCTGCCCGATCGGCTCCGCCTCTTCCGTGGCGTCGAGCCAGGCCTCGAAGGCCGCGTTGATGTCTGCTACCGGCGCCATGCTGTGCATCATCCCCTGTGAACCCCGGACCGTTGTTGTTGCGCGGGGCGAAACGTACCACCCCGGCGACTGGAAGGCGAGCGGTGTCCGCGCGCCGTCGACGGGCGCGAATGGTACCATCGCCGTACAAGCCCTGCAGGGAAGGTGGCCAAGGTGAGGAATACCCCGCGGAACAGCGATCCCGTCCGCTGGCTGAGTGGTGATCATGCCGTATTCGAGGAGCTGCTGTGGCTCCACCAGGAGGCGCTTCTGGAGCGCCGCTGCGCTGTTGCGGTGGAGATATGGGATGCCTGGTTCGAGCGTCTGCGCGCGCATGCGCGGGCCGAGGAGGCGTGGCTGCTGCCGTGTCTCGAGAGCGCGGACTGGGAGACGCCGTGGCCCGCGCGGGTCTATCGGGCGGAGCACGCGCGGCTCCAGCAGCTCGCCGGCGCGCATCGTGCCGCCGTGGCGGAGCATGCCGCCGGCAACGGACCGGGGCGGCGTGAGGCACTCGGGCTGATCGCGGCGGCGCGGCGGGTGGCGGACATGAGCGCGCACCACGAGCAGCGCGAGGAGGAGGGTCTGTTCCCACTGCTGGAGGCCAACCTGCCGGCGAAGGCGTTACAGGCGCTGGGCGAGTCGGTGGCGGCGGAGCTGTCGGCGGCGCCGCTGCCGGCGGTGGCGGCGTTGCGCGGGCGGCTGGACTCGGCGGTCGCCGCCTCCGCCTGACGGCGCCCGTGGGGCGCCGCCGGCGGATGCGGCGCGTCAGTCCTCGTAGCGGCGGAATACCAGGGTGGCGTTGGTTCCGCCGAAGCCGAAGCTGTTGGACATCACCGTGTTGAGCGGCTGCTCGCGGTACTCCGAGACGATGGGCATGCCCTCGGCGTCCGGGTCCAGGTTCTCGATGTTGGCGGAGGCGGAGACGAACCCCTCCTTGAGCATCAGCAGCGAGTAGATCGCCTCCTGCACTCCCGCCGCACCGAGCGAGTGGCCGGTAAGCGACTTCGTCGAGCTCACTGCCGGCATCGACTCGCCGAAGACCTCGTGGATCGCCTGCAGCTCGGTGATATCCCCTGCCGGGGTGCTGGTGCCGTGGGCGTTGACGTAGTCCACCGGGCCTTCGGTGTGAGTGAGGGCCTCGCGCATGCAGCGCACCGCGCCCTCGCCGGAGGGTGCGACCATGTCGTAGCCGTCCGACGTCGCGCCATAGCCGACGAGCTCGGCGTAGATCGGCGCGCCGCGCTCCAGGGCGTGATCGAGGGCCTCGACCACCACCATGCCTGCGCCGCCGGCGATCACGAAGCCGTCACGATCCGCGTCGTAGGGGCGGGACGCCCGCTCGGGGGTGTCGTTGTACTTCGAGGACAGGGCGCCCATGGCGTCGAAGAGCATGGTCATCGACCAGTGCTCCTCCTCGCCGCCGCCGGCGAAGACGACGTCCTGGCGGCCGAGCTGAATCTGCTCCATGGCGGAACCGATGCAGTGGGCGCTGGTCGCGCAGGCCGAGGAGATGCTGTAGTTGACGCCACGGATGCCGAACGGCGTGGCCAGGCATGCGGAGACGGTGCTCGCCATGACCTTCGGCACGGCGAAGGCGCCGAGCTTGCGCACGCCACGCTCGCGCAGCGTGTCCGCGGCCTGGACGAGATTGGAGGTGGAACCGCCTCCCGAGCCCGCGATCAGACCGATGCGCGGATCGGAGATCTGCTCCGCGTCCAGGCCGGCGTCGCGCATGGCGTCCTCCATGGCGACATACGCATACCCCGCGGCGCCGCCCATGAAACGGCGCGGCTTGCGCGGGACGCGCTCGTCGAGGTCGATGTCGACCACGCCGGCGACCTGGCTGCGCAGACCGTACTCGGCATACGCGTCGCGGAAGCGGATGCCGCTGCGGCCCTCGCGCAGGGATCGGGTAACCGTTTCACGATCATTGCCGAGACAGGAGACGATGCCCAGTCCGGTGACGACGACTCGTCGCACGATACCTTCCTCGCTGTTTGCTCAACGCACCTACAGCGCGCTATCCGGGTCCATGAACAGGCCGACCTTGAGATCGGTGGCCCGGTAGATCTCCTCGCCGTCGGCGAGGACTCGGCCGTCCGCGATACCCATCGTCAGACGCCGCCGGATCAGGCGCTTGATGTCCAGTAAGTAGGTCACCTGCCGGTTACGGGGCAGGATCTGACCGGTGAATTTTACCTCGCCACAGCCGAGCGCGCGCCCCTTGCCCTGGCCGCCGGTCCAGCCCAGGTAGAAGCCGAGGAGCTGCCAGAGGGCGTCGAGCCCGAGGCAGCCCGGCATCACCGGGTCGCCGGGGAAGTGGCAGTGGAAGAACCACAGGTCCGGATGGACGTCGAGCTCGGCCTGGACCTCGCCCTTGCCGTACGCCCCGCCTTCGGAGGATATCCTGCTGATGCGGTCGAACATGAGCATGTTCGGCACCGGCAGCTGCGGGTTGCCCGGACCGAAGAGCTTGCCGTGGCCGCACTCGAGCAGCTCCTCGTAGCTGTAACTGGGTTGTCCTGTCATGCGTCTCCCAACCGTATCCACTGGGGGAACCGGATCGCGCCGCGGGCGGTCCGGCCGATGGCCCTGGCAGGTCCCTGCCCGGTGTTGCGGCGGTGCCGCCTTGACGGGGGTGGTTGCCGGCGTCTAGAAAGAGGTCTAGTAATTTCGCGCTAACCCTACTGTGAGACCCGCGGCGAGGCAAGACACGATCGCGCCGTGATGACGTCGGCACATCCCTGGCCGGCGATTATCCGGTAGAATGATTGATCCTGGCTATCGACTTCCGCGCCCGCGTCGATTATACAAGCCACCACAGGCGCGTTATCCTTCGCGCGTTTTTTCAGTTCCCCTGGAGGCATTGATGAGCGAAAACATCGTCAGCATCACCGACGGCAACTTCGAGGACGAGGTTCTCAAGGCCGATGGCCCGGTCCTGGTGGACTTCTGGGCCGAGTGGTGCGGCCCCTGCAAGATGATCGCCCCCGTGCTCGAGCAGGTCGCCGAGGAGTATGCGGGCAAGCTCAAGGTCTGCAAGCTCAACATCGACGACAATCCGGAGACCGCGCCCAAGTACGGCGTGCGTGGCATCCCCACGCTGATGGTCTTCCGCAGCGGCGATGTCGCGGATACCAAGGTCGGCGCCCTGAGCAAGGCGCAGCTGACCCAGTTCGTTGACGCCAACGTCTAGAGACAGCCCGTCGCACCAAACCGCGTCAGGGCAGAGGGAGTGTCGGCGCCGGGGCCCCGTCCCGGCCTGTATGTGATGACGTCCCCGGCCCGTCGGGCCGGCTCCCGGTAACCTGACGGTCTGGTTAGACCCCGCCTCCACCGGGTCTGCGGGTGCCGCCCGGCACCCGCAGACCGGGCGCATCCCCGGCCACGACCCGTGTCCGGGGCCGCCGCCTTCTCCGACCCCAGCCATTCCCCGACCTGTGCGGCGATACCGTCCGCGTCCAGGCCCAGCCGCGAGAGCAGGGTGGCCGGGTCGCCGTGATCGGTGAATCGGTCCGGCAGGCCGATGTGGCGGCAGACGGCCGTCTCCCCGGCGGCGTCCAGCGCCTCGGCCACCGCGCTGCCGGCGCCGCCGGCGATCACGTTCTCCTCCACGGTCACCAGAAGCTCGTGCGTGGCGGCGGCCTTCAGCACCGCGTCTTCATCCACCGGCTTGACGAAACGCATGTTGATCACCGTGGCGTCCAGTCGCTCGGCGGCCGCCAGGGCAGGCGCGAGCATGCTGCCGAATGCGAGCAGGGCGACGCGGTGGCCGTTCCGGCGCGGCTCTGCACGGCCGATGGGCAGGGCCTGCATCTCCGGGGAGACCGTGACCCCGGGGCCCGTTCCCCGGGGGTAGCGGACCGCCGCGGGACCGTCGTGCCGGTAGCCCGTGTAGAGCATCTGTCGGCACTCGTTCTCGTCCGCGGGGGCCATCACCACGAGGTTGGGGATGCAGCGCAGGTACGAGAGGTCGAAGCTGCCGTTATGGGTCGGTCCGTCCGCGCCCACCAGGCCGGCACGATCGAGGGCGAGGAGTACTGGCAGCTCCTGGAGGGCGATGTCGTGGATGAGCTGGTCGTAGCCGCGCTGCAGGAACGTCGAGTAGATCGCGAGCACCGGGCGCTCGCCCTCGCAGGCGAGGCCGGCGGCGAGGGTGACGCTGTGCTGCTCGGCGATCCCGACGTCCAGGTAGCGCCCGGGGAAGCGCCGGGCGAACTCCACCAGGCCGGAGCCCTCGCGCATGGCCGGGGTGATGCCCCAGACCCGGCTGTCGCGCTCGGCGATATCGCACAGCCACTCCCCGAATACCTGGGTATAGCTCGGCCGGCCGCCGCCACTGCCGCCGGTCAGCCCCTCGGCGGGATCGAACGCCTTCACGCCGTGGTAGGCGATGGGATCCTCCTCGGCCAGGGCGTAGCCCTTGCCCTTGCGGGTGACCACGTGCAGGAGCAGTGGTCCGGGCGTGGTGCGCAGACGGCGCAGCACCGGGAGCAGGGCCGAGAGGTCGTGGCCGTCCACCGGCCCGAAGTACTGGAAGCCGAGCTCCTCGAAGAAGGTCCCGGGCACGACCATGCCCTTGGCATGGGCCTCGGCGCGCCTGGCGAACTCGCGCATCGCCGGGGGCATGTGCTCGAGAACGCGCTTGCTCTCGCGACGGAGGTTGCCGTAGAGGCCGCCGGCGAGCAGCCGCGCGAAGGTACGCGAGAGCGCGCCGACGTTCTCGGAGATGGACATCTCGTTGTCGTTGAGTATCACGAGCATGTCCGGGCGGGCGTCGCCGGCGTGGTTCAGCGCCTCGAAGGCCTGGCCCGCGGTCATGCCGCCATCGCCGATCACCGCGCAGACCCGCCGGCCGTCGCCGCGGGCGCGGGCCGCGAGCGCCATGCCGATCGCCGCACTGAGTGAGGTGCTGGAGTGACCGACGCCGAAGGTATCGTAGGGGCTCTCGTCGCGCTTGGGAAAGCCGGCGAGGCCGTCGGTCTTGCGCACGGTGCCGATGCGCTCGCGCCGCCCGGTGAGGATCTTGTGGGGATAGCACTGGTGGCCGACGTCCCAGACGAGCCGGTCCTCCGGGGTCTGGTAGACGTAGTGCAGGGCGATGGTCAGCTCCACGACCCCGAGGCCGGCGGCGAGGTGGCCGCCGGAGCGGGCCACGCTGTGGAGCAGAAAGTCCCGCAGCTCGCGGGCGAGCGCGGGGAGCTCGCCGGCGGACAGGGCGCGCAGGGCCTCGGGGGAGTCGATGCCTTCGAGCAGGGGGTAGTCTCCGGGTGTCATGATGTCCCTGGTCAGTCCGTGTCGTCGTCGAGGTCCTCGACGATGAAGTCCTCGAGATCGTAGGGCGGCGCTACCGCCTGTTCGCCGACCACCCGGCCGCGCACGGACATGCCCGCGCGATGTACCGTCTCCGGGTCGCCGGAGACCAGTGGGTGCCACCACGCCAGCCCGCGACCCTCGGCCACACGGCGGTAGGCGCAGCTCTTCGGCAGCCAGCCGAAGCGCTCCACCCGCTCCGGGGTGAGGGTGATGCAGTCCGGCACGTGGCGGTGGCGATGCGCATAGTCGCTGCACAGCGCGGTGTGGGTGTCGAGCAGCCGGCAGGCCAGCTCGGTGAAGTGGTAGTCGCCGTCCTCGTCCTCGAGCTTGTGAACGCAGCACTTGCCGCAGCCGTCGCACAGGGCCTCCCACTCGGGCGCGGAGAGCTCGTCGAGGCGCTTGCGCTCCCAGAACGGGCGTTCGGCGGCGCCGGAAAAGCTGCCAGTCATGCGCGGGTCGTCCTCGTCGTCGGCGCGGTGTTTCCGGGGCTCGGTGCGGATCCGCCGGGTCATGTATAATCGCGGCGCTTTGACGATGCCACACTCCAACGCCCGAGCGCACGGAACCCCATGAGCGAGTTTCTCCAGGAGGTCGCCCGGCGGCGCACCTTCGCGATTATCTCACACCCGGACGCGGGTAAGACCACCGTCACCGAAAAGCTCCTTCTCTACGGCGGCGCGATCCAGATCGCCGGGACCGTGAAGGGGCGCAAGTCCGATCGCCATGCCACCTCCGACTGGATGGAGCTGGAGAAGCAGCGCGGTATCTCGGTGACCTCCTCGGTGATGCAGTTCCCGTACAAGGAGCGGATCGTCAACCTGCTCGATACCCCCGGGCACGAGGACTTCTCCGAGGACACCTACCGCACGCTTACCGCGGTGGACTCGGCGCTGATGGTCATCGATGCGGCCAAGGGCGTCGAGGAGCGCACGATCAAGCTCATGGACGTCTGCCGGTTGCGTAGCACGCCGATCATGACCTTCATGAACAAGCTCGATCGCGAGGGGCGCGACCCGATGTCGCTCATGGACGAGGTCGAGGAGGTGCTGCGTATCCGCTGCGCCCCGGTGACCTGGCCCATCGGCATGGGCAAGGGCTTCAAGGGCGTGTTCCACCTCCTCGATGACCGCGTGCACCTGTTCAGCGCCACCCACGAGGGGCGGATCAACGAGGGCGAGACCATCGAGGGCCTGGACAACCCGCGCCTCGACGAGGTGCTCGGCGACGACGCCGGGACCCTGCGCGAGGAGGTCGAGCTGATCCGCGAGGCCAGCAATCCCTTCGACGTCGAGGCCTACCGCCGCGGCGAGCTCACGCCGGTGTTCTTCGGCTCGGCGATCAACAACTTCGGCGTGCGCGAGCTCCTCGACCGCTTCGTTGAGGACGCCCCCTCGCCCCAGCCCCGGGAGACGGAGACCCGCGAGGTGGCCGCCGAGGAGGAGACGTTCTCCGGGTTCGTGTTCAAGATCCAGGCCAACATGGACCCGAACCACCGTGACCGCATCGCCTTCCTGCGGGTGTGCTCCGGGGTCTACGAGAAGGGTGCCAAGGTCCATCACGTGCGCATCGGCAAGGACGTGAAGATCGCCAACGCCATCACCTTCATGGCCTCGGACCGGGACAACATCGCCAATGCCTATCCCGGCGACATCATCGGGCTGCACAACCACGGCACCATCCAGATCGGCGATACCTTCACCGCCGGCGAGAAGCTCAAGTTCACCGGCATCCCGAACTTCGCCCCGGAGCTCTTCCGCCGGGCGGTTCTGCGCGACCCCATGCGCATGAAGGCGCTGCAGAAGGGACTGGTCGAGCTCTGCGAGGAGGGGGCCTCGCAGCTGTTCCGGCCGCTGCAGGGCAACGACCTGATCGTCGGCGCCGTGGGCGTGCTCCAGTTCGACGTGGTCGCCTTCCGGCTGAAGAACGAGTACGGCGTGGAGTGCAGCTTCGAGCCGGTGAACGTGGCGACCGCCCGCTGGGTGGACAGCGACGATTCGAAGCGCCTGGAGGAGTTCCGCGAGCGCAATGTCGCGAACCTCGCCGAGGACGTCGCCGGCAACCTCACTTATATCGCCCCTTCCCGGGTGAACCTTCAGCTCACCGAGGAACGCTGGCCGGAGATCGGCTTTCACGCCACGCGGGAGCACTGAGTGCCCCCGCGGTGTCGGGGGCGTCAGTTGAGGGCGCTGCTGTCGGTCACGTTCACGCCGGCGTCGGCCAGGGCCTGGCGTACGCCGTCGTCGTTGGCCGGGTCCACCGGCCGGGTGAGATCCCACAGCAGGTAGGTGTTGAAGCCCAAGGCCACGGCATCCTCCGCGGTCCATTTCACGCAGAAGTCCCGGGCCAGCCCGCAGACGAACACGTCCGTGACCCCGCGCTCGCGCAGGTAACCGGCCAGCCCCGTGGGCGGGCGCTCGCCCTGGGCGTCGACGTTGTTGCGGAAGCCGCTGTAGCTGTCCACCGCCGGGTCCTCGCCCTTGCGGACGATCACCGACGCGCGCTCCCAGGGCAGGCCGTCGTGGAGCGCCGCGCCCGCGGTGCCCTGTACGCAGTGGTCCGGCCAGAGGACCTGCTCGTGGCCGTAGAGCTCGATGATGTCGAAGGGCTGACGGCCCTCGTGGCTGCTGGCGAAGGAGATATGCCCCGCGGGATGCCAGTCCTGGGTGGCCGCGATCTGGCCGAAGTCGCTGTCGCGCATGATTGTGGCGACACCGTCCAGGATCTCCGAGCCACCCTTGGTGGCGAGGGCGCCGCCCTCCATGAAGTCCGGCTGCATGTCGACCACGATCAGGGCGGAACGCTCCCGGTCGACCCGGACAGGCTGTTGTGCTGCCATGCTCACCTCCGGTTCTCTACCGGAGATGGATGGAGGCGCCGCGCCGGGGAGACAACCCCGCACGGCGCCGTCGCGGCACTCAGGAGAAGCGTCCGACCCCGGCGTCCTCGAGGGTGTCGCGGATCTCGTCCATGATCGCCGGGTCGTCGATGGTGGAGGGCACGGGGACGTCGTCCTCCTGGGCAAGGCTGCGGATGGTCTTGCGCAGGATCTTGCCTGAACGGGTCTTGGGCAGTCGCGGGACGACCATCACCCGGCGCAGGGCGGCCACGGCGCCGATCTCCTCGCGCACCCGGGCGACCAGGGCGGCCTCGACCGCCTCCGGGGTCATGTCGACGCCGTCCTTGAGCACCACGAAGCCCACCGGCACCTGTCCCTTGAGCTCGTCGGGCAGGCCCACCACGGCACACTCAGCGACCGCCTCGTAGCCGCCGATGACCTCCTCCATGGCGCCGGTGGAGAGGCGGTGACCGGAGACGTTGATGACGTCGTCGGTGCGGCCCATCACGAACAGGTAGCCGTCCTCGTCGAGATAGCCACCGTCACCGGAGAGGTAATGGCCGTGGAAGGTGCTCAGGTAGCTGCGCTCGAAGCGCTCGTCGTCATTCCACAACGTCGGCAGCGTCCCCGGGGGCAGCGGCAGCTGCACGACGATGTTGCCGATCTGCCCGGCGGCGGGTTCGCCGTCGTCGTCGAGGACGCGCACGCGGTAGCCGGGGGCGGGCACGGTGGCGGAGCCCGGCTTGATTGGCAGCCGCTCGACGCCGATGGGGTTGGCCGCGATGGCCCAGCCGGTCTCGGTCTGCCACCAGTGGTCGATGATCGGGCAATCCAGGTGCTCGTCGAGCCATTCGTAGGTGGGTGGGTCCAGGCGCTCGCCGGCCACGAACACGTTGGCGAGTCCGGAGAGGTCGTAGCGCTGCTTGTGCCTGGCCTCCGGGTCCTCCTTCTTGATCGCGCGGAAGGCGGTGGGGGCCGTGAAGAAGGTCTTTACGCCGTGCTCGGCGATCACCCGCCAGAACGCCCCGGCGTCGGGGGTGCGCACCGGCTTGCCCTCGTAGACGATGGTCGTGCAGCCGCGGATCAGCGGGGCGTAGACGATATAGGAGTGGCCCACGACCCAGCCCACGTCGGAGGCCGCCCAGTAGACCTCGCCGGGATGGGTGTCGTAGACGACGTCCATGCTGTAGTTCATGGCCACGGCATGGCCGCCGTTGTCCCTCACCACCCCCTTGGGTTTACCGGTGGTGCCGGAGGTGTAGAGGATGTAGAGCGGGTCGGTGGCGGCCACGGATACCGGATCGACGGGGGAGGCGCTTTCCATGAGCTCGAACCAGTCGTGGTCGCGCCCGGGCTCCAGCGTCGCCTCCGCCTGCTCCCGCGGCACGATCACGGTGTGTGCCGGCGGGTGGGCGGCGATCTCCAGTGCCCGGTCGACCAGGGGCTTGTAGGGGATGACCCGGTCGAACTCGATGCCGCAGCCCGCTGACACCACCACCTTGGGCCGGGCGTCGTCGATGCGCACCGCCAGCTCGTGGGGGGAGAAGCCGCCGAAGACGACCGAGTGGATCGCGCCGAGCCGCGCGCAGGCGAGCATGGCGATGAGGGTCTCCGGGATCATCGGCATGTAGATCACGACCCGGTCGCCGTGCTCCACGCCGAGCCCCCGCAGGGCGCCGGCGAAGCGGGCGACCTGATCCTGGAGCTCGGTGAAGCTGATGTGCCGCTGGGTGCCGGTGGCCGGCGAGTCGTGGATGATCGCGGTCTGCTCGCCGGCACCGCGCTGGACGTGGCGATCCACGGCGAGGTGGCAGGTATTCAGGCGGCCGTCCGGGAACCAGCGGTAGTGGCCGCGCTCGTCGCGGCCGAGGATGGTCTGCGGGAATTCATACCAGTCGATCTCGCGGGCGCGCTCTCGCCAGAAGCCTTCCGGGTCGTCGACGGACTGACGATAGACGTCCTGATAGCGTCTCATGATGCTCTCCTCCCTGCCTTGTGCTGGCCGGTTGTGCTGTCTCTTCCCGGTAGCGCCCGCGCGCACCCCGCCGGGGGCAATGCCGCCTCCGGTGAGGGGTTTGTTATTGCAGCATAGATGGCCGCGACGGGGGATTGAATAAGTCAATTCACGTCCCGCGCCAGCATTGCCGCGCGGTCCGGGGCGTTATCCGGCGGCGTGTCCGGGCGCACGTCCGTGTGCCGTTCCGGCCGTCGTCAAGGGCGTGTCAGGGCGGCGTCGGTGAGCCGCCGTGTCAGCGCAGCGGCTGTGGCCGCTCGATGGCGTAGCCCTGGAGATAGTCCGCGTCGATCTCGCGGAGCCGGTCGAAGAGGTCGATGCGCTCGACGCCCGCGGCGATGATCCGGCGCCCGAGGAGGTGGGCCATCTCGGTGACGGTCTGGGTCATCGCCTGATCGGCGCGGTCGAGATCGATGCGCTCGACCACCTGGGGGTCGAGCTTTAACAGGTCCACCGGGAGCAGCCGCATGAAATCGTAGCCGGCGAGGGTGGTGCCGAAGGCGTCGATGCACAGCTCCACGCCAAGGCCGTGGGCACGGTCGAGGAAACGCACCACGCGCTCGAGCTGGCCGGCCGCGGTGGCCTCGCTGATCTCGAGGCAGACCCGGGCGTTGCCGTCGCGTTCCCGCCCGGCGGAGAGGCGGGAGAGGGTATCGAGGACGGTGTCGTCATCCACGCTTGCCGCGGCGATGTTCACGTGGACCACCGTATCGCGTCCATCCCGCGCCGCCAGGCGCCGGGCAAGGGCCATGCCGTGACGGATCATTGTGCTGTCGAGCTGGGGCATGCGCCCGCGCTGGCGGGCGACACCGAGGAACTCTCCGGGCAGCAGCCGCTGTTCGCCGCCACGGTCGTAGAGGGCGGGGAACAGCTCGTAGCGCTGCTCGCGCTGACGCTCACCGTCCCGTGGCTGGATGCGCTGGGCGCGCAGGGAGAGCGAGTCGGCCTGGATGGCGTCGTCGATGAGCCGGCAGAGATAGTCCTGGTCCACCGGGGACTCGTGGCTCGGTGCGGGCACGAGTGCGCTGGCCTCGTTGTCCCGGGCGCGGGCGCACGCCTCGCCGAGGCGCTCGAGGAGCCGGTCCGGGATGCTGTTGTCGGTGTCGAAGACGGTGACCACGGCGGCGACGCGCCAGGGGGTGTCGGCCAGCTCGCCGCGGATGCGTCCGGGCAGCGCACTGACGCTGCGGCGCAGGCGCTCGGTGAGCAGCTCCGCGGCCTCGGTGTCGGCGACGTCGATCACCGCGGCGAACTCGTCGCCGCTGACCCGGGCGACGATGCCGTGGGCGCCGGCGGCACGGCGGATCAGGTGCGCGGCGCGCCGCAGCAGCCGGTCGCCGGTCACGCGCCCGGCGCGCTCGTTGATGGCATTGAGGTCGCGCAGCGCGATCTGCACCACCGCGTAGCGGCGGCCGGCGCCGTAGTGCGCGAGCTGCTCCAGGGCCCGCGCGAAGGTCTTGCGGTTGTAGGCTTCGGTGAGCGGGTCGCGTGTCGCCCGGCGGATCAGGGTGTCATGGGCCTGCACCAGCGTCTCGCGCCACTGGCGTTCGGTGAAGGGGGCCTCGTCGAGGTCGTCGACCACGCGGCAGCCGTCGCGCAGGGTGTTGGCGACCTCGTCCAGCCCCAGCTCCCGGGTGGTGTGTCCATCGCGCGCCAGGAAAACGAACCGGCGGCGGTGCGTGTCCATCCAGCGCAGCTGGAGCGGCTCGCCCTCGCGCGCGGGGACCAGCCAGTCGCCGATGCCGAGCAGGCGCGCCCGTGCCTGCCACAGGCCCGGGCGTTCCGGGGGGCCGTGGGGACGCGGTGGTGCGTCGGTGTAGTCGATCGCCGGCTCCGGGGACTCGCCGCGGCACACGGCGAGCACCGCCGACTCGATGGCGTCCAGAGTGTCCGCCAGCCCCGGCGTGAGGCGCGAGAACTGGCGGAGCTGGAAGCGTGCGTACTCGACCACCCGCTCGGCATCGCGGATCGGGCCCGGTGCCTCGTCGTCGTGTCCCAGTCCGGCGAGCAGCCGGTCGATCACGGCCACGCAGCGCCGCCAGGTATCGTGCTCGCCACCGAAGCGCAGCCGCACGAGCACCAGCAGGTTCCGCCAGCCGTCCGTCATCAGCTGTGAGAGCAGCTGTGGTACGCGATGCCCGTCGATACGCTCCGCGAGGACAGCGTCGACGGCCTCACGGGCCTGCTCCAGCCGGTCCCGGCCTGCGAGCTGGCTGTCAATCCGCTCGATCTGCTGGGCGCGCTCGCGCAGTGGTTCCGCCGCTGCCTCGGCGACCCGTCGTGCGGCGTCGTCCACCATCGTCGCTTCGCCCCGTTCCAGTGCCGGGCGAACGAGCGCGTCCACGGTCTGGCGCAGGCCGAGGGCGTTGCGTTCCGGGAGGACGTTCATGGCCACCCCGGCGCGCTCCATGGCATCGATAAGCCGGTTGACCGGGCTGGTGCCGCCGGCGAGGAAGGCGCCACTGTCGATCTGTTCCTGACGGGCGGCGGCGGCGAGCTCGTCGGCCCAGTCACGGACGTAATCCGGGGTGGCGCGGTCGGCACGGATCTGGCGGAACCAGCGATCCACTGCGGCGAGGTTCTGGCGCTGGTCCACCGAGGCCGGGCGCGTCGCGGCAGGAGTCGGTCCCGCGATGCCGGTGTCGCCGTCGGCCGGGGCGGCCGCGGGGCCGTGGTCGCCGGCACTATCAGAGGGGCCGGCCCCGCCGGTGTCGTTGGCCAGGGTCTCGAGCTCCCGGGCAACACTGGTGAGCGCGGCGGTGGTGACCCGCTCGCCGTCGTGGCCGCCACCCGCCGCGGCCGTCGGGTGCGGTTCCGTGACCTCCGTCGCGCGGCCGGTCGCCACCCCGTGGCCGGTAATGCGGGAGCGGCCGCGTTTGCCGGCGGAGCGGGCGTTGTCGTCGGACAGGGCCCGTCCGCCGCCGAGCATCCGGATCTCCGGACGCTCCTTCTCGGCGTCGGGCAGCAGCCCGGCCTCGCGGAACTCGGCGTTGATGCGCTCGTAGAAACGTGGCAGGGCGCTGAAGACCTTCTGGCCGAACACCTCGTAGATGGTATGGACGGCGATCGACGGTACGCGGTCGAGGCCCAGGGTCTCGCTGAGGGCGCGGGTCAGGCCCTCCGGCGAGACCGGGTTGGTCGAATCGTCCAGGGAGGCGTCCAGGGCGTAATTCAGGCGGCGATTGAGCGCGCGCAGCGCATTCCGGTTGCGCCGCTCGGCGTCGCCGACGAGCTCGGAGCGGCGCAGCCAGTCGTCGAATTCCTGCTCGTCGACCAGTGACAGCTCACCGGGTGTCGGGTCGTGCTCGGGCTCCTCGTCGATCTCGCCGCTGCCCTCGCTGAGGTGGTCGACACCGTCGAGGACATGACGCAGGAAGGTTGTGGGCAGTGTCTCGCGCTGGCGACGAACGATCTGGAAGGTCTTGAAGACGCTCGTCTGCTCCTGGGTCGTGGCCACGGTGCGCGAGCGGTTGAACAGCTCGTCCACCACGTCGGAGGCGAAGGTCGGGATGGTTTCGTTGCATAGCCATTCGGCGTGGCGCCGGCAGACCTCGTGGACCCAGCGGACCCGGGCGTTCGCGCCGCTGCGCGGTGCCGGCGATTCCGGCCGCGGCGGTGCGCCGGCGCCCGCGACGGACTGGAGGGTGCCGACCAGCTCCGGCTGGGGGCTCTCGAACGCCAGGCCGACCCCGGCCGGGGTGCTGCGGGCGATGCGCGCGGCGATTTCGCGGGTCTCGCCGGCGACGGGATCGTAGAAACACACGTGGCGGTGATCGTCGATCGTCAGCGACGCGGCTGCGCCCGAATCGTCGACGGCGGCGAATACGCCGCCGACGCAGACGTCCTGCAGGGTCACGGCGACCCGGTTCTGCCCCTGATCGACAATCTCCGCCGGCCACTGGACCGGGTGTCTCTGGTATGCCCGACGCTCACGGCTCATGGTTCTGCCTTGTCTGCCGCGTGAGTGGATGCCCCGCGCGTCCCCCTCGACGCGCCCGGCGTGGATCAGTTCATGCCGGCCGGCGTCTCGCCGCGCGCGGCGCGGTGGAGCGCGGCGAGGATGTCCTCGCGCGCGATGATGCCGACCAGCCGCTCCTCGTCGAGGACCGGGAAGGCCTTGTTGCGCATTTCCACCATGCGCTGGAGCACCCGTGTCAGGGGCAGCTCCGGCGGGACCCACAGCGGGTCCCGGGTCATGCCGTCCGCCACCGGACGGCACATGATTTCCTCGTAGGGCGGCATCATGTGCGCGGTGTCGAAACGGAAGGCGGCGAGCAGGTCGAGCTTGGTGATCACGCCGCAGAGCGTGCCACCGTCGTCGACCACAGGAATGCTGTTGAAGTCGTACTGCGCGAACAGGGCATCCAGTGCGGACAGCGGCTGGTCCGGGGCGATGGTGATTACGTCACGCACCATGACGTGATGCACCTTGTAATCGAGGAACGGATACATGGTGGCCACCTCCTGCTAGCCGTGTGCCGCTGCACCGGCCGTGCCGGTGCCCTGCCTGTGCGCCGGTGGGCGATCCCGGCCCGGGCGCGGGCGCACGCCGTGTTGCCCGCATCCGCGGGCGTAAGGATCGTGCGCGGCCGCGCGCCGTCGCCGTGCGCCCGTGTCATGGGCCGGGCAGGCAGGCCGGTGTCTCCCTGGCCCGACAACATACCGCATCACACGGCGTTTTGCCCGGGATCGCGCAAAAAACCGGACGTTCCCGTCCGGCGGTACGCCTACTGCGCGCGCAGCGGCGTCAGCTCCAGGGTCACGCGGCGGTTCTGCTGACGGCCCTGCTCGGTGTCGTTGCTGGCGATCGGGTAGTCCTCCCCGTAGCCTCGGGCGATGATCCGCTGACTGTTGATGCCACGGTTACGGAGGTAGTCCGCCACGGTCTGTGCCCGCCGCTCCGAGAGGCGCTGGTTGTAGTCCGCCGGACCGGTGCTGTCGGTATGGCCGGCGACGTTGATCACGGTCTTCTCATATTCCTTGAGCACGAGCGAGACGGAGTCGAGGACGTCGAAGAACTGCGAGCGCAGGTCGGCACTGTCCGTGGCGAAGGTGACGTTGCCGGGCATGTTGAGGATGATGCGGTCCCCTTTGCGGGTGACGCTCACACCGGAGTTGCGCAGGCGCTGGCGCAGCTCCGCCTCCTGGCGGTCCATGTAGTTGCCGATTGCCGCCCCGGAGAGGCCGCCGATCCCGGCGCCGATGAGCGCGTGCTGCCGGCGCTCGGTGGCATCATCGCCGGTGGCCAGTCCCACCACGGCGCCGGCGACCGCCCCCACCGCGGCGCCGGTGGTGGTATTGCTGGTCTGCGGCTCGCCCGTGTATGGATCGGTGGTCTGGCAGCCGGCGAGCAGGGTGGCGGTCAGCAGTGCGAAGGCACCGGCTCTCATGGAAACGGAACGCATGGGTAGGTTCTCCCGTTCTGGTTGTCGAGGCGTGGCGGGCGTCGCCCGCCCGGACCTCTGGTATACTGTTTTTTGCGATGCAGCAAAAGCGCCGCCACGCCACAAGCGCGGCCGGCCCCTTGCGTGCGCATCGTCCGCACCAACACAGCGGGTATGCAACGTGAACGACGAATCGAACACCATCGACGGCCAGCCCGTCGTCATTCGGCGACTGCTCTGGCAGGAGCGCGGCGCGCTGGCCGCGCACCTGGAGCGCCTCTCGGAGACCGATCGCTATCTGCGCTTCGGTGGCCGTGTCAACGATGCCTTTCTCATCGAATACGCCAACCGCAGCGACTGGCTGCAGCGCACCGTCTTCGGCGCCTTCGTCGGCGGTGATCTGCGTGCCGCCGGCGAGTGCCAGATCCTCGCCCGGGACTGGCCCCGGCAGGCCGAGCTGGCCTTCAGTGTCGAGGCGCCGGTGCAGGGCCGGGGCATTGGCACGCAGCTGTTCCAGCGCCTGATCACCTTCGCGCGCAACCGCCGGATCCGGCGTGTCTATCTCACGACGCTGCGCCACAACCGGCCTATGCGCCAGATCGCGCGGAAGTTCGGTATGACCCTGTGCAGCTGCGAGGACGAGGTGGAGGGGCGTATGGAGCTGATCGCACCCACGCCGGTATCGTTCTGGGACGAGGCGCTGGAAGAGGGCGGGGCCTGGTTCTGGACCGCGTGGAACGAGGCGGTGAGCGCCGGTATGCGGGAAGCAGGATCACGCTGACGGCGGTGGCCGGCGCACCGGGGAGTATCCCGGCACGCCGGCCACCGGCTTATGCCGCTTCCATGTCTGCCGAATAGCTGCCGCGGCGGGCCTCGCCGTTGAGCCGGGCGCGCTGGTAGAAGGCCTGCTGGGCGGCCCCGATGCGGTCGCTGTGGCCGCGCCAGGCCTGCTGTGCGGGCTCCTGGAGGGCCCGGCCGTAGGAGAACGTCAGTGACCAGGGGCTGGCACCCCCGGCGGCGTTGATGGCGTTGAGGTTGGCGGTCGCCTCTGCCGGGGTCTGGCCGCCGGAGAGGAAGGCGATCGCCGGTACCGCCGCCGGCACCGTCCGCCTCAGCACCTGCAGGGTATGCTCGGCCACGGCCTCGGGCGCCAGGCGCTCGCGCTCCTTGCCAGGCAGGATCATGTTGGGCTTGAGCACCATGTGCTCGAGGCTCACGCCGTAGCGGTAGAGCGCGTCGAAGACGCTACGGTGCACCCACTCGGTGATCGCCGCGCAGCGCTCCACGCCGTGATCGCCGTCCATGAGGACCTCCGGCTCCACGATCGGCACCA
This sequence comes from Arhodomonas sp. KWT2, assembly GCF_041949875.1. NCBI lineage: Bacteria > Pseudomonadati > Pseudomonadota > Gammaproteobacteria > Chromatiales > Ectothiorhodospiraceae > Arhodomonas > Arhodomonas sp. KWT2. The sequence continues at coordinate 226,941 of NZ_JBHFPQ010000049.1, forward strand.
TGCCGGCGGCCTGCACGAGTGCGGCGTAGCGGGCCATGACCTCGGCGTTGGCTGATACCGCCAGCGGTGTCGGGTTGTGTCCGCCGATGGTGTAGGTGTTGCGCCACTTGGTGAAGCGCGCGCCCTGTTCACGGAAGCCGGCGAGGCGCTCGGGCAGGCCGTCCAGGCCCTGGGTGATCTTGTCGCCGGGGGCGTTGACCAGATCGATGGTGCCCTTGTCGACCTTGATCCCGGGGACGATCCCCGAGGCCTCGCAGACCTCCGGCAGGGTGCGGCCGTCGTCGGCGCGCTGGCCGAGGGTCTCCTCGAAGAAGATCACTCCCCCGATGTAGTCCTCCACCCCCGGGGTGGACACCAGCAGGGAGCGGTAGGTGCGCCGGTTCTCCTCGGTGGATTCCACGTCGATGGCCTTGAAGCGCTTGGCGATGGTGCCGAAGCTCTCGTCCGCGGCAAGGATGCCCTTGCCGGGTGCGGCCATGCGCTCGATGGTCTCAGCGAGCTCGGTGTAGTCGGTCATGGGGACTCCAACCTCCGGGGTCTGGACGGGCGCGGGCGCGGCGGGCGCCCGCGGCAGTGTTTAAAGGTCTTTCGCGCTCGCTTATGGTACGACGGGTACCGGGCGCACCGGAAAACCGGTCGCCCGCGCGCACGGGCCGTATATCCTAATCAACGCGGGCCCGGGCGGCCACCGTCATCACAGGAGGAGAGAGCGATGCTCGCGAGCGCGTCCAGCTACGAGGCGCAGTGCCGGGCATTCCGCTGGCGGATACCGGCGGAATACAACATCGGTGTCGATGTGCTTGATCGCCACGCCGATGCCACCCCGCAGCACACGGCCATCATCCACGACCTCGGCGACGGCGGCGCCGAGCACTGGAGCTTCGAGCGCCTGCGCGCGGATTCCAACCGGCTTGCCAATGCCTTCGCCGGGCTCGGTCTGCAGCGCGGTGACCGGGTCGGCCTGCTGCTCTCCCAGCGCCCGGAGACGGTGGTCGCCCACACCGCCGTCTACCGTCTCGGCGGTATCGCGGTCCCGCTGTTCACCCTGTTCGGCCCCGACGCGCTGGCCTACCGCCTCGGCGACTGCGGGGCGCGGGTGCTGGTGACGGACGCCGCCTGTGCCGAGACGGTGGCGGCGCTGCGCGAACGGCTGCCGGCACTGGAGACGGTGATCGTCGTCGGCGGCGACGCGCCGGCGGGGATGCACGCCTGGCGGACGCTGCTCGACGGGGCGTCGGCGGCGTTCACTCCGGTGACCACCCGGGCCGAGGACCCGGCGGTGATCATCTACACCTCGGGCACCACCGGCCAGCCCAAGGGGGCGCTTCACGCCCACCGGGTGCTGCTCGGCCATCTGCCGGGGGTGGAGCAGCCCCACGAGGGCTTCCCCCAGCCCGGGGACTGTTTCTGGACGCCGGCGGACTGGGCCTGGATCGGCGGCTTGCTGGACGTGCTGCTGCCCTCGCTGCACCACGGGGTACCGGTGGTCGCCCACCGGGCGCGGCGTTTCGACCCGGAGGCGGCCTTCGCCCTGATCGCCCGCCATGGGGTGCGCAATGCCTTCCTGCCGCCCACCGCGCTCAAGCTCATGCGCCAGGTCCCCGACGCCGCCGAGCGTTTCGGCCGGCACCTGCGCTCGGTGGGCAGCGGTGGCGAGAGCCTCGGTTCGGAGCTGCTGGACTGGGGCCGGGAGACCCTGGGGGTGACGATCAACGAGTTCTACGGCCAGACCGAGTGCAACCTCATCGTCGCCAACCGGGCGGGGCTGATGCCGTTGCGCCCGGGGTCCATGGGGCGCGCCGTGCCGGGCCACCGGGTGGCGGTGATCGACGAGGCGGGCAACGAGCTGCCCGCGGGGGCGGTGGGGGCGATCGCCGTGCACGCCCCGGACCCGGTGATGTTCCTCGGCTATTGGAACCGGCCCGAGGCCACCGCGGAGAAGTTCCGCGGCGAGTGGCTGGTCACCGGCGACACCGGCTGCGTGGACGAGGACGGCTACTTCCGTTTCGTCGGCCGGGACGACGACGTCATCACCTCCGCGGGTTACCGCATCGGTCCAGGGGAGGTGGAGGATTGCCTGATGCACCATCCCTCTGTGGCGATGGCGGCGGTGGTGGGCAGCCCGGACCCGCTGCGCACCCAGGTGGTGAAGGCGTTTGTCGTGCCCGCCGAGGGGGTGACCGGCGACGAGGCGCTGGCAGAGTCGATCCGGCAGTTCGTGCGCGAGCGCCTCGCCGCCCACGAGTATCCGCGGGAGGTGGAGTTCGTCGCCGAGCTGCCCATGACCACCACCGGCAAGATCATCCGCCGGGAGCTGCGCGAGCGCGAGCAGCGGCGCAAGGGCGGCGGCTGAGGCGCGTGCACCGGTGCAGCCGGGGGCGCTATGATGCGCGCACCATATACGTCCCGCTGCCTGGAGTACCGATGCTACAACGTGACACCAGTCTGCCTCCGGCGGTCTTCGCGCTGCTGGTCGTGAACGCGCTCGTGTTCGGCGCCGAGCAGCTCATCGGCATGACGGCGGCGGATCAGCTCGCTCTCTGGCCCCTGGGTACGCCGGACGTCGCGCGCACCGCCACCGGGCTGATGCGCGTGCCGGACTTCGCGGTCTGGCAGCTGGTGACCTACGGCTTCCTCCACGGCGGGCTGTTCCACCTGTTCGTCAATATGTTCGCGCTGTGGATGTTCGGCACGCCGATCGAGCGGACCCTGGGCACGCGGGCGTTCACGAGCTACTACTTCGTCTGCCTCGTCGGTGCCGGGCTGATCCAGCTTGTGGTCGCGACCATGGCCGCCGGCAACGGCATGATCTATCCCACCGTCGGCGCTTCGGGGGCGGTGTTCGGCATCCTGCTGGCCTTCGGCATGTTCTTCCCCAACCAGCAGGTCATCCTCATCTTCCCGCCCATCCCCATGAAGGCGAAGTACTTCGTCATCCTCTACGGCGCCTTCGAGCTCTTCGCGGGGGTGACCAACACCTTCTCCGGCGTGGCCCACTTCGCGCATCTCGGCGGCATGGCCTTCGGATTCGTCATGATCCTCTACTGGCGGGGCCGGCTGCCGATCAAGCCGCGCCGCCGCCTCAACCTCTAGGGCAACGCCCGGGGCTCACAGCAGCTCGGCCTGGGCGTCGGCGACCACGGCGCGGAAGCGCCGTTCGTGGGCGAGCAGCCAGCGCTTGCGCTCCAGTCCGCCGCCGTAGCCGGTCAGGCTGCCGTCCGCGCCGATCACCCGGTGGCAGGGGATGATCACGGCGATGGGGTTGCGGTTGTTCGCCAGTCCCACCGCACGGGCCGCCCCCGGCGTGCCCAGGCGCCGGGCGACGTCGCCGTAGCTCGCCGTTTCGCCGTAGGGAATCGCCAGCAGCGCGTCCCATACCCGGCGCTGGAACGCCGTGCCCGCCGGGGCAAGCGCCAGGTCGAAGCCCTCGCGGTCGCCGGCGAAGTAGGCGTTGAGCTGGGCCCGGACCTCGGTGAAGGCGGTGTCGTCACGCTGCCAGCCCGCCGCCGGGTCCGGGCGCGGATCGCCGGGATCGCGCAGGTCCAGGTGTGTGAGCGCGTATCCGTCGCCAGCGAGCAGGAGCTCGCCGATGGGGCTGTCCATCAGGGTGTAGCGCAGGGTCATGGTCCTTATCCTCCGCTGGCGCTTCGGTGCCAGAGATGCATGGCGGCGTAGGCGCGCCACGGGCGCCACGCCAGGGTGCCGGCGCGGACGTCGGCGGGACGCTCCGCGCCGACCGCGCGGCGCAGGGCGAGGTCGCTCTCGGGGAAGGCGTCCGGGTCCGCCAGCGCCCGCATGGCGACGTACTGGCTGGTCCACGGACCGATCCCGGGGATCGCGGTGAGCGCCGCGGTGGTTGCCTCCAGGGTGGCGGTGGGGGCGAGGGAGACGGCATCGTCGGCCACGGCCCGGGCAAGGGCCTGGATCGTGCCGGCGCGCCGGCTCGGCAGGCCGCAGTCGATGATCGACTGCAGCGGCGCCTCGGCAAGGGTCCGGGGCGTGGGGAAGAGCCGGTTCAGGTCCGGCCACGGCGTCCCTGTCGGTGCGCCGAAGCGCTCGATGAGCCGGGTGAAGACCGTGGTCGCCGCCCGTACCGCGATCTGCTGGCCGATCACCGTGCGCACCGCGATCTCGAAGCCGTCGATCGCGCCCGGGACGCGCAGGCCGGGGGCGGCGGCGACGGCGTCCGCGAGGCGCGGATCGCCGCTGAGGTGGGCGTCGATCACGCCGGGCGTGGCGTCCAGGTCGAAGAGGTGGCGCAGGCGCGCGCGCAGCGGGGTGAGCACCGGCAGCAGCGAGGGCGCCACCGAGATCCGGACCACCGGGCGGCGCGGGTCGTTGACCGCCTCGATCCATCCCGTGTGTTCGCCGATGCGCACCGTGCGCCGGTAGTAGTGCACCCCGTCGGTCTGCTCCACCGCCGGGGCGCCGCGACCGCCGAGGAAGGTCACCAGCGGTGACCACGCCAGCGGCGGGCGGTAGCCGAGCTTGAGTGTGACGGCCTGCGGCTCGCCCGCCGGACGGCGGCGCCGCAGGGCACTCGGTGTCAGCCGGTAGCGGCTGCGGAAGAGGTGGTTGAAGCGCCGGACACTGCTGAAGCCGGCGGCGAAGGCGACGTCGGCGACGCGCATGGACGTGTCCGTGAGCAGCTGCTTGGCGAGCAGCAGCCGGCGCGTCTGTGCGAGCTCCACCGGCGTGACGCCGTAGGCCTGCTGGACGAGGCGGCGCAGCTGCCGCGCGCTCACGCCGAGCTCGGCGGCGAGGGCGTCCACGCCGCCGTCGGTCAGGGCCCCGGCCTCGATGCGTGCGACTGCGATGTCGGCGGTACGGCGCGGCGAGTCCAGCGGCGAGGCGCCCGGGGCAAGCTCGGGACGGCAGCGCAGGCAGGGCCGGAAGCCCGCCGCCTCGGCGGCGGCCGCGTCCGCGAAGAAGCGGCTGTGTTCGCGCCGCGGCACCCGTACGGTACAGACCGGACGGCAGTAGATGCCGGTGGTGGACACACCGACGAAAAACGCCCCGTCGAAGCGGGCGTCACGCGCCTGTACGGCCTGGTAGCAGTGATCGGGATCGAGTTCCATGATGCGAGTCTAGATCGTCCCGCGGCGGGATGTCTCGCCGTTTTCGGACGCCTGATCCACGCCCGACTTCCGGGTTTTTCCGGGCGGCGGACAGGAGCGGGCGGGATGCGTGGGCGTTTGCGGACCGCCCGGCGCGCCTACAGGCGCGCTGGTGACACGGGAGCTTTCGTGACGCCGTCGTGCAGGCTGCATCGGCGGTGCGAACTCTGGCATAGTCGACCCACGGGTCGAAGCGGGGCGCCGGGCGTTCCGCACGGATCCGCAATCGATCTCAGGCAGCCGGCCGGGATGGGCCGGTAAACCGGTCTTCCGAGTGGACCGCACAACACAGGCCGAATAAGGAGTGAGCAGCATGGCTAGCCGCATCGATAACCAAGTCGCCCTGGTAACGGGGGGATCCCGTGGTATCGGCAAGGAGATCGCCCTGGAGCTGGCGCGTCTCGGCGCCCGTGTCGCCATCAACTACAACAGTGGTGCCGACGGCGCGAAGGCCGTTGCCAGCGAGGTCGAGGCCCTGGGCAGCGAGTGCCTGGTGCTGCAGGGCAACGTGGCGGACAAGCACGAGGCCCGCGGCCTGGTCCAGAAGACCATCGAGCACTTCGGACAGCTCGATATCCTGGTCAACAACGCCGGCATCACCCGCGACAAGACCCTGAAGAAGCTCACCGACGACGACTGGGAGGAGGTGATCAACACCAACCTCAACAGCGTCTACTACACGGTCAGCGCCGCCTACTCCCACATGATGGACCGCAACTACGGACGGATCGTGAACATCAGCTCGTTCGTGGGCCAGGCCGGCAACTTCGGGCAGACGAACTACGCCGCGAGCAAGGGCGGCATCATCGCGTTCACCAAGAGCGCCGCGCAGGAATTCGCCAAGCACAACATCACGGTGAACGCCATCGCGCCGGGCTTCACCGAGACCGAGATGCTGCAGAAGGTGCCGGAGGAGATCCGCGAGAAGATCCTCGCCAAGATCCCCATGCGCCGTTTCGGCGAGCCCAACGAGATCGCGCGTGCGGTGGTCTTTCTCGCCGCGGACGGCGACTACATCACCGGCCAGCAGATCAACGTCAACGGCGGCGTCTACATGTAATGCCGTCCCGGAGGGCGCCCGCGGGCGCCCTCCGGCAGGGCTCAGGCCAGCAGCTCGCGGGCCTGGGCCGTGTCCATGTTCCCGCCCGTGATCACCAGCGCGGTGGCACCCTCCGCCGCGGCGGGCACCGCCCCGTCGAGCACCGCTGCCAGTCCCACGGCCGCCCCCGTCTCCACGTACAGCCGTCCCTGGGTCATCAGCGCCCGCGTGGCCCGGGCGATGGCGTCGTCGCTGACGGTGACGATGTCGTTCACCCAGCGGCGGCTGGCCGCGTAGGTGTACTTGCCCACCACCACCGGTGCGAGGCTGGGGGCGATCGTGCTGACGCCGTCCAGTGCGGCCTCGGCGCTGTCCCTGTCCCAGGCGTTGCGCATGGTCGCCGCGCCCTCGGGCTCGACACCGATGAGCTCGATGTCCGGGCGCTGGCTGCGGATGGCTATGCCGAGCCCGGAGACGAGCCCGCCGCCGCCGATGGGGCAGAGCACCCGCCCCAGCCGCGGGATCTGCTCCAGCATTTCCAGGCCCACGGTGCCCTGGCCGGCCATGATCCGCGGGTTGTCATAGGGGTGCACCAGGGTCAGGCCGCGCTCCTCGCGCAGCCGGTGGCACTCGGCCACCGCGGCCTTGATGTCCCCGTGGATGATGACCTCCGCGCCAAAGGCGCGGGTGGTCTCGATCTTCATCGTGCTGGAGCCCTCGGGCATCACCACCGTGACCGGTACCCCCTGGCGCTCCGCCGCCCAGGCCAGGGCCATGGCGTGGTTGCCAGCGGACACGGTGATCAGCCCGTTGCCCGTCTCCTCCGCGGTCGCGGTCGCCGTCCAGTTGTAGGCCCCGCGCACCTTGAACGAGCCGGTGCGCTGGAGGCTCTCGGCCTTGACCCAGAGCTCCGTGCCGAGCGATGCCGAGAGGTCCTGGGCCGGGAACGCCGGGGTCGGCGGGATGGCGGGGCGGATGCGCGCCGCCGCGGCGCGCACCGCCTCGAGGTCCGGGAGCTCCGGGGCGTCAGCGGACACAGGCATCGCGGTTCACCGTGGTCAGGAATTCGCAGCCGGTACCAGTGACGGTGATCGTGTCGGAGAGGAACGCGTCCCCCTGGCCGGAGCCGAGCAGCCAGCTCATCAGGTGGAAGACCATCCCCTCGCGCAGCTTCATGTCGGAGTTCCTGCGCAGGCCCACGGGCACGCCGCTGCCCGACCAGCTTGGCGGGTAGCCGATGCCCACCGAGTAGCCACAGTGGTGGCGGTGGTAGTGGGACAGGCCGTTGCGGTCGAGCACGCCCTGCCAGGCCTCGTAGACGTCGCCGGCGGGGACCCCGGGGGCAATGGTGCCCGCGGCGGCCATCATCGCCTCCTGGCAGATCTCGTTGATGCGCTGCGCCTCGGCGGGCTGTTCGCCGATGAACGCCAGCCGCCCCATGGGGGCGTGGTAGCGGCGCACGCAGCCGGACATCTCCAGGAACAGCAGATCGCCATGGACGAGGTTGCGGTCCTCCCAGGTGCCGTGCTCGTGGTCGAGGTTGGCGGTGGTGCGCACCAGTGGCACGAAGCCGGGATAGGTGCCGCCGCGGCGGAACATGGCGTCGTAGATCGCCGCCATCACCTCGCGGGCGTTCATGCCCGTGCCGGCGGTGGCGATGGCCGAGAGCATCATGGAGTCGGAGATCGCCGCGGCCTCGCGGGTCAGGGCGAGCTCGTCGGCGGACTGCACCAGGCGCACGTCGTCGATCAGGCTGCCGATGTCCTCCCAGTTCGCCTCCGGCGTGCCCTCGATGATCCCGTCGAGCACGGCGTAGGGCAGGAAGGTGCTGGTCTGGTCGACGGCGATCTGGCCGCTGGCGAGGCCGGCATCGTTCAGCGCACGCACGGTCTCGCGCACCGCCGCGGAGCTCATCAGCGGCGGCCGCCGGCGCGGCTCACGGGTGATCTCGCCCGCCGCACCGGTGAGCGAGAGCGGGTCGTCCGCTGCCGGCGCGGAGCCGTCGGTATAGCCGATGTGGATCAGGTCCGGGACCTGATCGCGTACCACGGCCTGTTCCATCGCCCGGGTCACCAGCATGGGCTGGCCCTTGGCGGGGAAGATCAGGAGCTGGCAGGCGAAGTAGCCCATGTGGTCGAGACCGGAGAGGTAATTGATGTTCTCCGGACTGGCAATGAGCAGGGCGTCGTGTCCCTGCTCGGACATGCGTTCGCGGACCAGGCGTCGCCGACGCTCGTACTCGGCGTCGGAGAAGTAACGACCGCTCGCCTGCTGCATGGGAGGTCTCCTCTGCTGATGTGCTGCATGATCGGCGATGGTGTCCGGTTCGCCCGCCGCGGCGATCCCGACGATTCTTCAAGCGGTCTATGATGGCGCGCTTCAGGACCCTTCGGGAAGGGGGGGAGCAGCGATTTCAGGCGGCGTCGGCGCGCGCCAGCCCGTCGAAGAACCGTTCGACCTCGCCGATCTGCTCCTGCGGGTCGTCCAGGCGCACGAGCCCGCGGCGCGCCGCCTCGCCGCCGGGGCGCCCGGAGAGGTACCAGCCGATGTGCTTGCGCGCGATGCGTACGCCCTGGTGCGGGCCGTAGAACGCGTGCAGTGCATGCAGATGCCCGAGCATGACGGCCCGGACCTCGTCGACCGGCGGCGGTGGCAGATGCTCGCCGGTGCGCAGATAGTGCTCGATCTCGCGGAAGATCCAGGGCCGCCCCTGTGCGGCTCGGGCGATCATCACCCCGGAGGCGCCGGTGTAATCGAGCACCGCACGGGCGCGCTCCGCGGTGGTGATGTCGCCGTTGGCCAGGACCGGAATGTCCACGGCGGCACAGATCGCGCGCAGGGTCTCGTACTCGGCCTCGCCCCGGTAGGCCTCCCGGCGGGTGCGTCCGTGTACCGCCAGTGCCGCGATGCCGGCTGCCTGGGCCATCTCGGCGACGCGCACGCCGTTGCGCCGCTCGGGACTGACGCCGGTGCGGATCTTGAGCGTCACGGGTACGTCCACCGCCGCGGTCACCGCCCGGAGTATCTCCTGGACCAGCGCCTCGTCGGCGAGCAGCGCCGAGCCCGCCATGCGGTTGCAGACCTTCTTTGCCGGGCAGCCCATGTTGATATCGATGATCTCGGCGCCGTCGGCGACGTTGTCGGCCGCCGCGCGTGCGAGCATGGCCGGGTCGGCGCCCGCGATCTGGACCGCGCGCGGTCCAGGCTCGCCGTCGTGGACGCGCCTGAGGCGCGACTTGCGCGTGCCGCGCAGCGCCGGATCCGAGGCCACCATCTCCGAAATGGTGAGGCCCGCGCCCATCTGTCGGCACAGCCGCCGGAACGGCAGGTCCGTAACGCCGGCCATGGGCGCCAGGGCGAGATTGTTCGCGAGCATGTGCGGGCCGATCTGCATGGGGCTGGACAGCGCTGGTGCGGGATACCGATGATACTGAGCGGGTAGCCCGGTCGCCACCCCGAAGGCAGGTGTCCGGGGCGGTGCCACCGCTGGGGCCGGCGTCGCCGGACGGTTTCCGGGTTCTCCACAGAAGCTGTGGATAACCCTGTGGAGGAAACGCGGATAAGGGATCTAAATCCCCGTCGTCACTGAGACGCTTTTGGATTGATCAAAAACCGGGCACGCTTGTATTAATTTGTTTAAAAACATGTTTTTAAATTGTTTTTCTATATTCCACATAAGAAATTTTTCCCAGATGACACACCCGTGAAGCCTCCGGAGGGGACCTGTGCATAAAAATGCCGATGTCAACCCCGGCGAGGGCGCCGTCTTCCTCGACGCCGATTCGCTGGACCGCGGTGACCTGGACATTTCCGCCCTGGAGCGTGAGCTGCCAGGCATGGCGTGGTACGGCACCACGCCACCGGAGCACGTGGCCGAACGCGTCGGCGATGCCGGCTGCGTGGTGGTCAACAAGGTGGTGCTGGACGCTGCCTTTTTCGAGGCGCATCCCGCGGTGGCGCTGGTGTGCATCGTCGCCACCGGCACCAACAACGTGGATCTCGAGGCGGCCGCCCGCCACGGCGTGACCGTGGTCAACTGCCAGGGTTACGGTACGCGCTCGCTGGCCCAGCACGTGCTCGGGCTGGTGCTGATGCTCGCGCGCAGTATCCCCGCCTATGTCGACGACGTGCGCGGCGGGGTGTGGAGCCGATCGCCGTTCTTCTGCCTGCTCGACCACCCGATCCGCGAGCTGGACGGCATGCGCCTCGGGCTCGTGGGCTACGGCGCCATTGCCGAGGAGGTCGGGCGTGTCTGCGCCGCCCTCGGCATGGAGGTCGTGGTGGCGGAGCGGGCCGGCCAGGCGCCGCGGTCGGGACGCGTGGGGTTCGACACGGTCGTTGAGACCAGCGACGTGATCAGCCTGCACTGTCCGCTCACGGAGCAGACTCGCGGACTGGTGGACGAGGGCGTTTTGCGGCGCATGCGCCGGGGGGCCATCCTGATCAATACCGCACGCGGTGGCGTGGTCGACGAGGCGGCGCTGCTGCACGCGGTGCGCGAGGGCTGGATCGCCGGCGCGGCGGTCGACGTGCTCGACGGCGAACCGCCGGCGCCGGACCATCCCCTGATTGCCGCCGGGTTGCCGAATCTCATCGTCACCCCGCACTGCGCCTGGGGCAGCCTTGAAGCACGCCAGCGCGTCGTCGAGCAGACCGCGGAGAACGTGGCCGCCTGGCGGGCGGGCCGGCCCGTGCGCGTCGTGGCGCAGCCCCAGCCGTGATCGCGCGGGTCCTGCGGGGCTGGTGGCGCGGTCGCCAGCTGCGCCGCTACGCCGTCGACGACGCGCTCTGGCGGCGGGCGACACACAGTGATTCGGTGCTCGCCGGGCTGGATGCCGGTGAGCGCGTGCGCCTGCGCGAGCTGGCGACACTGTTCCTCGCACGCAAACGCTTCTATGCCGCCGGTGGCGGTGAATTCGTGCCGGAGCAGGCCGTACGCATTGCCGCCCTCGCAGCGGTCCCGGTGCTCGGCCTGGATATCGACTGGTACCGTGGCTGGCAGTCCGTGATCGTCTATCCGTCGGGCTTCCTGGCACGTCACCGCGAGATGGACGAGGCGGGCGTGGTGCATGACGAGGCCCGGGCACTGGCCGGTGAGGCCTGGGACAACGGTCCGGTGATACTGTCCTGGTCCGACGTGGAGGCCGGGGGCCGCCGGGATGGCTGGAACGTGGTCCTCCACGAGCTCGCGCACAAGCTGGACATGCTTAACGGCGAGGCCAACGGCATGCCGCCGCTGCACCGTGGCATGGACCGCCGCGCCTGGACCCGCGCCTTCACCGAGGCCTTCGAGGCGATCAATGCCGCGGTGGAGGCGGGCCGCGACCCGGGCATCGACGATTACGCGGCGACCGACCCGGCGGAGTGCTTCGCGGTATTCAGTGAGACGTTCCTGGAGATGCCGGAGGTGGTGGCGGCCCATTTCCCGGCGGTCCACGAACAGCTCGCGGCCTTCTACCGGCGTACGCCCGCGGAGGCGCACGCCGGACACGGGCCGGCCGGCCATCATGGCGGCCGGAGCGGATCGAGACACGGGGAGTCGAGGTGAACATGGAAACGGTATCGGTGATTACCGGTGGTGGCAGCGGGATCGGCCGGGCACTGGCCCGGCGCCTCGCCGGCGCGGGCGGGCGTGTGCTGGTCGTCGGACGCCGGCGGCTGGCCTTGGAGGAAACCGCGGAAGGCCACGACGGCATCGAGGTCGTCGCGGCGGATATCGCCGAGGCCGCCGGGCGTGACTCGGTCGCCACCGCGGTGGGCGAGCGCGCCGTGCGCTATCTCGTGCACAACGCCGGCCGCCTCGAGCCCGTGGGGCCGCTGGCGGGGGTGAGCGTGGGCGCGTGGCGGGCGAGCCAGGCGGTGAACGTCGAGGCACCGCTGTTCCTGACACAGGCCCTGCTGTCCCGCCTGCCGGGCGGTCGCGTGCTGCACGTCTCCTCCGGGGCGGCGCACCGGGCGATCCCGGGGTGGGGGGCCTACTGCACCAGCAAGGCCGCGCTGTACATGCTCTACACGGTGCTCCGTGAGGAGCTCCGGGACCGGGACATCGCCGTGGGCAGCCTGCGGCCCGGGGTGGTGGATACCGACATGCAGGCACTCATCCGCGAGCAGGACGAGGCGGATTTCCCTGCCGTGGCGCGTTTCCGCGCCCTCAAGGAGGCCGGTGAGCTGGAGCCGCCGGAGCGGGTGGCCGCCTTTGTCGAGGCAGTGCTGACCGGTACCGAGACGGCGGCCTTCGGTGCCGAGGAATGGGATATCCGCGAGCATGCAGCACGTTTCGGCATCGATTGACCCGGACTGGTGGCCCGCCGCGAGCCGCCGGCACGAGCTCGGCGGCGTCGGTTATACCGTCCACGAGTGGTCCGGCGCGCCGTCAGCGCCCACGATGCTGCTGCTCCACGGCTGGATGGATACCGGTGCCGGCTTCGGTCCGCTGGCGGCGGCCCTCGGTGACGGCTGGCGGCGGCTGGCACCGGACTGGCGGGGATTCGGCGACAGCGACCGGGCCTCCGAGGGGCGCTACTGGTTCCCCGACTACCTCGCTGATCTGGACGCCCTGATCGACCGGGCGGTGCCCGCGGGCGAAGCGGTGGTTCTGGTCGGCCACAGCATGGGTGGCAACGTCGCCGGGCTCTACGCCGGCGTGCGCCCGGAGCGGGTGCGCGCGGTGGTCTCGCTGGAGGGCTTCGGGCTCCCGGCCACTGCCGCGGAGACCGCGCCTGGGCGCTACCGGGAGTGGCTGGACAGCCTCGCACAGACACCGCGCCTGCGGTCCTTCCCCGACTACGGGGCGCTGGCGGACCACCTGGCCGGGCGCAACCCCCGCATGCCCGGGGCGGTGGCGGCGTATCTCGCGCGCTGCTGGGGCCGGGAGGTGGACGGGGCGGTGCGCCTGCGTGGCGACCCGGCCCATCGCCGGCCGAACCCGGTGCTCTACCGGCTCGAGGAGGCGATGGCGTGCTGGCGGGCGATCGAGGCCCCCGTGCTCTGGCTCTGGGGCGGCGAGTCGTCCGTCGTCCGCCGTCTGCGCGGGGGCGATGACTGGTCGGCGCGACTCGCCTGCTTCGCCGACCTGCGTACCGCGGAAATCCCTGCCGCCGGGCACGCCCTGCACCAGGAACGCGCACCGGCGTGTGCCGATGCGATACACGGATTCCTCGCGGAGACGGGGGCGACGCCCCGGGGCTGAGCCCCGGGGGACACGGCTCAGGGGGCCGGCGTCACCAGGATCATGCCGTCACGCAGGGTGTCCGGGTTCTCCAGGACGTGCCGGTTGGCCTCGTAGAGCGTGGGCCAGCGGTTGGCCTCGCCGTACAACCTCGCGGCGACCTGGCCCAGGGTGTCGCCGCCGCGCACGTCGTAGAGCCCTTCGTGCTCCAGCCGGGCGACCAGTGACTGGGCAACGCGCAGCGCCTGGCGTGCTTCGGTGAGGGCCTGGTCATCGGCCTCGTCCCGGCGATGGGCGGCATGTACGTCGCGGAAATGCGCCGCGGCCTCGGATGCCTGCGCACGGGCCTCGTCCAGCGACGCCGTGCCGCCGTTGGCGGGGGCGAGCTGCGCGCGCAGCCCGGCGATGGTCTGCTCCCGCGACTTCACGGTGGCGCGGGCCTGGTCGAGGCTATCCTTCAGGGTGCCGGCGCGTTCGCGGAGTTGGGCGATGGTGCTTTTCTGGTTGTCGATGGTCCCGCGGGCGTCGTCCAGTGTCGCGGCGGTCTCCTCGCCCTGCTGACGTGCCTTCTGCAGCGCCTCGGTCAGCCGACCCTGTTCCTTGCGGGTCGCGGTGAGCTGTTCGCGCAGGTCGGCGGTCTCCGCCTCCAGCGAATCGATCCGCTCTTTTGCCTTGCCGAGCTCGCCGCGCAGGCGGTCCCGGGTATCGGTGCGCTCGGCGAGCTGCTGTTCGAAGGCGTCCCGCTTGCCCTGCGTTGCGGTGAGCTGTTTGCGCAGCTCGGCGGTCTCCGCCTCCAGCGAACCGACCTGTTCCTTCGCTTTATCGAGCTCGTTACGCAGGCGGTCCCGGGCATCGGTGCGCTCGGTGAGCTGCTGTTCGAGCGACTCGACGCGTTCACGGGCGTCGTCGAGCTGTGATTCGAGGTTGTCCGCACGGTCGCGGGCGTCTGAGAGATCGTTCTCCAGGCCGGTGATACGTGTCTGTGCGCTGGCCAGGGCGTCCGCGGGGGCGCCGCTGTCGCCCGACTGCTCCTGGGCGAGGGCGGCCGGGCACGCGAGTGCGGCGGCGATAACCAGGGCGGCGGGAAGGGTGTGCCGGCGAATGGGTGGACGTCGCATGGATTGTCTCCTCCCGGTTGCGGTGTGGCGGGGGCTGAAGGTCCGGGCACGGTCGTCGTTATGTTCCTGGATGCCCGCGACCCCGGTATCGCCGCCGGGAACCCCCGTACGCCGCGTCGCGGCCGCTGCCGGGGTCCTGGCAGGGGCGATCCCGGGGGACCGGTTCGGTCGCCCCGGAGGTAAGCCTAGAAGAGCCCCATGTGCGCCGCCATCACCGCCGTGTTACGGGTAGACCGGTGGGCCACGGGGGGACTGTGTCCGCGGCCCCTTCGCGGGCGCGTTATCGCTATCCGGTGCGGATCAGGACCGGTGATGGCGTCGGCGGGGTGTGCTGCTGCTAGACTGCATTGAGACCGATAAGCGGCGCGGGCATCGGCCCGCGGACAGAACACAATCACGGAGGAGGGGAGAAGTCCGCCATGTATGCGCCGTCTTCAGTGGATGCCCCGCGCATCCATACCCCGGATTTCATTACCGAGTCCGCGCTGACCATCCCGATCTACGGGATGCTCGGCGAGGATGGCAGGCCCTACGAAGGCGCCGACCCCTCGGGTGTGGCGAAGGAGATCGTGCTCGCGATGCACGACGCCGCGGTGTTTACGCGGCTGCTCGACGAACGCATGGTCGCAGCACAGCGTCAGGGCCGGCTGTCGTTCTACCTCACCGCCACCGGCGAGGAGGCCGCCACGGTGGGCAGTGCGGCCGGGCTCGAACCGGACGACATGATTCTGCCCCAGTACCGCGAGCAGGGCGCGCTGCGCTACCGCGGCTTCACCGCGGCGCAGTTCATGGACCAGCTCTTTGCCACCGAGGACGACCTCGGCAAGGGCCGGCAGATGCCGGTCCACTACGGCAGCCGCGCGCTGTCGTACATGACCGTCTCCTCGCCGCTGGCGACCCAGATCCCCCAGGCCGCGGGCTACGCCTACGGCCAGAAGCTCGCCGGCGAGGGGCGCTGCAGCATCTGCTACTTCGGTGAGGGCGCGGCCTCGGAGGGGGATTTCCACGCCGCGCTGAACATGGCGGCGGTGATCCGCTGCCCGGTGATCTTCTTCTGCCGCAACAACGGCTATGCGATCTCCACCCCGGTGAGCGAGCAGTACGCCGGCGACGGCGTCGCCGCCCGCGGCGTCGGCTATGGGGTGCGCTCCATCCGCGTCGACGGAAACGACTTCCTCGCCGTCTACCTCGCGACGCAGGAGGCGCGGCGCCAGGCGGTGAGCGAGGGCGTGCCCGTGCTCATCGAGGCGATGACCTACCGCCTCGGTGCCCACTCCACCTCCGACGACCCCTCCGGCTACCGCAGCCGCAAGGAGGAGGAGGCCTGGCAGCGCTTCGATCCGATCGCACGCATCCGCGCGTTCATGGAGGCGCAGGGCTGGTGGGACGCGGAGCGCGACGAGGCCCTGCGCCAGGGGTACCGCGACGAGATCCTTGCCGCGATGAAGACCGCCGAGGCCAAGCCGGCGCCGTCGCTTGCACGCCTGATCGAGGATGTCTACGCCGCACCGCCCTGGAACCTCACCGAGCAGTACGAGGCGTTGCGTGAGCAGGTGCGGGCGAACCCGGACGCCTATCCGAAGACGGCGGGGCGGATCGAGTGATGGCAAGGATGAATCTTCTGCAGGCCCTCAACAGTGCCCTGGACACCGCCATGGCGGCGGACGAGCGGGTGATCTGCTTTGGCGAGGACGTCGGCCAGTTCGGCGGCGTCTTCCGCGCGACCAGTCACCTGCGCGACCGCTATGGCAACGAGCGCTGCTTCAACACGCCGCTGGTGGAGCAGGGCATCATCGGCTTCGCCAACGGCCTCGCCGCCGCCGGCTTCCGGGCGGTGGCGGAGATCCAGTTTGCCGACTACATCTTCCCGGCCTTCGACCAGATCGTGAACGAGACGGCCAAGTTCCGGTACCGCTCGGGCAACGAGTTCAACGTCGGCGGGCTCACCATCCGCAGCCCCTACGGTGGCGGCATCTCCGGCGGGCACTACCATTCCCAGTCCCCGGAGGCCTACTTCTGCCACACGCCGGGCCTCAAGGTGGTGGTGCCGAGCACCCCGGAGAACGCCAAGGGGCTGCTGCTGGCGAGCATCCGTGATCCGGACCCGGTGCTGTTCTTCGAGCCCAAGCGCCTCTACCGCGCGGCGGTGGGCGATGTCCCGGAGGAGGACTACACCGCCGAGCTCGGGCGCGCGGAGGTGCTGCGCGAGGGCGGCGACGTCACGGTGCTCGCCTGGGGGGCGCAGGTGGAGGTGGTGACCCGTGCCGCGGAGATGGCCGCGGAGAAGGGCATCGACTGTGAGGTCATCGACCTGCGCACGCTGCTGCCCTGGGACGTGGAGACCGTGACGCGCTCCGTGCTCAAGACCGGGCGGCTGGTGATCAACCACGAGGCGCCGCGCACCGCCGGCTTCGGCGCCGAGCTCTCCGCCACGGTCCAGGAGCGCTGCTTCCTCTACCTGGAATCACCGATCTGCCGGGTCACGGGCCTGGACACGCCGTTCCCGCTGGCCCACGAGCGGGAGTACATGCCGGACCACCTCAAGACGCTCGCCGCGATCGAGCAGACCGTGAACTTCTAGGGCACCACCATGATCAAGGACTTCATCCTGCCGGATATCGGCGAAGGCATTGTCGAGTGCGAGCTCTCCGAATGGCTGGTCGAGGAGGGCGATAACGTCGAGGAGGACCAGCCCGTCTGCGACGTGATGACGGACAAGGCCCTTGTGCAGATCCCGGCCATGGAGACCGGCCGGGTGGTGAAGCGCTACTACGCCAAGGGCGAGATCGCGCGGGTGCACGAGCCGCTGTTCGCCATCGAGGTCGCCGGCGAGGACGGTGACGCCGCCGAGCCTGGCGGCGGTAATGCCGCTACGGCGCCGGCGACGGACAGTGACCGGTCGCCGGCACCGCCCGCGGAACCGGCCTCCGGTGGCGAGGCGGTATCCCCGGCGGCGGCCGGGGACGGCAACGGGCGGTCCGCCGGGCCCGCCGGACGGGTGCCGGCGAGCCCGGCAGTGCGGCGCCTGGCCCGGGAGCTCGGGGTGGACGTCCATGCCGTGCCTGGTTCGGGCAAGAAGGGGCGGGTCTACAAGGAGGACGTGCGTGCCTTTGCCGAGGCCGGAACGGCGCCGGCGAAGGGAGCGGAGGCGGCGGCTCCGGCTTCGGCATCGTCGGGCGCCGCCACGGGCGGCGGCGACGAGGTGATCCGCCGCGAGCCCCTCAAGGGCGTGCGTGCGGCGATGGCCCGGCAGATGAGTGCGTCGGCGCGGACCATCCCGCACTACACCTACGCCGACGAGGTGGACGTCACCGCCCTGACCGAGGTGTATGCGGAGATCCGCGATCACTACCGCGAGGAGGTGCGCATCACCCTGATGCCGTTCTTCGTCAAGGCGCTGTCCCTCACCCTGCGCGCCTTTCCGCAGCTCAACGCGACCTTCGACGACGAGCACGAGGAGATCCATTACCACCGCCGGCACAACATCGGTGTGGCCGTAGATGCCGCCCACGGGCTGGTCGTCCCGAACATCAAGGGGGTGGAGTCGCTGTCGCTGCTCGCCACCGCCAAGGCCCTGAACGAGCTGGTCGAGGCGGCGCGGGCCGGACGTGTGGCCGCCGAGGACATGAAGGGCGGGACCATCACCATCTCCAACATCGGGGCGATCGGCGGCACGGTGGCCACCCCAATCATCAACAAGCCGGAACTCGCCATCGTCGCCCTGGGGGCCACCCAGCGGCTGCCGCGCTTCGACGCGGAGGACTGCGTGGTCGCCCGCCGGATCATGCCGATCTCCTGGTCCGCCGATCATCGCGTGATTGACGGGGCGACCATGGCGCGGTTCAGTAATCACTGGAAACGACTGCTGGAACAGCCGGCGCTGATGCTCGCAGAGGCGGGCTGACGGGGGCGGGGCGATGTCCCGTGCGGCGACGGCGGAGTCGATCCGCCACTTCTACATCCCCGAAGAGCAGTCGGTCTATCTGCTCAGCAAGGACGAGGCCCACCGCCTCAAGGCCTGGGTGCGGCTGTGCGAGGAGCAGCTCCGCGGGCTCGGCTACCGCCAGGTCTGCCTCCTGGGCAAGGGCGCGTACAGCTTTGTGTTCGCCGGCCGGCGCAGCGAGGGCGCGAGCCAGGTGTTCAAGTTCTCGCGTATCACCCTGGCCCAGCACATCCAGGACCGGCTCGAGGAGGAGGCGTACATGCTCTCGCAGGTGCGTCACCCCAACGTCCCGGCCTTCCTCGCCTTCGAGCGCATCCACGGCCAGCGCATCCTGGTCATGGAGCGTGCCCCCGGCGAGGACCTGGATCAGCGCTCCATCCAGGTGGGGCCGCTGCCCGTGGACGAGCTGCTGCACATCGCCCGCCAGCTCGCGGACATGCTAGCCTACCTGCGTCATCATCCCCGCGGGCCCATCGTCCACGGGGACATCAAACCCTCGAATCTGGTCTACGACCCCGACGACGGCCGCGTCTCGCTGATCGACTGGGGCTCGTCGGTGTTCGCCCAGGTGGACCACGAGGATCAGCCCACGCCGTTCTGCTCGCTGGACGCGATGACCGGCGGTGGCGAGACCAATGCCCGCCTTGGCGACGTCTACTTCATCGGCGAGGAGCAGCTGGGCGGCGGCCTGTCCTCCCCGCGCTTCGACGAGCAGGGCGTGGCGAGTACCCTGTACGCACTGGCCTCGGCGCAGTCCTGTAGGTTCGGCAGTGACGTGATTCCCGCCCGCGCGCTGGGGCTGCCGCGGCCCTTCGCCCGGGTGCTCGACGGCCTGCTCAGCCGGGACCCCGACGAGCGTCGCCGTGCCGGCGACTACTTCCTCGGCGAGATGGCGCACCTCGGGCGCATCGTCGCCGTGCCGCGCCCGGCCAGGCCGGCCATGACCCTGTTGCCGATCAAGGTCGCGCCGGCGCAGGACATGGAGAGCGTGGTCTACAGCTCGCGCAAGTCGTTCCTGCGCGAGGAGGTGGCGGAGGCCACCCTGGCCGGCGCGGACGACGCCCAGCTCGAGCGCTACTACAAGAACTTCATGCACGGCATGGGGGACCGGGAGAAGGCGCTCATGGCCGCGGTCAGCCGCCTCTCGCGCTACCCGGTGGTGGGCGGGCTGGGCATCCGCTGGAAGCCCGAGGGCCTGGAGATCGACAGTTACCTGGAACTGCGCGACCCGGACCGGGTGAGTGCCTTCGCCGCGGCGGTGAACGTGGTGGTAACCCTGGCGCGCTCGCTGGAGCGCGAGGGCGTGTTCAAGTGCGTGATGTTCGATGCCCGCCACACCCTGCACCTCGAGCGTGCCGGCGAGGGCGAGCCCTTCGAGGTGCCGCCGGACCTGCGCATTCCCTACGAGGTGGTGCCGCCGGAGAGCGCGGATGCCCGGCTGCATCCGCATTCCTATTTCGAGGACGGGCGTGATCCGGACGAGTACCTGGCCCTGCCGCAGCCGATCATCGATGCCATCGTCGAGCTCAACGACATCCCCCACACGGGCTGCGTGATCTTCGAGAGCAAGCCCACGCACCTGAAGATCCACAGCTACTACACGCTCCTGGCGCCCGAGCGTGAGGCGGAGTTCGCCGCGCTGCTGGAGCGTATCGCCGAGGCGGTGGACCAGATCCGCGGCGTCGGGATCGCCGGGTTCATGAAGCTGCCCTACAAGCGCACCCGTCACTTCCGCCGTCGCCCCGGGCTCGGCGATTGCTTCTACCCGGCGAATCCGCGCCGGGCCGCCGATCCGCGCGACCTGACCTCGCCGCTGTTCCTTCTGGGCGAAAGCGCCGACAGCGACGCGGCCTGAGCGCCGCCACGGTTTTCTCCGGCGGCGTCGCCGGCACTGCTGCCGGCGGGCGTGGCGCACACGTGAAACCCGGCTGTCACGGTGGCGCCCCCGGGGGCACGGTATGGTGTCGGCAGATCAGGCGACGCGGGTATCCCAGCATGAGGCCAAGGCGGGACGGTGGCGTGACGCGGTCGACGGCGGGTGGCGCGACGTTCGCCCGCTTTGCCCTGGTCGGGGGCGTGATGGCCGGCGTGGATGCCGCCGGCCTGTACACCATTCACGCGTTGTGTCCGGTGGGCCTGCGTGCCGCGCGCCTCGGCTCACTGGCCTTGGCGATGACCGTGGGGTATTTCCTCAACCGCCGGTTCACCTTCGCGGGGCACCGGCGCAGGCGGCGGGTGCTGCCACAGCTGCTGAGCTTCTACAGCGCCCACGCGACCGGCGGTGCCCTCAACCTCGCGCTGTTCGCGCTCGTGCTCCATGCGGGCCGGGGCGTGGCGGCCGCAGTGCCCGCCGGTACGGCACTGCTGCCGCTGTGCGCGGTGCTAGTCGGCGGCGCCGGCGGCATGAGCGTGAACTTCGTGCTCTCCAGCCGGCTGGTGTTCCGGCCGCGGCGGTGACCCCGTCAGCCGCTCTTCGCCGCCTGGACCACGGGGATGCCGCGGATGCCGAGCAGCTCGCGCATGTCGTCCCGGGTGGTGAGCAGGTCCGCGAGGGTATGCTTGTCCAGTTCCGCGAAGAAGGCCTTGAGGGCGTCGCCCAGGATGTGGGTCAGCCGACAGCTCGGCGTGATGACGCAACGGTTGTCCGGCGCGAAGCATTCCACCAGGGCGAGATCCTGCTCCGTGTCGCGGATCAGTGCCCCCAGGTTGATGCTCTCCGGGGCGCGCTGGAGGTACATGCCGCCGTTCTTGCCGCGAACGGTTCGGATGTAGTCCGACTGGCTGAGTCCGTAGACCACCTTCATCACGTGGTTACGGGAGATGTCGTAGCGCTCGGCGATCTCGCTGATCGTCGCGAACCGGTCTTCCTTGACACCGAGGTACATGAGCACGCGCAGGCAGTAGTCGGTGTAGAGGGTCAATCGCATGGGCTGGGAGCCTCCGCTGACGCGTTACCCGGAGGTGACGCGGTGTGCATCGTGTTGAGTGTACCGTCCGACGGACAGTCATACCATCGATGAGATACCTCTAAAGAGGTAGTTATTTGTGATTCATCATGTCAGCCGTATGACCACGCCCAGAGCGACCACCCCCGCGAGCCAGGCGCTGACCGAGTGGCGCAGCAGCGGCGAGGCGCCACGCAGCCCCATGAACGAGTCGATCACCGTGCGCCCCTTGATCACGGTCAGCGCCGCCACCGCCGGCGTAAGCCAGGGGGCAGGCACCACCGTGGCTGCCAGTGCCGCGGCGACGGTCAGCGCGAGCAGCATGATCCAGTGCTGCGACAGTGTCTCGGCCCGGCTCATGGCAGCACGTAGAGCAGCGGGAAGAGCGCGAGCCATACCAGATCCACCATGTGCCAGTAGCTCGCCGCGCTCTCCGGGGCCCTGAGCCCCTCGTCGTCGTAATCGCCCCGCCGGCACCGCCGGGCCACTGCCGCCAGCACGATCATGCCCAGCACCACGTGCATAAGGTGGAACACCGTGGTGAAGAAGTAAAAGAAATGAAAGGTGCTCGTGCGCAGATTGTATCCCGCGGCGGCGAGGTCGGCGTATTCACCGAGCTTGACGGCCACGTAGCCGGCGCCGGCCAGCGTCGCGGCCAGGAACCACGGCGCGCAGCGGCGCGGGCCCTCCGCGGCGGCGGCGTCGATGCCGCGGGCGACGAGGTAGCTGCCCGTCAGCAGCATCACGGTGTTGGCCAGGCCGGCGACGGGGTGCAGTCCGGCACGCCCGGCCGCGAACACCTCCGGAGCCAGCGCGCCGGCGACGATCAGGCTGGCGAGCAGGGCGCCGAACACGGCGAGCTCGGCGAGGATGAACCACCACATCGCCAGATCGCCCGGCACGGCATAGGCGCCGGGGCGCGCGGTGTCAGCGGCTGCATCGCTCATGCCGTCGCCTCCGTGAGCAGCAGGTAGAGCCGCGGCAGCAGCTCCGGCAGGGCCTGGGCCCGGTGGAGCAGGGCGTGGTGGCGCTGGCCGAAGAGGTAAGGCAGGTAGTCCGCCGCCTCCTGGTCGATGGTCACGCAGAAGGGTGTGACGCCGGCGCGGCGCGCCTCCAGCAGGGCGTGGCGCGTGTCCTCCAGCCCGTAGCGCCCCTCGTAGACGTCCAGGTCGTTGGGCTTGCCGTCGGTGAGCAGCAGCAGCAGGCGCTGGGAGGCCGGCTGCTCGGCGAGGATCTCGGTGGCCTGGCGCACCGCCGCGCCCATGCGGGTGTAGTAGCCCGGGCGCAGCGCGTGGATGCGGCCGTGGGCGGTCTCACCCCAGGGCTCGGCGAAGTTCTTGAGCAGGCTGAAGCGCACGTGGGAACGCCGGCGCGAGGAGAAGCCGTACATGGCGAAGCGGTCGCCGCCGGCGTCCAGGGCCTCGCCGAGCAGGTGCAGGCTGTCGCGCACCACCTCGATCACCTGGTGGTCGTCGTCCACCCAGGCCTCGGTGGACAGCGACAGGTCCGCGAGCACGAGGCAGGCCAGGTCGCGCTGCTGCTCCCGCGGATCCGCCCACAGGCGTGGCGCCGTGTCGGCCCGGCCGCGGCGGCGGGCGGTGCGGTGCTCGATGCACGCGGGCAGGTCCAGGGCCCGGCCGCTGGCCTGGCGGCGCTGCCAGTAACGCTCGGGGCGCAGGGCCTCGAAGCGGCGCCGCAGCCGCGCGGCCGGGGCAGCAAGGTGGGTGGGAATGGCCATCGGTGCGGCGTCCCGGGGCAGCAGGGGCACGACCCGGCAGTGCCGGGGGCGCAGCTCGCCCCGGCGCCAGTCCCATTCCGGCAGCAGCCGGCCGTCGCCGAGGGGCGTGTCGTCGTCGCCGGCAGCGGGAAGGTCGAGATCCAGACGCAGGCGTGAGGCCGGCGCCGTGCCGGTGCGGCTGAGGCTGAGCCGGTCCAGGTCCTCGGCGACCCGCGGGGCGTCCTCGTCCTCGCTGTCGTCCACGGTCCGGTCCACGGGGACGTACTCCGACCACGAGAACAGGCTCTCGAGCCGGAAGACGATCAGCCCGCTGCGGCCGTCCGTGTCCTCGACGTACTCCGCGGCCTTGCGCCCCCGGCCCCGCGGCGGCGTGCCGGCGGTGGTCTCCGTGGCGTCGTCATCGCGTTCCGCCGGCGTCGGGGCCGTGCCGGTTTCCGGAGCCGGGTAGAGCCAGACCGGGACCGGTTCCGGCTGGCCCCGCGCCGCCGGCAGCGCCGTCCGGCTGCCGGGGTCCTCCAGTGCGGCGCGGATCGCGGCCTCGCGGCGCCCTTCCGCACGGCCGAGCCGGTCCGGATCGCGGCGCGCGGCGAGCGTCGCCGCCACCAGCCGCCGGTACACCGGTGTCAGGCCGGGGAAGGCCGCAAGGGTTCGCCGGACCGCGGCCTGGTTGCCGGTGAACCAGTCCCCGCCGTGGGGATCGGAGCGGCTGGCGAGCGCTATCAGCCAGAGGTAGAGGTCGCGGTTGCGCCCGGCGTCCGGAAAGCAGGCGATGCGCTCGGGCACGCAGACCCGCTCGCCGTCACGCCATGCCAGCGGATGGCGGTGGCCGGTGCCGGCCACGCGCTCCAGCCAGCGTCGGCGGGCCCGGACCGCCCGCGGCGTGGCGGCGGTGACGCGCAGGCCGGCGTCGCCGCCGAGGGCACGGAGCACGAGCCCGAGCCGGGCCTGCTCGTCGGCGAGCGCCACCGCCGCCTCGGGGTGGTCCCGCCGCGCGAGGCGGGTGATCACCCGGTGCCAGCCGAGACCGACGACCTCTTCCATGGCACGGGCCTCCCCTAGGTCGTGGCCGCCGCGGCGTCGTGCGCGGTGTCACCCGCGCGCTCGCCGACGAAGAAGCTCGCCGCGTAGAGCACCAGGCCTACGGCGAAGAGCACGCCCGCGCCGAATCGCAGCCAGTAGAAGAGCTCGAGCTTCTCCTGGGTGGCCATGAACGACAGGGCCTGGCCGCTCTCCGGCCAGCGCTGCAGCCAGATCTGCATCGCGCCGGCGGCGGTGAGGAACACCGTGATGGCGAGCATCGACAGGCTCATCAGCCAGCAGCTCGCGATCTCCAGCGACTGGGCCCGGGCGCTGTTGCCCTCGGGCCGGCCGCGCAGCGCGGGTACGGCGTAGGAGATGATCGCTAGATTGATCATCGCGTAGGCCCCGAAGAAGGCGAGGTGGCCGTGGGCGGCGGTGAGCTGGCTGCCGTGGGTGTAGTAGTTCACCGGTGCCAGGGTGTGGAGGAAGCCCCACACGCCGGCGCCGAGGAAGGCCACCACCGAGGTGCCGAGCGCCCAGGTCGTGGCCGCGCGGTTGGTGTGGTTGCGCCGCCGGCGCCGGACCATGCTGAAGGCGAAGAGCAGCATCATGAAGAAGGGCAGCGGCTCGAACGCCGAGAACACCGAGCCGATCCACAGCCAGTACGACGGCGCGCCGATGAAGAAGTAGTGGTGACCGGTGCCGAGGATGCCGGTGATCAGGGCCATGGCGATGATCACGTACAGCCACTTCTCGATGACCTCGCGGTCCACGCCGGTGGTCTTGATCAGCACGAAGGCGAGAATGCTGCCCATGATCAGCTCCCACACGCCCTCGACCCAGAGGTGCACGACCCACCACCAGAAGTACTTGTCCATGGTCAGCGACGAGGGGTTGTAGAAGGCGAACAGGAACATCACCGCCAGCCCCACGAGGCCCGTCATCAGGACCATGTTGATCACGGTCTTGCGCCCGCGCAGCACGGTCATGCCGACGTTGTAGAGGAAGCCGAGGGCGACCAGCACGATGCCGGCCTTGGTGATGGTGGGCTGCTCCAGGAACTCGCGGCCCATGGTCGGGAAGTACTCATTGCCGGTGAGCTCGGCCAGCCGCGCGTAAGGCACGGCGAGGTAGCCGATGATGGTCAGCGTGCCCGCGATGGCGAACACCCAGAACAGCACTCGTGCCAGCCACGGGCTCTGGAGCTCGCGCTGGGCCTCTTCGGGCACGAGATAGTAGGTCGCGCCCATGAAGCCGAACAGCAGCCACACGATGAGCAGGTTGGTGTGCACCATGCGCGCGACGTTGAAGGGGATCAGCGGGAAGAGGAAGTCCCCGATGATGTACTGCAGGCCCATGATCAGCCCGAAGGCGATCTGGCCGAAGAAAAGGACGATGGCGAAGACGAAGTAGGGCATCGCCACCGACTGGCTCTGGTATTTCATGCTCGTGTCCCCCTGGTTCATTGACCGTTCAGCCCTCGACGTTCGGCGGCCAGTCGTTGTTGCGGATGCGCGAGGTCCAGATCAGGAACTCCGCGAGGGCGTTGATCTCGTGGTCGGAGAGATTGAACTGCGGCATCTGCCGACGGCCCGGGGCCTGGGTGGGCTGGGCGTTGATCCAGGCGTTGAGGTACGCCTTGAACGCGGCCTCGTTGCCGTTGCCACGGCGCTCGAAGACGTTGCCGAGCTCGGGGGCGAAGTAGGCACCTTCGCCGAGCAGGGTATGGCAGCCGATGCAGTCGTTCTGCTCCCACACCTCCTTGCCCTCGGCAACGGTATCGGTCAGCCCCGCGCGATTCTCGCGGTCGGGCAGCGCCGTCACCGTATCGAAGGTGAGTCCCAGGAACAGGAGGATGAAGAACAGGCTCCCCCCGTAGTAGATGTTTCGGGCCATGCCCTTGGTAAAACGTTCCGACATCGAATGTCCCCCTGAAGGTTGAGAAAGCGGTGTTCCGGTCCGCGGGGTCAGCCGAGGTGGGCGCCGACGACATCCATCAGCGCCTCCAGGGCGGCGGGCTCGTCGCTCAGCGGCTCCGCCAGGCAGGCGCGGCAGGCCGCGAGCGGTGCCACGCCCCGGGCGATCAGCCGGGCCGCGTGGACCAGCAGCCGGGTGGAGGCGGCCTCCTCGAGGTCGTGACCGTCGAGGCGTCGCAGGTCCGTGGCCAAGCGCACGAGCTGCTCCGCCCGTGCCGTGTCGATCCCCGCTTCCCGGGCGACGATCTGCCGCTCCGCGGCGGCGTCGGGGTAGCCGAAGGACAGGGCCACGAAGCGCTGCCGCGTGCTCGGCTTCAGGCCCTTCATCAGGTTGCGGTAACCGGGGTTGTACGAGACCACCAGCAGGAAGTCCGGGTGGGCCTCGATCAGCTCGCCGGTGGCGTCCAGCGGCAGCACCCGGCGGTCATCGGCGAGGGGATGGAGCACCACGGTGGTGTCCTTGCGCGCCTCGATGATCTCGTCGAGGTAGCAGATCCCGCCCTCGCGCACCGCGCGGGTCAGCGGACCGTCCTGCCAGTAGGTACCCTCGCTGCCGAGCAGGTGGCGGCCGACGAGGTCGCCGGCGGTCAGGTCGTCGTGGCAGGCGACGGTGTAGAGCGGGCGCTCCAGACGCTCCGCCATGTGCTGAACGAACCGTGTCTTGCCGCACCCCGTGGGGCCCTTGATGAGTACCGGCAGGCGCTCGGCGGCGGCGTGCCCGAACAGTGCGACCTCGTCACCCAGGGCGTGGTAGAAGCTGCCGGCGGGGGCGGTTTCGGCGGTGTCGCTGACGATGTGCATGGTTGAATCCCCTATGTTCCGATTAAAAAGTACTATAGATACATCTTAAAAGAAACACTTGGAATGCATGTTGACCACGATGCTTCGTTCGGCCCGGCCGGGGCGCCCCGGTTACGGGCGGTGTCCCGGCCGGCCTTGCGCGGGGTCAGCCGCGAACCGCGGAGGCATCCGTTGCTGGCGCGAACAGGCCCGCGCCGGTGGCCTCGGCCTCGACGCGCTGGCGCACCTCGGCAACCGTCTCCTCGCCGTAGTCCTCGCGGTAGCGCTTGCGCAGGTCGTGATCCGTCAGCGTCGTGTGGTAGTCGGCGGTGACGCCGACGCCCTCGAGGCAGTGGCGGACACAGGCCAGAGGGCAGCCGTCGATGGCGATGACGGGCCGGCCGCTGCGGGCCCGGCGCACCAGTGAGCGCACACCGCCGCCGACACCGGCAATGCAGGACATCTCCGCGCGGCCGTCGCGGTCCATGGCCACGGCGACACGGTTTGCGAGCTGGGCGACATTGGAGCAGCCGGAGCAGGCGTAGACTAGCGGTCGGGACTCGGTCATGACGGGCTCCTGTTATTGCACTCGGGAAAATACATGTATATTTAATGCAGGTTAATGATCGATCAGGAGGGTAAGCCATGTCGACCGACGCGCCGTCACAGGCCCTTGACCGCGGGGACACAATACCGGTGCTGCAGGGCTGCACCGACTGTGACCTCTACCGCGTGTGCTTCCCGGAGGGGTTGCGCAATCCCGTCGGCGAGCCGGACACCCCGATGGTGCACCAACGCGTGACCCTGCCGGCGCGTCAGGCGCTTCGCTGGCGGCCGGGACGTTGCCTCGGGGTGTTGCGCTCCGGGGCGGTCAAGCGCTCGCGCTACACGGCGACCGGCGAGGAGGTCATCGCCGGCTTCACCCTGCCGGGCGAGCCGATCGGGCTCGATGCCGGTGAACGCATGGCCCCGGACGAGCGGCTGGTGACGCTCGAGCGCAGCCGCGTCTGCGAGCTCCCGTGGGAGACCGTGGAAGAGGCTATGGCGGCGGATCCGCGCGTCCGGCAGGCGGTCAACCGACTGCTGCGTGAGGAGCTCAGCACGGCAAGGGAGCGCCTGCTCGGCGCCTGCCGGGGCTCGGCGCGGCAGCGCGTTGCCGGGTTCCTCCTGGACATGGCCGAGCGCCGCTGCCGCCGCGGCTTCGACGGCATGCGCCTGCGCCTGGCGATGGGGCGGCGGGAGATCGCGGCTTATCTGAACATCACCCTGGAGACCGTCAGCCGCACCGTCTCGCAGCTCGGGCGCGAGGGCATCATCGGCGTCGACGGTCGGCGCATCACGCTGCGCAACGCGCTGTCCCTTGCCTATATCGCGGACGGTGTGGAGATGCCCGCCTAACCGGGCGGTAGAGTCCGTCTCTGCGCGCTGTGCACAAAAAGCAGTGTCATTGACTCCGGTCAATTCCTGACCTGAAACGTTCGGTAAGGTGTTCCCCGGTATATGCAATATGCTGATATGTATATGCCGAATGACGAATCGGACGGGCGGGCCGGTTCGAATGTGGACAGGTTAGTACCGGAGGGGTGATGCGGGGCAGGTTGTTCCCACTGGCAATGGTGCTGGTGGTGGCCGGGGGCACGGCAGCGGCACAGACGGGCGTCGGCGACGGCGCTGACACGGATAACAAAGGGGACGCGGCAAAGGGGGTACGCGTCGGGGATTTCTACCTCGATCTCGGTGCCGGCGTGACGCGCGGGCACGAGGACAACCTCTACGCCACGCCTTCCGACCCTGAGTCCTCGCTGGTGACGACGGTCACGCCGTGGCTATCGGCGACGTCGGACTGGCAGCGCCACGAGCTCAGGCTGCGTGCCGGCGCAGAGCGGGCACGCTACACCGGGCATTCCGACGAGGACTACACCGATCACTACCTCCGCCTGGACGAGCGCTATGAGCTTCGTGGCGGGGGCAGCGTGTTCGGTTCGCTGTCATCGGTCTCCGATCACGAGGACCGCAGCGCTGTCGATACACCCGGCACGGCGGCCGAGCCCACGGAGTACGACCAGACCCAGGCGGTACTGGGAACGGCCCTGCCCGTCGGGGGGGTCGAGGTGCGCGGTGGGCTGACGGCGACGGATCTGGACTTCGAGGACGTCCCGCTCACCGGGGGCGGCTTCGCCAACAACGACGACCGTAACCGCCAGGAATACGAGCTCGGTGGCCGCGTGCTGCTCCGGCGGGACGCGGGCTGGCGGCCCTTCGTGCAGGCGGCGGTCAACCGTCGGGACTACGAAGACCGCTACACCGACTTCGGTTTCCAGCGCTCCAGCGACGGCGCTTCCGTTGCGGTGGGGCTGGCCCGGCCGTTGCCGGGCGGTTCGGCGGAGCTGCTGGTCGGTCATATGCAGCAGGACTATGACGACCCGCGATTCGATCGCATCGAGGCGTGGGATGCCGGGGCACGCGTGGAGACCGACGTGACACCGCGTACCGGCGTGGAGGTGAGCTTCTCGCGCTCCATCGAGGAGACCACGCTGCCCGGCGTGGCCGGGGCGGTGGACAGTATTACCCGGGCGACGCTGGATCACCGCATTACCCGGCGGTTCAGTGCCTCCGTCCCCGTGTACTGGGTGCGCAGCGATTACAGGGACAGTGACCGCACCGATGACGTCACCGGGGTCGGACTCCGCCTGAGCTACCGGCTCACCCCCCGGCTGACCCTTACTGGTGGCCATATCTTCGAGCGCCGCGAGTCGAACATGGACGCGGCGGACTACCAGGACGCCACCACCTACGTCGGTATCGACGCGAGTCTTTCCGCGCCGCCGATCCGGGCGCTGCGCGGTGAGTCGCGCTCCGGTGCCTATGTCGGCGTGCATGGGGGGCGGGCGTTCACGAGTGCGGAGTTCAGCGGTCACCGCGGGCCGGCTTCCGGCAACGGCAGCGTGGATGGCCGTTTCGGCGACTTCTCCACCGTCGCCGGCGGCTTCGTCGGCTACGGCTGGGGCATGGACCGCTGGCTGCTGGCGCTGGAAGCGCAGATCGATAAGGCGAACGGGGAGTGGCGACATCACCGCGACGAGCGCGATTTCGGCTCACAGCGTAACGAGCGCTACGGTGGCGGCGTTCGACTCGGCTACTGGGTCAACGACGGCGCGATGCTGTACGGCCATGCGGGTCTGTCGGCGGCCGAGTTCGATACCCATTACGCCCACGGTGGCAGCATGGTGAGCGATACCGGGACTCAGCGCGGCGTGAGCCTCGGCACGGGTATGGAGCTGTCGCTGACACGCCGGCTATTCGGCAGGCTGGAGTGGCGTTATACGGATTACGACGGCTACGACGTCGATTACGGCAACGGCACCGACCGGTTCTCGCCGGAAGCATCCGCCATCACCCTCGGTCTCGGCTACCGGTTCTTCGACGCCGCGCCGCAGCGCACGGTCAGCCGCAGCCCGGACGTGTTTACCGGTCCATACGTCGGCGCCCAGCTCGGTTGGGGCTCGCTGCACACGGACAACCGGGGCGACAACCGCGGCCAGGCCGGGGTCGGGGATCTCTCCGCGGAGCGAGCCGGGGACGGCGGCGTGGCCGGCGTGTTCGGCGGCTACGGCGCCCGCCTGGGGTCACTCTATCTCGGCGTCGAGGCGGAGGCGGAGCACTCCGAGGCCGGCTGGGACTCCGCCCGGCGGCCCGACAGACGCATTTACTCCGTCGACCGCGGCCCGACCTACGGTCTGGGCCTGCGCGTCGGCTACCTCCTGGGGGGCAACGCCCTGGTCTATGCGCGGGCCGGTCGTGTCCGCGCGGAGCTGGACACGGACTACCGTTTCGACGGCATCGGCGTGCACGTGCGCGATGAGCGGGACGTGTGGGCGACGCGGGCCGGCATTGGCGTCGAGGTCCCGACCTCCGAGCACGCCTTCGTCCGTCTCGACTACACCCGCACGGACTACGAGGACTACTCGATCCGCTACGACACGGGCACCGAGACCTTCGACAGCGACGAGGATCTCTTCCGCATCGGTCTCGGCTATCGGTTCTGACCGGGGAGGCAAGACGTGAACAGCAGCTCAAATAAGCGCATCCGTCGGTGTGTCATGGTGCTCGCCGGCGCGGTGCTCCTGGCAACCGTTGCCGTGGCGGTGGCCGAGGATGCCCACAGTGGCGGACACGACGGCCACAGCGGTCCCGGTCGCGGTATCGGCTATGACGGGGTCGGCCACCAGGGCGGCGGTCACTCTGCGGCCAACCCGCGCCACGATGGCAGCCTGCTCGAGGACGAGGTCTTCCGTGGCCACCGCGACGGCGGTGGCGGCGAGGGCGGTGAGCACGAGGGCGGGGAGCACGACGACAGCGACCAGGACCACGCTGCAGGCGGCGAGCACCCGGACGAGCGCATGGAGCACGGCCACGATGACCACGAGGGCGGTGAGGAGCGTCCGGAGCAGGATTCACACTCTTGAGGGCGGACCGTCGCCGGGGCGCGTCGGGGAGGGATTGCCAGGCAACGCGTGATAGTGATCCGGAATTTTCAGCCCGGCTTGTTGTTGGGAATGCAGGGTGTACCTGGAATCGGGGCACCTGCCGGAAGGGATAGAGAGGACGCAACCATGGAAATCAGACAGGGACTTTTCGGGACCGGCCTCGCGCTGGCCATTGGCGCGGCGTCTGTGATGGCGCTGCCGATCGTTGCGCCGTCCACGAGTGTCGCCGTGGCGCAGGATCACAACGGTGCCGGCAAGGGCGCCGGTGGTGGCGGCCAGGGCGGTGGCCAGCGCGGTCAGGGTGGCCAGGGTGGTCAGGGCATGCAGGGCAGTGGCGGCCACGGCGGTGGCTCGGCACTGGAGGACGAGGTGATGCGAGGCCGTCGCGGTAGCGACGCCGCGGGCGAGGATGCCGAGGAGGACTCGGATCGTCCGGCATGGGCCGGTGTCCCCGGACGTGACGGCAAGCCCGGGCGCGGCAACGCCGAGCCCGGCACGTCCAAGGGCGGCGACTACGGTGACCTCTGGGCGATCCTGCGCGACGACGAGGGCAATCCGGTGCTGGACGATAACGGCAATGTCCAGCCCTGCCTCAATGCCGACTGTACCGAGGTGGCGCAGTTGACGGAGGACGGCGAGCTCCCCGATGAGCTGGCCGACCAGGTCATGGAGGTGGAGTTCGGGCGGCTCAATGTCGCGCGGGCGCCGTCGTCGGTGCTGGATCACTCGCTCACCGAGGCCCTGGCCAAGGTGGACGGCATGACCATCACCGAGGCGAACCTCATGGACGTGACCGACGAGGCCGGTCGCCTCGTGGACCTGCTGGGCAACACCATCGACTCGCCGCTGGAGAACCTCGCGATCTACAAGGCCCTGCTGGAGGCCAGTTCGGGCGAGACGGTGGATGGCTACTACGTGCTGTCCGTGGTGGCCCAGGACGAGGGCGGTGATTCCAGCACCCTGACCCTGCGGGTGGCTCCGGATGTGCTGGGCACGCTCGCGGCGTCCGCAATCGCCGGCGCGTCCGACAAGACCGGTGAGCTCACCGTCGACGAGGTCGTCTACATCAGCAGCTTCATCGGCGTTGACGACGAGCTCGGTGCACTGGTCTCGGACTACACCTATGACCGGACCGCCCGGTTCGACCGCGAGGTCACGGCGCTGGTGTACGATCCGGATAACAACGTCTACGTGCCCACCCCCACGGATATCCTCGAGGCGGTGAGCTTCGACAGCATCCCGGCCATCGATGGCGATCAGAACGGCATCGATATCTTCACGCAGAACGCGGACGATGCCGTGCAGGTGCTTGAGTACGTTCACGACAACGCCCTCGAGGAGTGACCGGCGTCCCGCCCTTCGGGCTGGAGCGGTAACAGGGGCGCGCCGTCATGGCGCGCCTTTTTTCTGGTTCATCGCCGCCGATCGTGGATCAGGCCGGGTGGAGAATGAACGTGTCGTCGGTGTTGCGCTGAATGCGGGCCGCGGGAAGGTCGGATTCCCGGGCCAGTGTCCCCTTTGATCCAGTCCACATCCGTGCCGTGCGCCCGCTCCGGCCGGTGCCCGAACCGTCGGCATATCGGCTCCGGTGAGGGCCGTGGCATGCCGTGACGGGCATGCGGCGGGTACAGGTGGTTCCCGTTGTGGTGGACGGGCTGATCATGCCGGTCAGCTCATGTGGACGTACGTGCCCGGGGCGTCGGGCAGCGAGGTCCCGCGGTCACGGCCACGCTCGGGGGGACGGGCCGGCACCGTGGCGCCGGAGTGGCGCGCGAGCCATTCGGCCCAAGCGGGCCACCAGGAACCGTCGACCGGGGCGAGGGAAGCCTGCCACTCATCCGGGTCCAGGTACGGGTCGCCCTCGGTGCGCGTGCCGATCCGGAAGTGCCGGTGTGGATGACCGGGCTCGCTGATCACGCCGGCGTTGTGGCCGCCGTTGGTAAGCACGAAGGTAACGGCCGTGTCGGTGAGCAGCTTGATCTTGTACACCGAGCGCCACGGTGCGACATGGTCGGTCTCCGTGCCAACGGCGAAGACGGGGACGTGGATGTCCGTCAGTGCGATGGGCTGGTCGTCGACCCGGTATCGGCCCTCGGCGAGGTCGTTGGCGAGAAAGAGCCGGTGCAGGTACTCGGAGTGCATTCGGAATGGCAGCCGGGTGCTGTCGGCATTCCAGGCCATCAGGTCCGTGATCGTCTCCTCACGCCCCAGCAGGTAGCTGCGGGTCATGCGCGACCAGATCAGGTCGTTGGCACGCAGGAGCTGGAATGCCGCGACCATCTGCTTGGGATCGAGGTAGCCCTGATCCCACATCACGTCGTCCAGGTAGGCCACCTGAGCCGGGTCGATGAACAGCATCAGCTCACCGGCCTCGCTGAAGTCCGTCTGCGCGGCGAACAGGGTCATGCTCGCCACCTGGCGCTGTGCCTCGCCCCGCAGGGCGGCGAGCGCGATTGCGAGCAGCGTGCCTCCAAGGCAGTAGCCCACCGTGTGTACGGGTACGTCGGGGATCAGCCGGCGCACGACGGACAGGGCCCGGTAGAAGCCGCGATCCAGGTAATCGGCGAGGCCGATGTCACGGTCGTCCTCGCCGGGGTTCACCCAGGAGATCATGAACACGGTGTGCCCCTGTGCCACCAGGTAACGGACCAGGGAGTTCTCCGGGGAGAGATCAAGGATGTAGTACTTCATGATCCACGCCGGGGTGATCAGTACCGGCTCCGCGTACACCTCGGTGGTGGCGGGGGTGTACTGGATAAGCTCCATCAGCCCGTTGCGGTAGACGACGTTGCCGGGGGTGACCGCGACGTCCTGCCCGACCACGAAATCCGCCGGTGGCGGCGGGGGCATGCCGGACATCAGACGGTTCCAGTCCCCAAGCGCGTTGCGGGCGCCGCGCAGGAGGTTGTTCCCGCCCTCGTGGAACGTCGTCTCCAGCAGCTCCGGGTTGGTCGCCAGGAAGTTCGCCGGCGAGAAGACGTCCAGCCACTGGCGCGCCATGAAGGCGACCACGTCCTGGTGGTGCGGCGAGACGCCGGAGACGTCCGTGGTGGCGTTGTGCCACCACTGCTGGGTCAGGAGGAAGCCCTGCTGGAGCATTCGGAACGGCGGCATGCGCCAGCCGGCATGGTCGAAACGGTGATCCTGAGGCAACGGATCTATGGCGTCCGGGGCGTGCGTTTCCATGTGGCAGCGACAGGCGAAGTCCGCCCAGCGCGACCACTTGCTCAGTGCCTTGAAGGCGAGCTCGGTCTGCTTGCCGGGTGAGTTGCCGAGGTGGCTGGCCCAGTCCTGGAACGCCAGCGCCACGGCGGCGGGTGAGACGGCGCTGGTGAGCCGCCCCTGCCAGGCGTGGTAGAGACGGTCGACGGCCCGGAACGATTCCCCGGACGGTGCGTAGGGCAGCATGGATCACCTCCCCGCCGCTCGCATGAGTCAACACGCCAATGGTCGCGCAACGGCAGCGCCCCGCCATGATGGCGGTCAAGAGTGGTGCGGTCCCCGGCGATGGAGACGGACCTGCGACCGGGTGAATCGCGTATAACGGGAGGGATTCCGGCAACGCTCAGGAGTGGGACCCATGGCACGGACGCTGATCTCCATTGCCCAGCTGCTGATTGCGGTTGCGCTGCTGGAGACGGGGTCGGGGCTGCAGGGCGTCGTCGTGCCCCTGGAGGCCCGGACGATGGGCTTCAGCAACCTGGCCATAGGGCTGCTGGGGTCCGGCTACTACGGTGGTTTTATTCTCGGCTGCCTCGCGGTGCCGGCGCTCATACACCGGGTCGGGCACATCCGGGCGTTCGCGGGGTTCAGCTCCCTGGTGGCCGCCGGACTGCTTGCACACACGCTGTTGATGACCGACGCGTTGTGGTTCGGGCTGCGCATGGTGGTGGGCTTCGGTTTCGCCGGGCTCTACATCGCCACCGAGAGCTGGCTCAACGACCTCGCCCCGACGGCAACACGGGGCCGCGTGCTCGCGGCCTACATGCTCGTGAGCTGGGCGGCGCTCATCGCCGGCAAGCTCGCCTTCGGCTGGGCGGGGCCGGTCGACTCGGTGCCGCTGGTGCTGGCGGCCATTGCCGTCTCCCTGGCCATTCTCCCGGTGGCCTTCACCACCATGCAGGCGCCGGGGGCGCAGGCCGGAGCGCCACCGGTCCTCGGGCGACTGTTGGCTGTCTCGCCGGTCGGTGTGCTCGGCTGCCTCGGTGTCGGCGTCGCCAACGGCACGTTCTGGACCCTTGCCCCGCTGTTTGCCGAGGCCGGTGGGCTGGACGCCATGGGGGTGGGGCTGTTCATGGCGGTGGCGATTCTCGGCAGCGTGTTTACCCAGTGGCCGCTGGGATGGTGGTCGGACCGCGTGGACCGGCGCAAGGTGATCGTGTTCACCTGCCTCTTCGCCAGCATCAGCGGGGTCGTGCTCGCCGGCTCGTTCGGCAGGGACGCCCACGTGCTGCAGATCGCGGCCTTCGCATTCGGGGCGAGCGCGTTGCCGGTGTATTCCCTGTGCGTCGCCCACGCCAACGACTATGCGCCCAATCAGGCCTTTATCGAGGTCAGTAGCCTGCTCCTGCTCGTGTTCAGCCTGGGGGCGGTGATCGGTCCGCCGGTGGCGTCGCTGGTGATGGACATGGCCGGTCCCGCCGGGGTGTTTCTCTTCACCGCCGGCGTGCACGCCTCGCTCGTCGTCCTCGTGCTGATCGCGATTTCGGCCGGGCGCGCCGCGTCACAGGCGGAGAAGGGGGCATTCGTCGCCGTGCCGCGGACCACGCAGGCGGTCCTGGCGCTGGATCCGCGTGCTGCGGGGAGCGGCGCACCCGGGGACGTTGCGACGCTCGGGGAAACGGAGGGTGAACCGCCGGCGGTGCGTGACGACGCCGGATTCAACGGTGAACGGGGACCGGAAGAAAAGGAGACGCCGGGCGATCCGCCACCGGCGTGAAGTGACTGACGGGGCGCCGCCTCGCATGACGCCGCGGGATCGGTCATCCTCTGCGAATTCCACATACGCCTTGACGGAGGACCCATGGCGAGCGATGAGCGTTTCCCCACGCGCTGTATCCATGCGGGGCAGGTTGCCGACCCTTACGGGGCGCCGTACGTGCCGGTCTACAACACCACCACCTTCGGCTTTACGGACACGCAGGCGCTACGCGAGGCTGCCGCCGCACCGGACCGCCGTCCTCTGTATACGCGCTACGGCAGCAATCCGACGATCTTTGCCGTGGAACGCCAGCTCGCCGCACTGGAGGGCGGTGAGGCGGCGCTGGTGTTCGGGGCCGGCATGGCCGCGATCTCCGCTGTATGCATGGCGCACGGGCAGGGCGGGGTGGCCGTGGTCGGCAACGCCTACGGGGGCACGCTGGAGCTGGTCTCGGAGCGTCTCCCGGCGCTCGGGTGGCGGGGGCACCTGGCCTTCCCCGACGAGATGGAGGCGCTCGACGAGGTCCTCTCTGCCGGTTTCGGCGTCGTCATCATCGAGACGCCCGGCAATCCGGACCTCGCCGTGCTGGATATAGGCGCTGTCGCCGAGGCCGCGCACCTGGCGGGGGCGCTGCTGGTGGTGGACAGCACCTTCGCCTCGCCGGTGAATCAAAACCCCCTGGCGCTCGGTGCGGATCTCGTGGTGCACAGCGCGACCAAGTATCTCGGTGGCCACAGCGACCTCACCGCCGGCGCGGTCATGGGGCCGGGGGCGCTACTGGAGCCGGTGGCTGGCTGGCGCAAGACCCTCGGCCAGACACCGTCGCCGGAGACTGCTGCGCTGCTCGCGCGCAGCCTGCGCACGCTGGACGTGCGGATGCAGCGCCACAACGCCAATGCCCAGCGCATCGCCGAGGCCATGGCGAACCATCCGGCGGTGCGCCAGGTGCATTATCCGGGGCTGCCGGACCACCCGGACCATGCCCTGGCCCGGCGGCAGATGCGCGCTTTCGGGGGCATGCTTTCGCTGACCCTGGAAGGGGACGCGGCCGGCGCGATGGCTATGGTGGATGCCCTCGAGCTCTTCCTGAATGCTCCCAGCCTCGGCGGCGTCGAGAGCCTGGTGACTCAGCCGGTGATGACCAGTCACGCCGACCTGGACGAACGCGAGCGTGCCCGGCGGGGCATCGGCGAGACCATGGTGCGCCTGTCCGTCGGCCTCGAGGACGCGGACGACCTGATCGCCGACCTGGAGCAGGCGCTGGCCCGCGCGGGATAGGTGCTGCGGGAAGGGTAGGGGGCGGCGTGGGCGTTCGGCGGCGAAAGGCGATTGCACGACCGCTGTCCGCATTCGGGCGGGCTGCTCTTAGCGAGCTCGGCGGTGTATCAGGACGACGTATCCTGAGCTGACCAGCGTGCCGGTCGCCGCCATCGCGACGACCAGCCCGAGCGGCTGCGGCGTGCCGTCGGCGAGCAGCCCGACCAGGGCGGAGCCGACGACGCCGCTGCCATACTGGGTCGCGCCCACCAGGGCGGAGACCGCGCCGGCGCGCCGGGGAAAGTCCTCCAGTGCGCCCGCCATGGCATTGGCGATGATGAACCCGGTGGTCGAGACGAACGCGAACAGCGGTACGGCGATCCCCCAGAGCCCGCCCCAGCCCGTGGTGGCGTTCACCCCGGTGACCGCCGCGCAGCCAAAGGCCGCCAGCGATCCCGCGAGTAGCATCCGGTTCACGCCGAAATACCGCACCAGACGCGCGTTGACGAGGTTGGTGGTCATGATGCCGATCACGCCGGCACCGAAGAGAAAACCGTAGAGCCTGTCCGGCACGCCGTAGTAGTCAATGTACGCGAACGGCGTCCCGGCAATATAGGCGAACATGCCGCCGTAGAAACACCCGCCCACGCCGACGTAGCCGAGCAGGTGCCGGTGGCGAATGAGCCCGCCGTAGCGACGGAATGCCTGCGCGAACGTTTCGCGGCTGCGGTGTTCCGGGGCATGTGTCTCGGGCAGTGTCAGCAGCAGGAGCAGCGCGATCGCACCGATGCCGACCAGTGTCCAGAAGATCGCGCGCCAGCCGGCGAAGGCGGCAATCTGGGCGCCGACGAGTGGACCGAGCAGGGGCGCGATTGCCATGATGGTCATCAGGGTCGACATCATCTGCGCCGCCCGATTGCCGTCATACAGATCGCGGACCATTGCGCGCGAGAGCGCAACGCTCGCGCAAGCGCCTATGGCCTGCACGACCCGCCAGGCGATCATGATCGCCGCACTGTCCGAGAGGGCACAGCCCGCCGAGCCTATGACGAACAGGATCAGGCCGATGGCCACCGGTACACGGCGCCCGAAGCGGTCACTCACCGGACCCCAGATCAGCTGCGTGAGACTGAAACCGACCAGATAGCCCGAGACGGTGAGTTCGATCGTTCCGTCCCCCGCTCCGAGCGCATCCGCGATTGCCGGCATGGCCGGCAGATACAGATCCGTCGAAATCGAGGCGAACCCCATCAACAGGCTCAATATGGCCAGAACGTACCAGCCCTTGTGTGCGGCGGGGGCGGCAGTTGTTGGCTTGGATGGCGTATCCGGCATGTTCACAACAATAAAGGCCGTAATATTGTTCGACCAGACGGGATTGATTGGATGCCGTAATGAATTCCGTTCATTAATACGGTGGAAAGCCTGTCCGGGTGATCCCTCGGGGCAGCCGAGCGAACGCGTATGGGCAAAGGGGGGCGGACCGAATGCCGGACTCATTGCCGGAGTGTCGGCAACGCAGCGCTAGCGCCGCTTCTACCCGTTGTGGTGCTTGCAAGAGTAAGTGCCCGGTAAGGCCGGGGGTCTAGAAACGTAAACTCACCCCTTGCTTGTTCGGAGACGTCATGCCCTTTAAAGACCGTTGCATTCCCGCGAGCCCCCTGTGCCGTGTCCTGTTCGCCGCGCTGATCACGGTGTCGTTCGGTGCCGGGGCCGCGTCGCCCGTTACGTTTGTCGCCCGGCAGGCCGTGGATGGTGACGTGTTCGGTACCACCGTCGCCATCGACGACGGCCGGGTCGCGGTGGGTGCGTCCTCGACGGACCTTGAGCGGGACGACGTCGGCGCGGTCTACCTGTTCGACCGCACCGGGGGTGGCATTGCGCCGGCCGCGATGCTCCAGGCGTCCGACGGCGAGCTCGCGGACGGGTTCGGCGCGTCTGTCGCGGTCAGTGGCGACACGGTCCTCGTCGGGGCGCCGGGCGTGGTGCTCTCCGAGCTTAACGAGGGGGCAGCGTATCTCTTCGAACGCAAAGGCGGGGCGTGGACCCCGGTCGCGAAGCTGCGGCGCGATACGGTCGGGAAGAACGACATGGCCGGCGTTGCCGTGGCCCTGGATGGTG
This sequence comes from Arhodomonas sp. KWT2, assembly GCF_041949875.1. Classification (NCBI taxonomy): domain Bacteria; kingdom Pseudomonadati; phylum Pseudomonadota; class Gammaproteobacteria; order Chromatiales; family Ectothiorhodospiraceae; genus Arhodomonas; species Arhodomonas sp. KWT2. Next base: position 266,571 of record NZ_JBHFPQ010000049.1, read on the forward strand.
GTGTCGCGGCCATCGGTGCCCCGGGGGCGGACGTCGTCGGCGAGGACTCGGGCGTGGTACTGGTCTACGAACGCGGGGAGGGCGGCTGGACGAAAACCGCGTCCCTGACGCCGAAGTCCGCCGGGGAGCGCTTCGGTTCCGCCGTCGCCGTAGACGGAGACCGTATCCTGGTGGGGGCCAGCGGCGACGTGCCGGCGAAGGAGACGACGGGCAGCGCCTACGTCTTCGGGCGCCGGGATAGCGGCTGGGAGCAGGCCGCAAGGCTGACGCCGTCGGACGGCGGCGGTGGCGACGGCTTCGGTGACGCCGTGGCGCTGGCCGGTGATTGGGCCCTGGTCGGTGCACGCTTTGCCGACCTCGACGGCAGCGACGAGGGGGCCGCGTACGTCTTCGGGCGCACGGGTGAAGGCTGGAGCGAGATCGCGAAGCTGACCGCACCGGAACCGGCGGATCGCGACCAGTTCGGGCACGCCGTCGCCCTGGCGGGGGACATTGCGGTGGTGGGCGCGCCGCGTGTCGACGAGCCCGGGCGGGACAGCGGTGCCGTCTGGACGTTTGCTCCGGGCGACGACGGGTGGCGCCTGAGCACCCGGCTGTCGCCGTCGGCGCCGGACACCTATGACGAGTTCGGCTCCGCCGTTGCGGCCGGCCAGGGTGCCGTCGTCGTCGGTGCACCGCAGGACATCCCGGCGGATGCCGACGGTGAGGTCGTTACCGGCACGGCGACGCTGTTTCCGGCAGTGCACTAGCTCCGAGGCGATTTGCCGGCAGGAAACGCGCTGCGGCATGCGTGTCGCAGTGCGTCGGGAATAGCCTGCAAGGCACTGGATATAAAGGGCTCCATATGCCCTTCGCAAATGGGTCTGTCGCCCCGTATCGCCCGTACGAGCCGTAGGGCGGCGATCACGGCGTGTTGTCGGCGCGACTGCGTCGTACCGGCCAGACCTCCAGCACACCCGCGCACAGCACCAGGGCGCCACCGGCGATCTCCTGCGCCCCCAGCAGCTCGCCGGCGATCAGCGCCGCCGAGATCAGGCCGACCAGCACCTCCGACATCAGCAGGATGCCCACCCGGGCGGGCTCCAGCCGGGCCGCCGCCCACATCAGGCAGGCCATCGACAGCCCCCACCAGATGCCGCCGGTGACGAGGGCCCAGCCGAGCGCGGGGGCCGCGGCGCTCGCCGACAGTCGCGGCAGGGGCGCAAGGGCCGGTGCGAGAACGGCGGCACCGATACAGGCGCCGAGGGCGAAGACGAAGGCAGACTTGCCCGGTGCCACCGCCGGGCGGGAGCGGATCCCCGTGGTGGCGATGGCCCAGAGCAGCCCGGAGGTCAGCCCGAGCCAGTCGCCGAGGCCGTGCGGGAGCGGGACGGCACCGTCTGCACCCAGCACGAGGGCTAGTCCGGCCAGACCCACGACGATGGCGACGAGGCGCGGCCATGGTGTCGGCCAGCCCATGACGTAGCGGCCGATCAGGGTGCTCCAGACCGGCGTGAGGAAGAACAGCAGGACCACGATGGCCACGCGTCCGTAGACCAGGCCGGCCGAGTAGAGGACGAAGGCGAAACCGCCCAGGGCAACCCACACCAGGGCCGCGCGGCTGGACGGTACGGATTGGTGCGAGGTTCGCACGGCGAACGGTAGCAGCAGGAGGGCGGCCACAGCGACGATCGCCAGCGTGCCCCAGGCGCCCGACAGGCCGAGCTCGGAGAGCCGCCGCACCGGCAGCCAGTAGAAGCCCCACAGGCATCCGGTACCGACGACGAATAGCGTGGCCAGGGTGGTGTTGTGGTCGTTGCGCATCCAGCTAAGAGGGTGGGGATTGGCGCCCTACCTTAGCATCGGGCGAATTGCCCGGTATTGGCTGCGGCGCGTGACCTACCGGAATGTGCAGCCTTCGGCCGCGGGCACGCGACGTTCCTGCGCTCGCGACGCCGCGGAGACGTCGCACACCTGTCGGTGCACGACCTACGGGATGGGGGGGGGTGGGTGCCATGGTGGTCGGTCGTGCGCGGCCGTCGGCCGTGTGTCACATCCTTGCCGGGGGCGCCCGCGGGATATCGCGCGTGGCGGGCGCGCGAGCTGCCGGGGTCAGCTACACGCCCGGCCGGGCGGTCATGCCGTCCCTTACGTTGGCGGCTCCTGGCTGGCAATACGTTCCGGGCCTGCGGCGGTCGCCACTGCATGACCGGTCCAGCACACATTTGGGGAGAATGCCGGCTGCCCTGTGCAGCCGACCTGCAGCGGACCACGTTGCAGACGGTGGGCGTAACGGACGGGGCGGTCCCAGACGCGGTATGTGCGCCGGCCATTGTGCGTGGGTCTTCCGTTGCGGTGATGGCCGGCGACGCGCCGGTAACGCCGGTGTATGGCATGCGGGACCGTGCCCCGTGTATCCTCCCCGCGATGCATTCCCGAGGCATGGCCCCATGCAGCGTGTTCGCCCCTGGAGCGCGCCGGTGCAATGGCCTCACGCATATCGGATATCGCTTTCAGGGAAGAACAATGTCTCGTGTTATTTCGGCATCCCTGATCGGTGCGTTTGCCGCCGTTCTCTCTTGCGTCGCGCAGTCCGCGATCGTCCACTGGCCCACCCTGTGCAACTGGCAGAGCGATCGCCTGAGCTGTTTCGGGACCTTCCACGAGGGACTGGCGCGCGCACCGATCGGAGACCTCGGTGCGCGGCGGCCGACCATCGGCTACATCGACAAGTCCGGCTCGATGGTGATCGAGCCGCGGTTCGACGATGCGACGGATTTCGCCAACGGCCTGGCCGCTGTCTCCCGCGACGGCGAATGGGGATACATCGACGTCCGGGGCGAATGGGTCATTCCGCCGCAGTTCGAGGATGCCAACCCGTTCGGCGCCGGCGGTGCGGCGATGGTCAGGGTGGAGGGCCGTTTCACGCTCATCGACCGTACCGGCGCGACTATCAGACGCCTGCCGGACGGTGCGTTCTATCGGGCGCCGTTCCGTCAGGCCGAAATGGCGCTGTTTCCGGTCAGGGTGCCGGTGCCGCCGAAGGTCTGGCGCGCCACGAACGGCGGGGCGGTGACGTTGCCCGGGGACACGCTCTCCGTGTCCGTCAGCGCTGATGCACCGGAGGCACTCGCCGTTCTGGTCAGGCTGTCGCCGGAGCGGGTGCGCTGGGGACTGTACGATGCCCGGGGCGGGTGGCGTCTCTCCCCGGAGATGCTGGACGCAACGGCCGAGCCGGTGACCGATGGCGAGCTGACGGCGATCAGGGGCGACGAGACGTGGCGGCTGTACGACAACCAGGGCCGGCTGCTTGGTGAACGTAACTATCGCACATTCAAGCCGGTGCTTACCGGTACCTGGGTCGCTGAAGATGACGACGGCGAACGGTGGCTGGTGGACGCGGCCGGCAACGAGATCGAGACGCTCGAGCGCTATGCCTCGCCCTACGTTGAACGTGACGGATTCGCCGTATACGAACTCGAGGATGCCGTCGTCATCGCCCGCCGCAACGGCGAGACGGTTCGCGTAGCCGCACCCGGGCTCAAAACGCTTTATTTTCGCGACGGCATACTCTGGCTCTATGACGAGACACGCGATGTCATGGACATCCGGGACCTCGCGGGCGAGTCCGTCATTGACGAGGAAACCCGGCAGCGCCTGAAGGATTACCGGGTCGATCTGTTCACGCTGCCGGCGGATGTGGAGGAGGGCGATACCGACCGGTCTCTCCCCCTCGCCGCGCTGAGACCGCGCGATGGCGGGCAGCCGTTGGCGGTCCTGAGCGCCGACGGGCGCATCGTCAGCAATGAAGACTGGGACACGTTCACGGATACCGATGACGTGCTCGCGCCGGCGCTGGTTAAAACCCGGGGTGGCCGGATCGGTGCCATCGATGCCAGCGGGGACTGGGTGATCCCGCCCGATTATGCCGACATGGTGGCGTTCTCCGATGTCTATACCCTGGCACAGTCCACCGCCGGCGGGCGTGTGGTGATCCTCGACCGGGACGGCAATCGCTATCCGCTGCGTCCCCATATCTTCGAGCACAACCACGGGTTCAACGGTGGTCTGCTCGAGTTCAGCGAGCGCTCGTCGCAGGGCGGCGCCCGATGGGGGCTCTGGAGCGTGACCGAAGGCGCGGTAGCGGCCCAGCCCAAGTTCACGTCCATATCCGGGTTCGTGGACGGCTACGCGCCTGCCGCGGTGCGAACCGATGCCGGCGATGATCGTTGGGGGATCATCGACCGGCAGGGCGAATGGGTCGTCGAGCCGCTGCACGACGACCGTTCGCCGCCGGAGCGTATCGCCCCGGGGATCTACGAGATCAAACGCCGCGCCGTTGAGGGCGACCCCCGTAGTGACCGGCATTACCAGCTCGTCTCGACCGAGGCCGGCGAACCGATCACCGGGCTACTGTTCGAGTCTGCGGAAGTCGTGGGGCCGCAGCGTTTCCTGGTCCAGCCCATCAATGGTGGTGTCTGGCTCATCGATCGCACGGGTGACGCGCTCGCCATCGCCGAGGGCCGGGTCAAGCGTTTCGAGAGCAACGGGACGCTAGCGCTCACGCTCTTCGAGGACGGCGACGGCGCCCTCGACAGCGACGGGGAGTGGCGGGTCGAACCGGTCTACGCGGCCTCGCTGGACTTCGTGCCACCGCTGATGCAGGCACGGGTCTATGACGGCCGGGAGACCGTCGTGGTGGACGACGAAGGGAACGTCCGGGCGGACGACAACCTGACGCCCGTCCCCGGGATGAGGCGCTATGCCCTGAACCTGGAGGGGGACGACGCGACGGCGCTGGTCAACGCCGAAGGCGACGAGCTGACGCGGATTCCGGGGCAGCGTGCCTTCGATACGGCCTCCGGGGCGAACGGCCTGGTCGCCTGGCGGGAGGACGGCTCGGATCTCTACGGGTTCATGAACGCGCAGGGCGAGAAGGTCACCGGTGCCTATTTCACCAAACTGGGTGCCATGCGCGGGGACCGGGCGGCGTTCCAGCGCCGAAAGATATCGGGCGAACTTATCGGCTTCATCAGCCGGGACGGCGGGATCGCCATCCCCGCGGCCTACAAGCGGGTGTCGACCTTCAGCGAGTCGCGGGCGCTGGTTTCCGGTAAGGAAGGGGGGCTGTTCTTCATCGATCCCCAGGGCCGGAAAACGGTCGGTTTCGGTGTCCTCTGCAACCGGATCGTGGTCACCGATCCCGAGGACGAGGTGATCTGGCCGGAAGAGCTCGACAGGGCCACGTTCCCCTGTCTCGAAGAGGATTCCCGGAATGACGACGGTTCGCAGAAAAAGGAAAACGCCTCGTGAGGAAACAGGGAACGCTCCATTGCCTGGTATCGCTGTCGATTGCCGCCACCGTGGCGGCCCTGATGCCGGCAGACGCGGCGGCGCGGGACACGGACCGCTGCTTTACGTCGAAATACACACGGCCATTCAGCGACTACCGGCTGAATGCCCATGGCCGGAACCGCGGCAGCACCTGCCTATATGAGCTGCGCGAGGGGCTCGCCGCGTTGCGGCTGCCCGCGGAGGGGGTCGACATCGACGATGTCGCCGCCGTCGACGGCTTCGCCGAGTATCGCTGGGGATTCATCGATACAGCGGGCGCACTGGCAATCCCGCCGCGGTTCGAGGATGTCACCGATTTCCACGGCGGACTGGCCGGCGCCTACGACGGCGAGCAGTGGGGCTATATCGATCGCCGGGGCGAATGGGCCATCGAACCACAGTTCGAGGACGTTCGGGCTTTCCGGGATAACGGTATCGCGGCCGCTGTCCGTGACGGCGAGTGGGTGCTCATCGACCGTTCGGGGGCAGCCCTCAACGTCGAGTTGCACGATCATGTGAACCAAATCCGTGTCGGCGACGGTACCCCCGTGCGGGTCGAGGTCGAGTACGGAGCCACCTACGAGAACGCCGATGGAGAGACGCTCGCCGTACCCGAGGGGATCACCCTGGTCGAGCCGTTCGGGTCGGCGGGGCTGTTCATCGCACGCCGCGATCGCCGGTACGGACTCATCGACCGGGATCTGGAATGGCAGATCAAACCGGATTACAGGGATATCAGCGCGCCGTCGGAGTCCGGGGCGGCGGCCTTGGCTGCGGGCGGTCCCGAGGGCGATGCACTGATTCGCCAGGATGGCAGCGCTGTGGGGAAGGACGGCGCAGCCGTGCGGCGTAGGGGCGATTTCTGGCGCGTTACGTGGCCTGACGGCCGTAATGCCGTCTTCGATCTCCAGGGCGAACGAATCGCCGAATTCGGTGGGGAGGCTGACAGTCGCGTCAGGGCAATGGGTTCCTTCCTGGTCGATTCGGGGGGCGACAGCACGAAGGTCATCGGACCGGCGTTCGACGAGCCGGTCGTGCTCGCCTCCGGGCTCACTCCCAAACCGGTTCGTTCCGCCGGCCTGTTGGTGGTGTTCGACGGCGAGACGCTGGCGGGCGTGATTCTCGGATCCGGCACCTATCTCACCGGCGAGGACAGCAAGGACGGCCGCGACTGGTTCGGGCAGATCGCCTACGCCGAGCGTCACGGCGCGTGGACGTGGTTCCGCGACCGGGACAAGGCGCTAATCCAGATCGTCGATCCGCACGGGCGTCCCCTGCTCGACGAGGCCACGCGCAAACGCCTCGGCAACCACCATATCGAGCCCCTGGAAACGGCGGAGGGCGGGGCCGGGGACAATCCGGCCGCGATTGCGTTGATCAGCGAGAGCCGGTACTGCCACTGCGGGCCCGGTGCCGGCATGTTGATGTCCGACGGCCAGCTCGAATTCCACGAAGACTGGCAAAAGGTCGAGTCGCTCGATATCCGCGGGCCCGTGCGTGGGCGGCGCTTCGCGTTTCACACCGACGAAGGCGTCGGGATCCTCGACGGGCAGGGTTCGGTCATCCTCGCCGCCGGGCAGGAGCATATCGATGATTTCCACCACGGCAATGCCCTTGTGTACGGAGATGGCGTGACCCGGGTCGTGGACCGCTCGGGGCAGCTCTTCGACATACCCAACGGCTTCGGCATGTCGGTGGTCGCCCCCGGAATCATGCGTTATCGCAGGAGCGCCGCGGCGGAGGCGCTGTTCAGTCTCTACGACCTCACCTCGCAGCAACCGATCACCAAACCCCGGTTCCAGGACGTGGGGGATTTTCACGACGGTCAGGCCACGGCGGTCTCGCCGGAAGGGAAGACCGGTGTGATCGACAGGGCCGGCGAGTGGGTGCTGGCGCCGGCGTATGCCGCGGTTGAGCCGGTCAACGGCCAGCTGTGGATCGTTCAGCGGCGCCGTGGGAGCGACCCGTTCGAGGACATCCCCCGAGCGCTGGTCGACGCGGACGGCGAGACGATCGTTCCCTATACGGAAGGTCTGCTTTCCGCGACGGTGCTCGACAACGGCAGTGTCGAGGTCCGGGCACACGGTCCGGCCGGTGTCCACAAGTTGCTGAGTCCGTCCGGGGAGGTGCTTTTCGATGGCGACGAGGCGACGTTCACCGTCATGGGCGACTTGCTGAGGCTGCGGCGTCGCCCCGCCGTCGGCTACCTCGGTGACGACCACGAATGGGCCATTGGGCTCGAACCCGGCACGGGCAGTGTTTTCCATGCCGATCCGCAAAGGGCTTTGCGTTCAAGCGGCGAGGGAGCGGAGATCATCGATGCCGAGGGCAGCGTCGTCGCGACCCTGCCGGACGGCGAATGGCGCTGGCCGACCGCTGCGTCCCACATCATAGGGCGTGTGCACGAGGGCGGGGTGACGAAAACGAAATACGCCGATCCGAACGGCGAGATCACCCTCATCGTTGACGGCAAGGCCGGCGTGTTCCACGGCGATACGGCGATGGTGAGCCGAACCGATGGCGAGGACGGGTTCTGGGTAGACGCCTCGGGGGAACGCCGGGAGATCCCGGGACGTTACTCGGACCTCGGGCTGCCCGCCGACAACGGCCTGGCCTACGCGGCCAGCGGCGGCCGTTACGGCTTCATCGACGGGGACGGACGGTACGTCATACCGCCGGTCTACGATCTGGTAACGGATTTCCAGGACGGGCGCGCCATCGCCACGACGGAGCGCAGCGCGATGATGATCGACCGCCAGGGCCGGCCCATCGCCCGAGTGGCGAGTGAATGCGGTGTCAGGGTGCTTTACGGCCCCGACAACGAGCGTGTCTGGCCGGAGCGTCTGCCCCAGCGCTGCCGGCACTGATCCAATGCAATGGTAACGGCCCCGGCGCATCCCGTGTGCCGGGGCCGTGCCGTGCGCCGGCGGGGCCCCGCTGTGCCCGCCACCGTCCGCTCCAGAAATTCGGGCGAGTAGGTTGGCTGCTTACGGCAGCCAACATCCGGCCTTGCGGCACCGACACTGTCGGCTGCCAGGAGCAGTCGATCTACGGCGGACGCGCGCCGAGGGGCACCGGTGGTGTCCCCGGCGCATCAGCGCACCGCGGCAGCCCCCTCCCGCTCGAGAAATTCGGGCGAGTAGGTTGGCTGCTTACGGCAGCCAACATCCGGCCTTGCGGCACCGGCACTGTCGGCTGCCAGGAGCGGCCGACCTACGGCGGAGGCGCGCCGAGGGGCACCGGTGGTGTCCCCGTCGCATCAGCGCACCGCGGCAAGCCCCTCCCGCTCCAGGCGTTCGAGCTGGGCGTCTTCCTCGGCCGTCAGCACGATCCCGTCCGTCTCGGCGGTCTCGCGTGCCGCGAAACGCCGCTGGGAGGGGAGGCGGGCGCCCTGTCCGACGATCGCGTCGAACAGCATCTCCGCCCGGGCCTCCGGCGAGCCCTCGCGGCCCGCGGCGAAGCGTGCCGGGTCGAAGGCCAGGATCAGCTCGCCGTGGCTCGGAGAGAGCGAGGTGTCGCCCAGCCAGTCCAGGGCCTCCCGGCTGGTGAGATCGCCGATCATCGCGCCGGCCAGCAGCTCGATCATGGTCGAGATCGCCGAGCCCTTGTGGCCGCCGAAGGGCAGCATGGCCCCGGCGAGGGCCTCCTCCGGGTTATCGGTGGGACTGCCGTCCGGCCCGAGCGCCCAGCCAGCCGGGAGCGTCTCGCCGGCGCGGCGGCGCAGCTCTATCTCGCCGCGGGCCGCCACGCTGGTAGCGAAGTCGAAGACGAAGGGATGGCCGCGCCGCGGCCACCCGAATGCCAGGGGGTTCGTGCCCAGCAGCGGCTCACGTCCGCCGACCGGGGCGACGGTCGCATAGCTCGGGCACATCGCCAGCGCGGCGAGACCGTGTTCGGTGATCGCCTCGATCTCGGGCCAGAGGGCGGCGAAGTGGGTGCAGTCGTTGATGACCATCGCGGCGACGCCCAGCGTGCGTGTCCGCTCCACGAGCTTCGGCAGTCCGGCCTCGAAGGCGGCGTTGGAGAAGCCGCCCGCGGCATTCACGCGGACGATGGCGCTGTCGTCGGCGGAGACGACGGGCACCGCGTCCGCTACTACCTTGCCCCGCTTGAGCGTGCGCAGGCAGCCCTCGACGCGGTAGATGCCGTGCGATTTGCAGCCGTCGCGTTCGCCAGCCACCAGCACACGGCTCAATGCGTCGGCGTGATCGGCGCTGAAGCCTGCGCCGCGAAAGATCGCCTCGACCCTGGCGGTCAGCTCCGGAATCGAGGTCACCTGTTGCCCGTCCATCAGGGGTCTCCTTCAGGGTTAATTGGATATTTTATCCAATCTAATGTGCCCGCTGTAGTGGCAAGGCACAAGCACACATCCCCGAGTGTCACGCCGGAGGCCTCGTCAACGGCGCATTGGAAACGGGTGGCGGCGACGTGGGATCCTGTGCCGAACGCTCACGCCGTCCGCGCTGACGGCTATTCCAGCCGGGACATCGGTCACCATGCTTTCCGGACCACTGCTCGACAGACGCTACCGCCATCTCTTCGCGGCCCAGGTTATCGCCCTGGCGGGCACAGGGCTGACGACGATCGCGCTCGCGCTCCTCGCCAACGAGCTTGCCGGTGAGCGTGCGGGGCAGGTTCTCGGCACCGCGCTCGCCATCAAGATGGTCGCCTATGTGGGCATCGCGCCGGTGGTCGGTGCCTATGCCGGCCGTCTGCCACGGCGCGGGCTGCTGGTCACGCTGGATCTGCTCCGGGCCTCCGTGGTGCTGCTGCTCCCGTTCGTTACGGCCATCTGGCAGATCTATGTCCTGATCTTCCTGCTGAATGCGTGCTCGGCCGGTTTCACGCCGGTGTTCCAGGCGACGATACCGGACATCATTGACGACGAGCAGCGCTACACCAGGGCGCTCTCGCTGTCCCGGCTGGCGTATGATCTCGAGAATCTACTCAGCCCCACCGCCGCCGCCCTGCTTCTGGCAGTCATGGGCTTCGATGTCCTGTTTGTCCTCAACGGGCTCGCGTTCCTCGCCTCGGCGGTGCTCGTGGTCTCGGTCGCCCTGCCACGGGCGAGGCCGTCCGGGATGGTCGAGAGCGTCTGGCGGAAGATCAGCTACGGAACCCGCGTCTACCTGCGCACGCCGCGCCTGCGGGGTCTCATGGGCCTGAACATGGTGGTGGCCTCGGCGGGCGCCATGCAGATCGTGAACACGGTGGTCTACGTTCGCTCCGGGCTGGGCCTGGCCGAAACCGCCGTGGCCATCGCGTTCGCGGCGGCTGGAGGCGGGTCGATGCTGGTGGCCCTTGGGTTGCCCCGCTTGCTGGACAGGCTGCCGCAACGCCCTCCGATGCTTTTCGGCGGGGTTGTGATGTCGGCGAGTCTGTTTCTCGGCCTGCTCGAGCCGGGATATGAAGCCCTGCTCGCTATATGGTTCATGCTCGGTGCTGGCACGTCCCTGGTGCTGACGCCGGCGGGCCGACTCCTGCGGCAGTCGAGCCGTGAGCAGGACCGGCCCGCGCTGTTCTCGGCACAGTTTTCGCTATCGCATGCGTGCTGGCTGCTCGCCTATCCGCTTGCGGGATGGCTGGGGGCGGAGGCCGGACTGACGACGACTTTCGCGGTTCTCGGTGTGATCGCACTGGTGTCGACCGCGGCGGCCGCCTCGCTCTGGCCGCGGCATGATCCCCTGGAGCGGGAGCATGATCATGAGCCGCAGCAGCACGAACACCTCCACTACCACGACGAGCACCACCAGCACGAGCATGAAGGGTGGGAAGGGCCGGAGCCGCACACGCACCCGCACCGGCACACGCCGGGCCGCCACCGCCATGCGTTCGTGATCGATCTGCATCACCGCGACTGGCCCGCGGGTTGACGGGTTTGCGACGCGGGCCCAGCGCGCTGCGTATTCCGGCCGCCTACAGCCCGTACTTCTTGATCCGGTACCACAAGGAGCGCTCGCTGATCTCCAGCGCCCGGGCGGCGGCGGCCTTGTTGCCATGAGCGCGCCGCAGGGCGCGGTCAATAAGGGTCCGTTCGAGGGCTTCGACGTGGTGCGGCAGTGCCAGATCGTCCCCGTCGTCCCGGAGGGCGGACTCACCGAGGTCGTGTCGGGCCTGGGGCCCGGTCAGCTCTGCGGGTAGCTCTGCGACGTCGACGACATCCCCGGGACAGAGCACTGCCGCCCGTTCCATGAGGTTCTGCAGCTCGCGCACATTCCCCGGCCAGCCGTATTCCCGCAGCCGTCGGACGGCCTGCTCGCTGATGGCAGGTGCGCGCCTGCCGATCTCCGCGCAGTAGCGGTGCAGGAAATGCTCCGCGAGCAGGGCGATGTCATCGCCGCGTTCGCGCAGCGGCGGCACATCGACACGCACCACGTTGAGGCGGTAGTAGAGGTCCTCTCGCAGACGTCCTTCGGAAACCGCGGCCTGAGGGTTTCGGTTAGTGGCGGCGACCACGCGGAGGTCGACGGGCGTCGGGTGCTGGGAGCCGAGGCGCTCCACCGTGCCTTCCTGGAGCACACGCAGGAGCTTGGTCTGGAGTGCGATCGGGGTCTCGGTGATCTCGTCGAGAAAGAGCGTGCCGCCGCTCGCCAGCTCGAAGCGCCCGGTTCGGTCCCGGTCCGCGCCGGTGTAGGCGCCCTTGCGAACGCCGAATAGCTCGCTCTCCAGAAGGTCGTCGGGGATGGCGGCACAGTTGATGGCCACGAACAGGCCGTCGCGCCCGGACTCGCGATGTATGGCGCGGGCCACGAGCTCCTTGCCCGTGCCGGTCTCGCCGACGATCATGACCCCGCTGCGGGTCGGGGCGACCCGGTGCAGCAGGGTATAGAGGCGATCCATGGCCGCGCTGCGGCCGATGAATTCCCCCCGGCCGCGCTCGGCCTCGTCGCGGAGGTAACGGTTCTGGAGCCGGACCCGCTCCGTGTCCAGCGCCCGGGTAACGGCGATCTCCACCGTCGCCATCTCGAACGGCCGGATGATGTAGTCGACCGCGCCGAGCTTCATGGCCTCGACCGCGGTCTCCACGGTCCCGTAAGCGGTGAGGACGATGACCGGCACGTCCTGCCCGAGCTCGCGCAGCCGGCGTAGCAGTTCCACCCCGCCCACGTGTGGCATCTTGAGATCGGTGAGCACGAGATCGAAGGCGTCGGCCTCCAGCTGCGCCAGTGCCTCCCGGCCGTCCCGCGCGGTGGCGACCTCGTGCCCCTGGCCGCGCAGTGCCATCTCGAGCAGCCGGCGCATTTTGGCCTCGTCGTCGGCGACGAGAATGCGGTTGGCTCGGCTCACGCCGCTCCCTCCTCGTTGTGTCTCGGAAGACGAACCGAAAAACGGGCACCGCCAGCCGGGGAATTGCCGACGTCGATCCGCCCGCCGTGGGCCTCCACGATCTGCTGGACGACCGTGAGCCCGAGCCCGATGCCCCCCTCCCGCTGCGTGAAGAAGGGATCGAAGACCCGGTGCTGGAACGTGTCCGGCACGCCGGGCCCGGCGTCGTCCACGTGGACGACGAGCGCTTCGGCCTCGCACCGGAGCTGCACCGATACCGGGTGGCCCTCTGGGCTGTACTGAATCGCGTTGATCAGAAGGTTCAGGAAGACCTGGATCAGCTGTTCCCGGTCGCAGGTGAGCACCGCATCGCCCCGGCCGGGGTCCAGCGCCACGGGCACCCCGTTCTTCGCGGCGCGGGTCTCCACCAGCGCGACGGCGTGCTCCAGTATCCCGCGCAGATCTGCCGGCCGAAAGGAGGGCGGCCGCGGACGGGCCGTTTCCAGGAGCGTGTTGACCAGCGCCCCGAGCCGGTCCGTCTCGCTCTGGATGTAGCCCGTGAGCTCCCTGCCTTCCTCGGTGAGCTCCGGCTGGCGTTCGAGCAGCTGCGCCGAGGAACGCAGTATCCCCAGGGGCGTACGCACCTCGTGGGCCATTATCGCCGCCATTTCACCTACGACGGCGAGCTTGCCAGCGCGCACCAGCTGTTCCCGGGACTGGCGAAGCGCCTCGATGGTCTCCTCGAATGCCCGGGAGAGCTCGCGCACCTCGGTGATCCGGTCGTGTACCGGCGGGGGCGGTGGCTGTTCACCGCCGCGAAGGCGCCGGGCGAATTCGGTGAGCCGGGCAATGGGCCGGGCGATGCGACCGGAGACCCGGTGGGACACCCACCCGGCAACCACCATGGTCACGACCAGGGCGAGGATCATCGCGGCGGCCAGGCGCCAGACGGGTTTGAAGGCGATACCCGTCGGCTCGACGACGAGCAGGTGCCAGTCGAAACCGGAGAGCTTGTGGTAGTAGGAAGTCCTCGCAACGCCGACGAGCAGTGGCCCCGTCCCGAGGGCGGCACCGTCCTGGATGACCGGCGAGGCATCGTCGGCCTGATCGAGCCATCGGGATAGATCGGCCGTGGGGGCGTCTGCGCCGAGTTCGGCGGCCCCGGACTCGGCGATCACCCGCCCCGAGGTGTTTACCAGCAGGGCGGCGCGGGGCGTACCCCCGACAGAGTCCCGGAGGAACCCCTTTACGTGATTCCAGTTGAGCACGGCGTAGAGATAGCCCAGGGTGCCGGTGCCAAAGGCGTCCGGCACGGTCGTGCGCAGCACGAGCTGCGGGCCGCCGGCGCGGTCCAGGGTGGCCAGGGTCTCGACCACGACCTCGGCGTTGTCGCCCCGGGCCTCACGAACCGCGGCCGGGGCGGGCATGCGGGTGGTGTCAATGCGCGAGGCCTGCGAGGAGGCGACGACGCGGCCCTCCTGATCGGTGCAGAATAGCGCGTCGTACACCGGGCCGTGCCCCTGCCTGAGATCGGTCAGCAGCCGCGACAGGCGCTTGTCCACGTCGCCCACCCGGATGTCCTGCATGACCTGCAGCAGGCGCCACTCGCGTACGTCCTCCAGCCGATCGAAGAGATAGGCGTCGACGCGCTCGAGCAGTGCCGTGGAGGTCACCTGCAGGGTCCGGGCGATCTCGGACTGCAGGGCCTGCCGGAACTGGTAGAAGGATACCGCGCCGCTCAGCAGGATCGACCCGAACACGAGGGCCAGCGTCCCCCTCAGAATCGCGGTTCGGATCGTCAATGCCGGTGCTCCTGGTAGGCGGTTCCCGGAATCGGCGGATTGCGGGGTGCGGCCGATGACGGGTGTAGGGGCGTCGTCGTTTATACTACATCACACTTTCTGTTTTGCTCGGCCCGGGCCGCGACACGCCGCGGCATGCGGCCGACCTGCCAGTGTGGTGACCCGGTTTTGGGACGCAGAACAATCCTCCGGTCCGTTCGTGCCGCCGCCTGGCTGTGCACGCTTGCCCTCGTCTCGGTCCATGCCGCGGAACTCCCGGTGCCCGGGGAACCGGATGGCTACCGGCTGGGCCGGGGATACCACGTGGATGCGCTTGGCCTGACCCTGGGGGGCTACGCCGACTTCCGCTACGAGAACCTCGAGGGGCAACGTGACACCCTCCGGGCGCGGGACCTGAGCGTCTTCGTGAGCGGGGAGCTGGCGCCGAACTGGCGGGTGTTTTCGGAAACGGAGTTCGGCGATGCGGTCACCGTCGACAGCGACGGCATCTCGGGCGCCGGCAGCGAGCTGGAGGTGGAGCGGCTCTACGTGGAGCACGATCTCAGTCCGGGGCTGCGTCTGCGGGCGGGCAAGTTCCTGACCCCGATAGGCCGGCGGAACCTCATCCACGCGGCACCGCTGGCCTGGGGCGTGTCGCGTCCGCTGACGACCTCCGCACCGTTCGCGCGGCACGCCTCCGGGCTGGAAGCGATCGGCACCACGCCGGTGGGGGACGGTGCGCTGGACTTCCACGTCTTCCTGGATGCGACGGAGCGGCTGGATAACTCCGAGCGCACCGAGGAAACCTTCATGGACTCGCAGGTGCAGCCCAATCCGCGCAACGCGTTCGATCATGCGGCGGGTTTGCGCCTGGTGTATCGCAGCCGCGACGACGACCTTCAGCTCGGCTTCTCCGTCGCCCGCTTCAGGCTACAGGACCGCCCGAACGCCAAGCGCCTGGCCGGCGTCGATTTCCAGTACACCGCCGGCGGCGCGGAGCTGACGGGGGAGGGCGTCTACCGGGAGAGCCAGGGCGACGAGGAGGGGGACGATTACGGCGCGTTCGTGCAGCTGGCACTGCCGCTGGGTGGTGACTTCTACGGTGTCGCCTCCCACGAGCGTTACCGCTCGGGGCTGTTCAGCGAGGCGGCGGATATCGATACCGTGGGGGTCACCTACCGGCCGGTGCCGCCGTTGTCCATCAAGCTCGAACGCCGTGAGACGCGGGGCGAGGAACAGCTCGCGCCGGATGGCTGGCTCATCGCCCTGTCCGTTCTACTGTGAGGTGGTGCATCGTCAGTAGCCGTTGGGCAGGCGCGATAATGGCGCTGGCGTGGGCGATGCTGGCGTTTGCCGCGCCGCCGCCCGGCGGGATCGAGATCGCCGTCATCGCCGCCGATCCGCCGCCGCGTATCGACGCCGATACTCGCAGCCTCAGGGATATATTCCTCAAGCGCCGCCGTTTCGATGCCGACGGCCTGCCCCTGGTGCCCCTGAATCTTCCGCCGGATTCCCCCCTGCGGGAGGCGTTCTCCGAGGCAGTGCTGGGCCAGTCGCCCCGAATGCTCGCGCAGTACTGGAATGAACGCTACTTCCAGGGCGTCTCCCCGCCCTATGTGGTTCGCTCGCAGGAGGCAATGCTCCGCTTCGTTGCCGCCACCCCGGGTGCCCTCGGCTACGTGATGGCGTGTCATGCCGACGGGCGGGTGCACGTGGTGGCTCGCGTGACGGTGCGTGGCGTTACGGCGGCGGGGCGCGATGGTTGCGCGGGCGCGAATGGCCCCGTGGACTGACCGGGGCGCGCAAAAAATGTCTGCACTGCTTGCGCGATAACGTTTTTTGCGCGCTCCCGTCGACCGGGAAATAAAGCGTAACCCTCGGAAAAATCGGACATTGTTTTTCTGGCATGGAAGTCGCAGTGCCGCGCCCGTCAATGGACGGAGGGCACACGATGAGCCGGGACCAGGAATCACTTTGCGTCGACCCCCGTATCGATCCGTTGCTCGGGGAGCTGCACCACCGGGTAGCGCTGCACCTCACCGGGTGGGACGGCCCGGAACGCGGCGAACTGGAATCGTTCATTGCCCGCGTGTTCGCACGGACGTGCGGCGCGCGGGTGACGAACTTCTTCCCGACGCTCCTGGCATTCAGCCAGGAGCACCGCCTCGCAGGCGTCGTGGGCGTACGCAGTGCCTCGGGTGCGCGGCTCTTCCTCGAGCACTACCTGGACGTCCCGGCCGAGCAGGCGGTCTCGGCGTGTATCGCGCGGCAAGTAGATCGCAATGAGGTCGTGGAGGTTGGAAACCTGGCCCTGAGCGCGCCCGGTCAGGCGCGGTGGATCATCGCGGTCACGACCGCGTTTCTCGCCGCGGCGGGATTCCACTGGGTGGTCTTTACCGCGGCGGCTCCGCTGTTCAACGCCTTCCGCCGCCTCGGTCTGCGCCCGATCCGCGTGGCCGACGCCGACCCGGAAAGGCTGCCGGACCGGGGAACGACGTGGGGGCGTTACTACGAGGCCGCGCCCCAGGTCTACGCGGGGGACGTCCGCGCGGGGATGGGCAAGCTCCGTTATGCGCGCTGCTGGCAGCTCGACGCGCCCCGGCACCTGCTCGCCTGCGCGGAGGCACTCGGCGCCCGGGCCTTTGCGCCGTCCCTGGCATCCGGGGTGGCCGGCACATGAAGCGCCTCCTTTTCCGAATCGAGGAACACGCCCGGCGGTCCCCGGGTGCGGTTGCCGTGGCGGACGGGGCGACGCAGCTCGATTACGCGGCACTCCAGCACGAGATCGAGGACGCGGCCGAGAGGCTCCCGTGGGATCGCGTCGGCCTGCTCGCCGAGAACAGCTGCGGCTGGGCGGTCGTCGACCTCGCCGTGGCCCGTCGCGGCGGGGTCTGCGTCCCGATGCCGGTGTTCTTCTCCGACGGGCAACTGTTGCACCTCATCCGTGACGCCGGTCTGGATGTGGTGCTCACCGACGCCCCGGAGCGGGTCTCGCGCCTCATTGAGTCACGGCCGGTGGACATGTTCGTCGTGGCCGGCCAGCGCCTGGCCATCTTCGTTCCAGGCCATGGCGGCAAACGCAGCGCCCTGCCGGCGGGCACGGCGAAGGTGACCTACACCTCCGGCACCACCGGCGCACCCAGGGGCGTCTGCCTCTCCGGCAGCTCCGTGGAGCGCGTCGCGGCGACGCTGTGCGATGCCGTCACCGCGCAACCCCGGGACCGCTCGCTGGCGCTTCTGCCGCTGTCGACGCTGCTGGAGAACGTCGGGGGGCTATACGCGCCGCTGTGGGCGGGCGGCCGGGCCCAGGTCCCGTCCCTGGAGGACTGTGGCATCACCGGCTCCTCGGGGCTCGACCCGCGCCGGATGATGCTGGCCCTGGCGGGGTACGAACCGACCACCCTGATCCTCGTCCCCCAGCTCCTCAAGGCACTGACGGAGTGCGTCGTGGCGGGTATTCCGGCGCCGCGGTCGCTCCGGTTCGCGGCGGTCGGCGGGGCGCCGTCGTCGGCCGCGCTCATCCGCCGCGCGAGGACCCTCGGGATCCCCGCCTTCGAGGGCTACGGGCTGTCCGAGGCGGCGTCCGTGGTGACACTCAACGTCCCGGGCGCGGACCGGCCGGGGAGCGCCGGGCGGGCGCTGCCGCACGTACGCCTGGCGGTGGACGACAACGGCGAGGTCGTGGTGCACGGGGAGCTGTTTCTCGGCTACCTGGGCTCGCGCGCCGTTGCCGGGACGGGCTGGCCCACGGGGGATCTCGGCCGTATAGACGAGGACGGCTACCTGCACATCGTCGGACGCCGGAAAACGGCCTTCGCGACGGCCTTCGGCCGGAACGTCGCGCCGGAGTGGGTCGAGAGCGAGCTGGTCGCGGGTCCGGGCGTGGCACAGGCCGCCGTGTTCGGCGAGGGCCGGCCGTTCAACGTCGCCGTGATCGTGCCAATGCCGGGGGCACCCGCGGAGGCCCTGCGGGACGCCGTGGATCGCGCCAACGAGGCACTGCCTGACTACGCGCGGGTGGCGGCCTGGGTCGAGGCCGATGCCCCGTTCGTGGTGGCCAACGGGCTCGCCTCGGCCGCGGGGGCACCGCACCGCGCGGCGATCGGGGAGCGCTATCAACCACAGATTCAACGCCTTTATGAACAGGGGGAGCGCCATGCCGTTCTATGACGAACTCGTTGCAGCGACGCAGCCGGCCCGGGACGAATTCATCGCCATTCCGATCGTTCAGCGCGCCCTGGCGGGCGGAGTCACCCGCGAGGAGTACGTGGCCTTCCTCGGCCAGGCCTACCACCACGTTCGCCACACGGTCCCGCTGCTCATGGCCTGCGGCGGCCGCCTGCCGGACCGGATCGGCTGGCTGCGCGACGCCGTGGCCGAGTACATCGCCGAGGAGCTGGGCCACGAGCGATGGATACTCGACGACATCGCCGCCGCGGACGGCGATGCCGCCCTGGTCGCGAACGCGGTCCCGGGGCCGGCGACCGAGCTGATGGTCGCCTACGCCTATCACGTCATCGACCGCGGCAACCCGGCCGGCTTCTTCGGCATGGTATTCGTGCTCGAGGGGATGTCCGTGGCCCTCGCGACAAAGGCGGCGGAGGCGATTCGGGGCCACCTCGGGCTCCCGCCGGCGGCGTTCCGCTATCTCACCTCTCACGGGTCCGTGGACCAGCAGCACGTCCGGTTCCTCGAAGGCCTGATGAACCGCCTGGACGACCCCGCAGACCGGGAGACCGTCATCCACTGCGCCCTGCGGTTCTACCGCCTTTATGGCGACGTTTTCCGCGCGATCTCAACGTACTAGGCGCCGGGAGGCAATCATGAAACGCATACTGCCAACACTGTTACTGGCGATGCTCCTGGGTGGCCCGGCGTGGGCCGCCGCGGACACCGGCGTCGACGGCCGTGTCCTCGACATCGAGCGCGCGTGGGCGCATATCAACTACCAGATGCCGGAGGATCAGCGCGGGGAGGCCCTCGGCAAGCTCGAGGAGCGCGCGGACGCGGTGATCGCGGCGTTCCCGGACCGCGTCGAACCCCGCGTGTGGAAGGCCATTGTGCTCAGCAGCCACGCCGCGGTCGCCGGACCGTTCAGTGCGCTGAAGATGGCGGAACGGGCGCGCGACCTCCTGCTTCAGGCGGAAAAGCAGGACCCCACGGCCCTGCGCGGCTCCATCCCCACCTCCCTCGGCACCCTCTATTCAAAGGTGCCGGGCTGGCCGCTGGGATTCGGCAGCGACAACAAGGCCCGGGCCTATTTCCGTAAGGCCATGGAGATCAATCCGGACGGGCTCGATTCCAACTACCTCTATGCCGAGTTCCTGTATGACCAGGGCGAGTACGACAAGGCCCTGCAGCACCTGAAGAAGGCCCTCGACGCCCCGGACCGTCCCCAACGCCCTGTGGCGGACAAGGGTCGCCGGGAGGAGGCGAGGGCCCTCGTCGCCAGGGTGCGCTCCGAAATGGGCGGGCATGGGCCGGAAACCGGCCGGATGAGGTGAACGATGAAGCTTGATTACCAACGAATCGTCATCACCGGCGCCGCCGGTGGCATCGGGCGGGCGTTGACCGGTGCCCTTGCCCGGCGCGGCGCAAGGCTGGGTCTCCTGGTGCGACGGCCGGAATCCGGCGGTGTTCCCGATGAGGCCGGCGCCGATACGCTGGTGTTGACCTGTGACGTGACCGATGCCGGGGACAGGCAGGCCGCCCTCCAGGCGGTGAACGACCGCTGGGGCGGGGCCGATGTGCTCATCAACCTCGCGGGCGTCATGGATTTCAGCCGCTACGACAGCCAGGACCCGGAAGCGGTCGCCCGGATGGTCGCGGTGAACCTCGAGGCGCCGATGCTGATGACGCGGACCTTTCTGCCGGCGATGGTCGAACGGGGTGCGGGGCACGTCGTCAACGTCGGGTCCATG
Source organism: Arhodomonas sp. KWT2 (assembly GCF_041949875.1). Taxonomy (NCBI): domain Bacteria; kingdom Pseudomonadati; phylum Pseudomonadota; class Gammaproteobacteria; order Chromatiales; family Ectothiorhodospiraceae; genus Arhodomonas; species Arhodomonas sp. KWT2. The sequence goes on from NZ_JBHFPQ010000049.1 coordinate 286,852, forward strand.
TTCGGCTCGATCGGATTCCCCGGTTTCGCCGCCTACGCCGCGACGAAGTTCGGCCTGCGCGGATTCTCCCAGGCGTTGCGGCGCGAACTCGCGGACACCGGGGTGCGCGTCACCCACGTGTCCCCACGTGCCGTTAACACCGCCTTCAATCCACCGGTAGTGCAGGAAATGACCGCCGCCGGCATCATGCACATGGACCCGCCGGAACGGGTGGCACGGGCCATCGTCAAGGCCCTCGAGAAGGGCCGCAAGGAGGTCTACCTCGGCTTTCCGGAGAGCCTCTTCGCGCGCATCAACGGCCTCCTGCCCGGCGTTATCGACCGCGGGCTCGCACGACAGACCCCCACGATCAACGCCTACGCCGCCGCACGCGACCGGGTCCCGGGCGGGGAGCCCGGCCGCGTAATGCCCGTGGAGGACCGCCGCGGGTGATCGATACAGGGGGGCGCGGGTCTGGGCACGCCCGGCAGAATGGACCGCGGCGACGCCCGAATCCGGCTATCTCCCGTATCGGTCTCCGTTCCCGGCCACGCCGCGGAGGAAGGTGACCCAGGCGGCAGCGTGTCGGAAGGGATCGTGGTGCGGTGAACGCTGGCGCGCACGTTAACGGGCGGCACGCCCCATCGCACGCAAGGGCACGCAGCTGTCCCCACGGGGTGTTAGGCTCGAAGGGGTTGCAGCGCGCGGGGACGTCGGCGCTCCCTGCGCGTGCACGCCTCGTAAACGCCTTTGGGTATCTCGCAAGGGGGCTGCATGGCATCACTCCTCGAGGCGATCGGATCGGCCGCTTACCTGGCGGCGGCCATGGGCTGGGAGGTGCTGTGGGGGCTGGTTCTCGGCTTCCTGCTGTCAGCGGCGGTGGACGTGCTGGTCTCCAAGGCCGAGCTCCAGCGCATGCTGCCGGACGACTCCGCCCGCTCGGTGGCCCGCGCTTCCGTCGTTGGCGCCGCGTCGTCGTCCTGTTCGTACGCCGCCGTCGCGATCGCCCGGTCCATCTTCCGTAAAGGTGGTGACTTCACCGCCGCGATGGCCTTCCAGTTCGCCTCGACGAACCTCGTCATCGAGCTCGGTGTGTTGCTGGTGGTGCTCATGGGCTGGAGCTTCGGCGCGGCGGAGTTCATCGGCGGCCCCATCATGATCGCGCTGCTCGTGCTCATGTTCCGCAGGCTCCTTCGTCCATCCTTGGTGGACGAGGCCCGCCGTCAGGCGAAGAAGGGCCTCAGCGGGAGCATGGAGGGCCATGCCGGCATGGCCACGATGGCGAAGGAGGGCACCTGGCGCGAGCGACTCACCTCGGCCGAGGGGTGGACCGCGATCAGCCACTACTTCGTGATGAACTGGTCGATGCTCTGGAAGGACATCGGCGTCGGCCTCGTGGTCTCGGGCACCCTGGGCGCGCTGGTGCCGGACGCCTTCTGGCACGCCGCGTTCTTCACCGACGACCCGGTGCTCTCCACGCTGTGGGGCCCCATCATCGGGCCGCTCATCGCGGTGGCGTCGTTCACCTGTTCCATCGGCAACGTGCCGCTCGCCGCCGTCCTCTGGAACGGCGGGATCAGCTTCGGCGGCGTGGTCGCTTTCATCTTCGGCGACCTGATCATCCTGCCGATACTCAACATCTACCGGAAATACTATGGCCTGCGGATGGCCGTGTTCCTGGCTGTCGTGTTCTACGTGGCCATGGTGATCTCGGCGATCGCCGTGGAGCTGCTGTTCGGCGGCATCGGCTGGATCCCCGCGGAGCGGAACGCCAACGTCGGCACCGCCGCGTTCTCGCTGAATTACACGACGGTCCTGAACGTCATCGCGCTACTCGTGGCGGGCGGGCTGTACCTGCGCTACCGCCGCACCGGCGGCCCGGAAATGATGCGCGCGATGGAGGAGGGCGGTGAGCATGAGCACCACCATGCGCACGGGCACTGACGGGGCGGGGGGACACCCGGCGCTGCCGGTCAGGTGACCGGCTGCCGCAATGCGTGTGTTCAGATTCGGGGCGCTGTTTCCGTGAATTCCAGGGCAGCCCGCCCCGTTGCCCAGGGATGTCTGGGTATCACTGCGCGGATCTGAGTGCATCAACCACGCGCTTACCCATCGAAGTGGCCGCTTCGGCGCTATCGAATTCCACGGAGAGGGTCTTGCCGTTATCGAGCAGCAGGCCGACCTCGTGCCCGGAGCGGCTGCTCACCCTCACGCTCGCGATGTGCGCCGGGCTGATAGCGGTGAAATCACCTTCATTCGCATTCGGGTTGTGGTAGTAAACCATCCCCTCGTCAACCTCCAATGACCCGCCGCTGGCCGCCAGCGTGGCTACCGGGATAGCGGTGAGCGCAATTGAAGCGGCAAGCGCGAATTTATACGTCATGGATGCAGCCTTCCTATTTGTCAGAGGGATCGCCTCGGGAGGCTCATCATAGCAGGCCGTTAAACGGCAGCGATCGAATCCCGGATGATTGCACCGCCTTCCGGATGGAGCCGATGTGGGGCCCTGGCGCCAGTTCTTGAGCGCCGAAGTGCTGAGTCGTCATGGTGGCAGTAGAGCTGGCAACAGCGCCTGGGCATCCTGAGGGACCTGTCAGCGGGGGCTGGCACGCCGCGCCCACTGGCGACAGCGAAGGCCGGGCAGCGTTTCGTCTGCTACGGTTTCCGTAGTATCGGCGAAGGGACCTCCCGTGCGCGCTCACTCAACTTGTAAGCCCACTTCTGTGCCAGGAGACCATCGACATGGCTGAGCGACCGGACGCAGTGGTTTTCGATGTCCTGGAAACATTGCTCAACCTTGATCCGCTGGCGGCGCGACTGGAGGAGGTGGGCCAGCCGGCGGCCGTGCTGGATCGATGGTTCATGCGGTTCCAACGCGATGCCATGGCGCTGACGCTCGCCGGCGACGAGGCGCCCTTCGAGCCGGTCGCGCGTCAGGCGCTGCGCACCGAGACGCAACACACGCTCGGTGAAGATGGTATCGATTACGTACTTGCCGGGTTTTCCTCGCTGCCGACCTTCGACGACGCCGCCCCGGCGCTACGGACCCTCTCTCAGGCAGGGGTCACCGTCGGTTGCCTGACCGTCGGCGGTCCCGACAATACCCGGCGCTTCCTCGAGGGAGCCGGACTTTCCGAGTACGTTGACCACGTCATCACCGCGCAGGCGGCAGGCGTGTGGAAGCCTCATCCGGAGATCTACCGTTTCACCGCGAAACAGATCCAGACACCGCTTGAGCGTATGGCCCTGGTCGCAGTGCACGCGTGGGATTGCCATGGCGCCAAACGGGCCGGTGCGCTCGCCGGCTGGTGTGCCCGTCTGGAAATCGAGCGGGGAGATGTGTTCCTGCCCCCCGACGTCATGGGGCAAAGCCTCGACGAGGTGGCAGACAAGCTGCTCACGTTGCACTAACCAGCCTACACGTCCAATACGGCGCAGATTGGCCTCCGGGAATGCGTCGAGAAGGTCACCATGGGACGGGACGGCGTCTGGGTTGCACATAGCAGGGTGTCCCTTTGGCGGGTGGTGCACTTGATCGCCACCGTGCAGCTGACGGATTCCCGGGGGCGTTCGACAGTGACCCTCTCCCAGGATTCTGGACTGTTTGGAAGTGGAATTTCCGGCCTGATCGAAGCTGAGGACTGCGTGGAGGGGCATGCGGTAAAGAGGAGCCGCTTTACCGAGAAGCAAGAGGTTTGCCGCAAGATGGGCGTGGGCGACGCGACGCTCTATAGCTGGCGCAAGAAGTATGGCGCCTCAACCTCTTAGAGCTGCGGCGCCTGCGCCGGCTCGACGAGAAGAATCGCAAGCTCAAGCAGCTGGTCGCCGATCTGAGCCTCGACAAGGCGATGCTTCAGGACGTGCTGGGAAAAAAATCCTTACGCCCACACGGAAGCGGGCACTCGTGGCTGAACTGGGGGTGAACCGCCCCGACTATTCCGGAGACCGTTTGTTGTGAGTCAGGCCGCCTGGGCCGACTGGGTGAGTTGCTCGTAGTATTCGGCTTCGATGTCCGCCGGCGGCCGGTTGCCGATGGACTCCATGATGCGGCGGTTGTTGTACCACTCCACCCATTCCAGCGTGGCGAACCCCACGCGCTCCAGATCCGGCCATGGGCCGCGGTGACGGATCACCTCGGTCTTGTAGAGGCCATTGATGCTCTCGGCGAGGGCGTTGTCATAGGAGTCCCCCACGCTGCCCACGGACGGCCCGGGGTTGATTCTGCGGAGTCACAATGGCAATGCTAACCATCTACGAAACTAGGGGCATACCAACCATTTGCCGTCGTAAAGCTGGCGCGGGATTGCCGTTAACTGGGTTGGCGCTGAGGCGGTGTCCCGTGTCACGCTGCACAATCTTTTGCCGCCCTATTACCATTTGTTGCGTGAGCTTATTTCTTGGTGGGAACCGACAAAAGAAATGCGTAATGTTATCATTGACGTACTGCTGCACGAGTTGACCCGATGCCGACCGACTTTTCAATATGGAGCGACAAGGAAGAAGAGGATGTCGGCGCGGGGTGCCTGGTGACGATTACCGCCGCCGGAAACGTTTTGGACGTCGCACCGCCGCTTCTAGCGAAAATGGTGCCGCACCACTATGCGTCACCCGAACGTCTCGCCCGCCTTTTGGAGCGGTTGGGCAAGTCTGCGGCGGCCGGCTATGTACGAGAGCGTTTACCAACGACCAGGACTGCACGTTCGGGTGACCTTGGTGAGATACTGGCAGCGGAATACATAGATGCGGAGACAGCTTACTCCGTCCCTATTAAACGTCTCCGCTGGAAGGATCACCGAAATATGGCCCTCCGGGGAGACGATGTTATCGCTATCAAGCCGCCCGCCGAAGACGAGCCAATACGATTTCTGAAGACTGAGGCCAAGAGCCGCGCGGCACTCGATGCGGACACCGTTGCGGAAGCGCGTGAGGCTCTTGACTCTCATGACGGCCTGCCGTCGCCCCATGCGCTCGGCTTCATTTCCGATCGCTTACATGAAACGGGCAATACCGCTCTCGGCGACCTGATAGACCGCGCACAGCTCAATGACGGCATTTCTTCCCGCCAAGTAGGGCATATGCTCTTCACGTTCAGCGGCAACTCGCCTCACAGGCTCTTATCTAATGACCTCGGAGCATACGGAGGCGCAGTGTCGCAGCAGGCCATTGGCTTGAGAGTTGAGCCCCACCAGCAGCTGATCGCTGCCGTTTACAATCTCGTCGAGGCCGAGCATGACCCCTGAAGAGCTATCGGAAGCGATCCAGCACGCAGTGGCGTCTGGTTTCCGCGACGACCTTCTTGCGAAAGGACAGGCCCGCGCGATGATCTGGCGAGACGGTGTGCTTCCGGAGGGGGCTCCCCGCTTCCCGCGCAACCTCTCCTACGATTTATATTCTTACGGCTATACCCTACTGCTGATGGCGTTGCGGCTACGAGAGCAGGGCGGCGACCAGCTCCTTGCACGCTCAGCCTTCGAACATGCCGGCGAGGCCATAGAAGCCGTCATTAGCAATGGTCCGCCGGACGACACAGAGCGTGGATTCCACAGACTATTGGCGGCTGTCGCGTTTCATCTTGGGCGTTACTCGGCGCGGGCTTTTTCCCTGCTCAACGTTTCTCTTGACGAGCAAAACTTGTCACCAATGGAACAGGCGCTCGCCCGTCTTATTCTTCGCTCGCTAGACCGTCTCGACCGCGATGTTTTCAACTGGCTGGCTGACCAAGCCCTCTCTGATGCCACTCTCGTCGACAAACTCGGGGAAGCCGTTGGCGGCCAAGTCGCACAAGACAAGGGCGATACTTATGCGGAGACGCTCGACGACATACTCACCGACAATTATCTCCGCGCATTGTCGATGTTCATCTTCGCGTTGGAGACCGGCATTTTCGAACTCACTCAACAAGCCCGCGCGGCGCTCCAGGAAGGGCAGTCTGTTGCCGGAGAAATGAACCTCGTACCCCAATGGTGGTGCTACCGCGTTACGATCCATCTAATCGACGATCTTTGGTCGTCTAGCTTCCATTCCGTCCTGCCTTCCGGCATCCTTGGAGGCAACGCCCAGGCATGGGCCGACCTCCGCGAATTGTTCATAGCTACGCTAACCAAACGCCGGCGCGCCGAGGTCGAACTTTGGCCGTCTCAGACCGAGGCGGCCACGCGTGCTGTAGATACTGACGACGATCTAGTCCTATCATTGCCGACCAGTGCGGGCAAAACGCGCATCGCGGAACTCTGCATACTGCGATGTCTTGCGGCCGGTAAGCGGACCGTATATGTCACGCCCCTCCGTGCGCTCTCCGCGCAAACGGAAGGTGGACTTACACAGACTTTTGCGCCGCTCGGGCGGTCTGTCACCGCCCTGTATGGAAGCATGGGTGCAAGCAGATTCGATGAGGACGCCCTAAAGAGTCGCGACATTGTCGTCGCCACGCCTGAAAAGCTGGACTTCGCTCTGAGAAATGACCCTTCACTCCTTGACGATATTGGGCTCATCGTCCTGGATGAAGGACACATGATCGGTCTCGGAGACAGGGAGGTTCGCTATGAAGTTCAGATCCAGCGGCTGCTAAAGCGCGACGATGCGGACCAGCGCCGTATCGTATGCCTGTCTGCAATCCTGCCCGACGGAGAGCAGTTTGACGACTTCGTTGCGTGGCTACGTCGCGACAAGGAGGGAGGGGCGGTTAAATCCAAATGGCGGCCAACCCGGCTTCGCTTCGGCGAGATCATCTGGCAAGGGGACCGTGCGTGGCTGAACCTACGTGTTGGCAATGAGCGCCCCTTCGTGCCCTCGTTCCTCACAGCCAGTATTCCCCCTATCGGAAGGCGTAGGAGACCGTTTCCTGGCGACCAGCGAGAGTTCGTTCTCGCTACGGCATGGCGACTCATGGAAGAAGGCCAGACCGTTCTAATATATTGCCCGCAGAAGAATTCGGTTGAGCCGTATGCCAAGGCGATAGTCGACCTGCATCGACGAGGTGCATTGACTTCCGCTCTGAGGGCGGACGAAGACCGACTTAATACCGCTCTAGCCGTTGGCCGCGAATGGTTTGGTGCAGACCACCCCATTCTGCAATGCTTGCAAATCGGTGTTGCCATTCACCACGGTGCACTCCCTACACCGTACCGCAAAGAGGTCGAACGGCTACTTCGGGACGGCATCCTAACTATTACTGTATCGTCACCGACTCTTTCACAAGGTCTAAATCTCACGGCCACGTCCCTCGTCATTTCTTCACTTCATCGCGCGGGGTCAATAATCCCTGCACCAGAATTTAAGAATGTCGCCGGACGCGCCGGTCGTGCATTTGTTGACGTTGAAGGGCTCGTTGTCTTTCCGATCTTCGATAGACATGCTCATCGTCAACGTCAGTGGGAAGCACTTATTCACGATGCAGCAGGCCGACAGATGGAAAGCGGCTTAGTGCACCTAGTATTTGAGCTACTTTCCAGACTCAATACCGCACTAGGAAAGCCGGACATCGGTGAATTTACGGACTATATCGTGAACAACGCTGCGGCATGGGCTTTCCCGGAGATGGACGACGAGAGCGAAGACGACCGGAAAACTGCCCTCCGCGAGTGGACGAAACATCTTGAATATCTTGATGGCGCTATCCTCGGCCTTGTCGGTGACGATGAAGCGGACGCGGATCAGATAGCGGTTGCGCTCGACCGCCTTCTCGCGTCTTCTCTATGGTCACGCCGCCTGCGGCGCCATGAAGAAGCCGTACAGCGACTCTTCGAAGCTGCTTTGGCTAGCCGCGCCCGCCAAATCTGGAACGGGAGTACCCCTATACAACGAAAGGCGTATTATCTTGCCGGTATTGGTTGGTCCACCGGACAGCAGCTCGATGACATAGCGCCCCAAGCTAACGAACTCCTCATTCAAGCGAACGGCGCCATTCTCAATGACGATAGCGACGATGCCTTACAATCCATGACCCGTCTCGCAGAGCTAGTCTTTCAGATCACCCCATTCATTCCCGACAAGTTGCCTGAAGACTGGCGGGATATTCTCTGTGTTTGGCTTCGGGGACAACCTCTGACTGACCTTCACGATGAGAATGGCACTGACACACTAAAATTCGTTGAAGACGCGCTTGTGTACCGCCTTCCATGGGCCATCGACGCGGTACGCGTTCGCGCGCTGGCTCACCGCGATTCTGTGGGCGACTTTATGTTTGAGGACTTCGAGGCGGGTCTCGCGGGACCGGCGCTGGAGACTGGAACGCTCAACAAATCAGCTGCGATTTTGATGCAGGCCGGGTTTACGTCACGGCTGGCAGCTATCAAGGCCGTCACTGACACGAATGCGGCGTTTTCCAACAGCCGCGACATGACACGATGGCTTGAATCAAATGAAGTGCGGAGGCTAACGTCGACTGGAGGCTGGCCGACACCAGGAACGGTTGAGCTATGGCGAGACTTCATCGAACGGCAAAAGCCCCCAGAGTCCATCGTTTGGTCTCGACAGCAAATTTCCCGCGACGTCGTCTGGGATGCCGGGATAGTTCCGCCCGGACATGAGCAGCCGCTAAGGGTTCAGCGGCTTGAGACGGGTGAATACGGGCTCTATTCCGCAGATTACGATCGTCTCGGACGACTCGCATCGCCACTACCCGACGACGCGACCGGCATGCTCCTCGGCCGCATGGAAGCGGACACCCAGAACGTTGTCAATCTCACATATTTGGGTCCCGGTCAGCTGACCTGAGTTCGCACGCCTCGGACTCTCGCAGACACTGGAGAAGGCGTTCTGGGGCTTGGGTGCGTACCACATGTCAACGCCGGCTGCGGTATCTTGAGGAGGAGCAGTGACGGCGGCTACGCCGACATACGAGTTTCGCAGGTGGCCCCAGCATCCGCCTTCCAGACCAACACCAGGAAAACCGGTGATGAAAATGTTCCCTTGGGCCTTTGTTAAGCTAGCGGTGCATGGCCGGGCCAGACTTCAGCGATAAAACCAGACGAACCGCGGCGGAGCGCGTAGGCTATTGCTGCTCGCTTTGTGGCACCCCCACTCAGGGACCGCACCACAACCCCGAGAAGGCCATGTCCATCGGCGAGGCCGCGCACGTCCGTGGACGGAAGCCGGGTGCTCCGCGGTTCGATCACGATATGTCCGATTCCGAGCGCAGGAGTATCGAGAACGCCCTCTGGCTTTGCCGAAACTGTCACGGAAAGATCGACAAGGATGACGCTCCCTACAGCGTCGAGAAGCTGTACGAAGTCCGCCGGAAAGCGGAGGAGCAAGCGCGACTGCGCCAGGGAGTTCCCGACAGTCTGCCCGCGGCGCCTCTACTGAATCACCTGCCACAGTGTTGGTGCCACGAGACCACGAACGACGAGACATTCGTGCGCCGATCCGCCGAGTCTCAGACGATTGGCGAGTGGCTCGGCGACAGTGCGGTGCGCATTGTGTCCATCATCGGCATCGGCGGGGCGGGGAAAACCGCACTCGTCGGCCATTGGCTGCGAATGGAGACGGTCGAGTGCCATCGCGCGGTACGAGGCCTGTTCTATTGGAGCTTCTACGTCAACAAGGATGTCGATAACTTCCTGAGGCGCCTGCTCCGGTTTGTGGAGGAGGTGGACCCCACCCAGGATTTCCACCTGGACCGCGACGATCCGCTTGCCATCCTTGAAAGGCGCTTCACCAAGCTCCCGCCATTGATTCTGGTCCTCGATGGCCTGGAGGTGCTGCAAGAGGCGGTTTCGGAGGGAAAGGCGTACGGCACCTTCATCGACGCTAAGCTCCGCGACTTCTTGCAGCTAGTGGCCTATGTCGGTTCGCCGTGGTTGTGCGTCATCACAAGCCGGTTCCCCATCACCGATCTTGAGCGCACCCCGGGCGCGAAGGCGCTGCGGCTGGATCGGCTAACACTTGAGGAGGGCGCGCAACTCCTCGCGCACAACGGCGTCCTTGGTACAGACGCGGATCGCCGCGAGGTTACGCAGTACCTCGAAGGCCATCCGCTGGTTCTTCGGGTGTTCGCAGCATCAATCCCCCGCGAGCGCCGAATTACGCCGCGCCAACATTTGCTTCACGTCTTCCACGATGGAGACGCGAACGACCCCTTCCGCGACAAGCTGGAACGTCTGCTTAACTTCTACTCGGCATCCCTGGACGATCACCAGCGCGCGATTCTTCAGGGACTGTCGATCTTCCGATCGCCGGTGCCCAAGTCGACCCTCGAAATCATCGCACCTGTTCTCGTCGGCGAAAGGGTGGTGCAGGAGAGAGAGGCGTTTGCGCTGGTGGTGGATCTCAACCGACTAGCAACGAGCGGTCTCGTGGTGCGAGACCGACGGGGATCCGAGGACGTCTACGCCTGCCACCCAATTGTCCGCGACCACTTTCGCCTTGTTCTGCTCGCCGAAGGGGGGAAGTCACAGGCCGCAGTCGACATGCTGACATCGCGCCCAGACGATCTTGGGATCGAGGGGGCAAGCACAATCGAGCCTCTGCTGCTTGCCTGCGAAGCGCTCCTGCTCGCCAGAGATACCCGCGGCGCATTCGAGATCTACCTAACTCGGTTTGGGAAGGGCCGCGTATTCCTCACCAGGGGACTGCCTCGCGAAGGCAAGCGATTTTACGACGCCGTTCTCGCCGTATCGGCCATACCGACACTATTGGGCCGCGGCCGTGACTTGGATCGGGCGCATTTTCGCAATGGGGCGATCTACTTCGACATACTACTTGGCGAGTATGCCGACGCGGCCGACCTAATTCAGGACGAACTCGGCCACGCGGCGGGCTCCCGCACCGCCTCCCCGCATCTACACGCGGCGCGGCTGGCGTTTTGCCAGGGTGAGTACGCCAGTGCTGTCGACTCGGCGGACGCCGCCATCCGCGCGAAGCTACAGGGCGGAGCTCGCGCGCTCCTTCACGCGCAGGGGCTCTATTTGCGGCTCAAGTCCCTGCTCGCGCTTGGTCTCGACACCTAGGCGCAAGCGACGAGTCACGAGCTAGACGAACTTCGCGGGTCACTGGATTCGGCCGACGGCCAGGTCCTTATCCATCTAGCGCATCTTTGGCTTGCCATTCACGGGCAACTTGGCGGGGGCCGGCGGGCGGCCAAAGAAGTCCGTGGCCTAGTGTCGTCGATAGACGAGGATTTCCTCGTTCTCGAGGCGCAGGTCCTTGTAGCGCATTGGCATGCCAGAGAAGGGCGGCAGGAAGGCATTGCCCAGCACTTACTTGATGCCGTATACGAGCATTCCGTCGCTCAAAGCTACCCGTACCCGATGATCTGGGCGCAGATTACGCGGCAGTATCTCGCGCACCGCAGCGGCACAGCAGGTAACGATGACGTCCTGCACCAAGCGGCGACCTTGGCAGAAGCCAATGGCATGCTGGGGCTACGTCTTCAGGCCCTCTGGGTGCGCCGCTGGATCGCCAATGCCGTCGGCGGTGATGAGGCGAACGACCCCGAGGTCGAGTATCTGATCGACCGCAGCGGCTACTCTACTGTCGACCGTTTCTTTGGCTTCAGACCACAATAGGTGTGCCGTGAGGCACTGCAAGCTCGCGGGCCTAGGCCGGTTTCACGGCTTGAGTGTAGTGTTCGGATAGGCGTTGCGGTCAGGCAGGATACGTTGGAGACGGCAATCATGCTTCCCGTTCTCCCCCACGTTTCCCGCAACCCCACTGCAAGGCGGAGTTGTGGCTGGCCTTGCTGGCAGCGCACAATCTACTCTCCGCGCTCTGGGACGCCGCATTTGATGCCGGACCTATTTCCTTTGATGAAGGCGGGCAGTTATTGCGGTCCCCCGAGCTGACCGATGTTGCCCAAGCAGCCCTCAGTTTTCCCGGATAGATCGAACTCACGGGCAAGCATCACGTGTATCTGGCGTGGCATCGAAGCCAGATCTTCAGAGATGGCTCGGACTGACGTTTCTCTTGGGCCGCGATCCGACGAGAGGGAAGCAGAGCAAAGGCGGCACACATCGTGGCGGATTTGCTCCTGGTTGAGCGGCGGCGCTGCGAGCGTCGGCACCACTGCGGTCTTCGTGGGATCTGCCGGACCCGCGAAATTGAGCGCGAATGGGAAGCGAATAGCTATGATCACGATCAAGATTAATCAAGAGGAACGGCAGCTCGACGCTCTCGACGAGCGGTGGATTAATCAGCAGATCAACCGCCGACGTCGTGAAGAGCAAGCGGTATGCGTTAGGGTTAGGGAAACACTGATTTATTGGCTCCCGGCTGTACCGGCCGGGCCTGCGGGCTGGGATAATGCGCCAAGGCCCTGTGTGATGAGACGGTAACCGATGCAGACGAGCTTCTCGGATCTGGAGTACGCCGCCAAGAAGAAGGTCACCCGCCGGGACCGGTTCCTCGCGGAGATCGAATCTATCACCCCTTGGGCGACGCTGGTTGCCGAGCTTGAGCCGTACTATCCCTATGGTGGCGGTCGTGGGCGTCCGCCGATCGGCCTGGAGCGCATGCTTCGGATGTACGTCGCCCAGCAGTGCTTCGGGCTCTCCGACGAGGGCATCGAGGATGCGATCTACGACAGCCAGGCGATCCGGCGGTTTGTGGGCATCGACCTTGCGCGGGAGGCGGCGCCGGATGCGACCACGCTGTTGAAGTTCCGCCGGCTCCTGGAGCGCCACGGGCTCACCCGGCGGATCTTCGAGGCGATCAACGCCCACCTCGCCGAGCAGGGGTTGATGCTGCGCGAGGGCACCATCGTCGATGCCACCCTCATCGCCGCACCGCCGTCGACGAAGAACAGGGACAAGGCTCGCGACCCCGAGATGCATCAGACGAAGAAAGGCAAGCAGTACTACTTCGGCATGAAGGCGCATATCGGCGTGGACGCCGGCTCGGGGCTGGTGCACTCGATGGTGGCCACGGCGGCGAACACCGCGGACATTACCCAGGCGCACTACCTGCTCCACGGCGCGGAGCAACACGCCTTCGGCGACTCGGCCTATCAGGGCGTGAGCAAGCGCGCCGAACACCGTGGCAGCACGACGAAGTGGCATGTGGCCATGAAGCGCGGCGCGCGCCGGGCGCTCGGCGACGACGAGACCGGCCAGGCCCTGCAGGCCTGCGAGCTCATCAAGGCGAGGATCCGTGCCTACGTCGAGCATCCGTTTCACGTCCTCAAGAAGCGGTTCGGCCACCGCAAGGTGCGCTACCGCGGCATCGCGAAGAACGAGACGCAGTTGTATGCGCTGTTCGGCCTGGCGAATCTGCTGCTGGCTCGTCGACGATTGGGTGCCGTCCCAGGGGGAGGTGCGTGTTGAGACCGCAGAAAAGCGCTCCACATGAGCAATACGGCGGCATTTTGCCGGCGAGCAGCAACACAGGCCGCCTCGAAAGGCCGCGAATCGCGCCTTCTAACGGCATCGGCCACGTCGAAATCAAGGAAAACCGCATTATTTCAGTGCTTCCTTAGGGTCCGTACGGACCGGCTGGAGCCCATGCTGTCCACCCCCACTTGCGGCGGGGCCGGGGGAGGTCGGCCGCCCAGACCGGAGTAGAAGCGCATTTTGGACCTGTGGAACGAACGAGGCCTGAATCGGGCCGACTTCACGGGCGGTAACGTCGTTGCCTTTCTCAAGCAACTCGCGGATCTGACCTAAACGCGTTGAGGAACCGGCATGGTTAAGCTGTTCTTTTCCTACTCTCATAAGGACGAAGAACTCCGTAATGAGCTCGAGACGCACCTGGCGCTTCTCCAGCGCCAGGGCGTTATCTCGTCGTGGCACGATCGGAGAATTACCGCTGGGGGCGATATCCACGGGTCCGTCAGTAATCATCTGGAGGACTCGTGGATTGTCCTTCTCTTGGTGAGCGCCAACTTCCTCGCGTCCGATTATTGTTACGAGAAGGAGATGACGCGTGCTTTGGAAAAGCACGAGGAGGGGACGGCTGTGGTGATCCCGGTCATCCTGCACCCGTGCGACTGGCACTCCGCACCGTTCGGGAGATTACGGGCAACACCGACAGATGGAAAGCCGGTATCTATGCACGCAAACCAGCACGAGGCTTTGGCGATCATCGCCCGGGACGTGCGAGAGGCAGCGAATGGTTTCGACGGAGATACGGAATCGTCTCCAATGCTGGCGCAGGGGGGCGTAGACGCTGACAGCCGCACCTCGGGCCCGCGCTCAACCAATCTGCGAATCAAGCGCCAGTTCGACGACCATGAGCGCGACGAGTTCCTCGAAGACACCTACGAGTACATTGCTCGCTTCTTCTCTGGTTCGCTTGAGGAACTCGCGGCGAGAGACCCCCAGATCAAGACACGCTTCAAGCGAACGACGGACACCAGTTTCTCCGCTGCGATCTACGAGAACGGCAACCGCGTCGCCCAGTGTGCGATCTGGAACGGTGGAGGAGACCGGTACGGCCTGGGCGGTATCGCCTTTTCGCACTCGGGCGAGGGGGAACGGAACAGTTTCAATGAACAGCTCACCGTCACGGACGATGGCTACACGCTTCAGCTGAAGCCCTTGGGAATGCAGTTCCATGACGGATCGAGGGACAAGGCGCTGTCCCAGCAGGGAGCAGCCGAGTATTACTGGGAGTTGCTTATCCGACCGCTGCAGCACTGAGAAGAAGAGTACGCCGCCAGCGTCTGTCCAACCGACGGCTGTCCCGAGGGACGTCCTTATCCGGCAACAAGGCCCGGATAAAGCCGCCTGACTCAGTACCTTAGCGAGTTTCACCCGTCTGGAAAAATTTCATCTGAAACCGGATCCTACACAAGCGCGATCAGGTAGTGCGATACTTATGACGTGATTTAACATAATATACATTACACGCAATTATGGATGCGTTAGGCGCGTGTGGCGCCGTCCGCCGGTCAAGGTAATCTGCCCTGGGCCTTCTGATCTTCCCGTGGGCCTATTCCGGCAACGGGATGTAGTCGTACTCGTCGCCGACGACCTTGGGAAAGGTCTGCGCTCTCCACTCGGCCTTGGCCTGTTCGATGCGTGCCTTCCGGCTGGATACGAAGTTCCACTCGATATGGCGTTGTCCCAGAGGCTCTCCGCCGACGATTGCGATGCGTGCGTCGCGAGTGGCCTCGAGGATGATCCCTGGCGCGTCGGTGAATACCGCCATGGTGTGCTCCGGGATTGTCGTGCCCCTGGCGGTCAGCCCGCCTTCCACGACATAGACGGCGCGTTCGTGCGCTTCCGGTACCGCCAGGCGCTGGCCTGCGCGCAGGCGGGCCTCGACGTAAAGCGTCTGTGCGTACGTCCGCACCGGTGAGCTGACGCCGAATGCGTGACCCATCATCACGCGGACCGGGACGCCGTCGACCTCCACGCGGGGTATCGTGGTGTCCGGATAGTGATGGAATGCAGGCGCCGTCTCCTCGTCGGCCTCCGGCAGAGCGAGCCAGAGCTGGAGGCCATTGAGACGATGAGGCGCGGCGGTCACCTCCGGGCGCTCGCGCTCGGAATGCGTGATCCCTTTGCCCGCCACCATGAGATTGATGTCGCCGGGCCGAATGGGCTGATAGCTGCCGAGCGAGTCACGGTGCAGGATCTCCCCCTCGAAGAGATACGTCACGGTCGCCAGGTTTATGTGCGGATGCGGCCTTACGTTGATGCCGTCGCCTGGTGGGAAGTCCGTGGGACCCATGTGGTCAAAGAAGATCCACGGCCCGACCAGCTTGCGCTCGCGGGTCGGCAGCACGCGCCGGACGGAGAAGCCGCCGAGGTCGCGTTTGCGGGGCTCGATCAGCAGCTCGATGGCGTCGCAGCTCCGGGGGGCACTGCAGTCCTGCTCGTAGGTTTCACTGGATTCCGGGGCCAGGTTGCTCATCATTCCCTCCGGCGGCGGCGATTTTCCGTCGCGACGTGGTAATGGTAGATCGCACGGCACGGCGATGCCTGTGCCGGGGAAATGCGTCTGCCCCTCTGTCGGATCGTTATCGTTGCCCGTTCGTCGAACTGATTTCTCTTAAAACAATTCCTTATCGGCAAAGTCTAGAGAAGGTTCAAGCGTTCCCCGATCACCGCGGCGCGCTCGGCGGTGGTGTTCGCGAACGCGACACGCAGGTAACGCGCCTGGTCCGGGCCGAAGAAGTCTCCCGGCACGGTCACCACGCCGGCGTCCCTCGCCAGCCGCTCGGCGACCCCGCTCGAGGTCTCGTCCGGAAAAGGATGCCGGATGTAGGCGAAGTACGCGCCCATCGAACTCACCGGCCAGTCGGGCACGCCGGTCATCGCGTCGCGGAACGCCTCGGCACGCCGTGCCATTTCGCGGCGGTTGTCCTCGCGCCACGCCGCGAGCGCCGGCAGGGCCCGCGCCACGGCGAACTGCGGGACGCGCGGGGCGCAGATCTGGAGGTTGTCCATGACCTTGGCGATCTCGGTGATGACGTCCGCGCCGGCGGTGACGGCGCCGAGCCGGTGCCCCGGGATGCAGAAGGACTTCGAGAAGCTGTAGAGCTGGATGACGTCGTGCGTCCAGTCCGGCTCGCCGAACAACCCATGGGGCATCTGGTCCTGCGCCGGGAGGAAGTCGCGGTAGGTCTCGTCGACGATGAGCCAGAGCCCACGCCGCCGGCAGACGGTGTGGATGGCCGCGACGGTCGCCGGCGGATAGATCGCCCCGGTCGGGTTGTTCGGCGTGACCAGTACCACCGCGCGGGTCCGTGGGCCGATGGCGGCCTCTACCCCGGTGGGATCGGGTACGAAACCGTATTCCGCGAGGCTTTCCAGGTGCTCCGTGCCGATGCCGAGCATCGACAGCGAGCTCTCATGGTTGAAGTAGAACGGATTGACGAGCAGCACGTTGTCGCCGGCCCCCGCCACGGCCATGACCGCGGCCAGAAACGCCTGATTGCAGCCGGCGGTGATGTGCACGTTCTCCGGGCGGATGTCGCCCTTGTAGAGCGCGCTGACATGTTCGGCGTAGGCACTGCGCAGCGCGGCCTCGCCTTCGATGGGGCCGTAACCGGCGAATTCCGCGCTCCCGGCGGCCTCTGCGAGCCAGCCCAGGATGTCGGGGTGCGGCGGGTAGCCCGGCACGGCCTGGGCCAGGTCCACAAGGGGGCCGTGATCGCCGCTGTATGCCCTCGCCCACTGCTGGACGGCGGCGATGGGGGGCGGCGCGAGGCCGTGCACGGCGGGGTTGAATCCGGCGGTGTCGGTCATGGGTTTCCGGCTGTGTCGCTGTCTCGTGTGTCGTGTCGGAGGCGAAATGCCTGCTGCGTCAGTGATCTGTACCGTCGCGGGGTGCGCCCGCCCCGGTCGCCGCCGCGGCATCGTCATGCCCGGCCCCGGATGGGACGTTACCACTACTGCGCCGCCGCCCGCTCCTGCGTGTGCCGGACGGTGGCTCCGCCAACGCGTTGCTGCCGTCGCGGGCGGCGTAGAGCCAGTCTATGAACACCTTCACGATGGGCGCCGCCCTCGCCTCGCTGCGGCAGGCGACGTAGAAGCTGTCCACGGCCGGCACGGAGCGGTCGAAGGGGCGGACGAGCACGCCCCGGGAGAGCAGTCCGCTGGCGGTCATGGTATCGCCCAGGGCCACGCCGTGGCCGAGCACCGCCGCCTCCAGGCCAAGGCGCGCGTCGCTGAGGAAATGATGGGTGCAGCGCCCGGCGAGGTCCGGGGCATCCAGCGCGCAGAGCCAGGCGTGCCATTCCCGGTGATCGGCGATGTGGAGCATTACGTGCTGTTCGAGGTCCCGGGGCGTGCGTAGCGGCCGGCTGTTCAGCAGCGTCGGGCTGACCACTGGGAAGAGCTCGAGGTTCGACCACAGCCGCACCCAGCAGTCCGTCAGGTTGCCGTCGCCGTAGAGGATGCAGACGTCGTGCTCCGGCGAGTGCACGTTCTGCGGATCGTTGGATGAGGTCAGGGTCAGGCGGACGTCCGGGAACTGCTCGTTGAACTCCCGAATCCGCGGCAGCAGCCAGAACGAGAGCAGCGCCGGCGTGCAGCTCACCGACAGGTCTCCACGCGTGGAAGGCCGCCGGATCTCCGCCATCGCGGTGGCGATCTCCTCGAACGCCGAGGATACCGAAGGCAGCAGCCGTGCCCCCTGCGCGGTGAGCTTGAGGCGCTGCGCCTTGCGCTCGAAGAGCTGCACGTCGAGGGATGATTCCAGGGCGCGGAGCTGGTGACTGACGGCGCCGTGGGTCACGTTGAGTTCCCGCGCGGCCTCGGAGACCGAGCCCCTCCGGGCAGTGGCCTCGAAGGCGCGGAGCGGATTCAGCGGGGGTAACCTGGAAGGCATTGTCAGGCCTCTCTTCGTGAGAAAAACTCACAAACAACAGAATAACATTGTCAATTGAACTTTCATGTCGCGTTGCAATACTTCAGTAATAGCCAAACGGGCAGTTCTGGAACAGCGGGCCGGCACCGATAGCCTCGGTGGCCCGCACAACATTGAGTGGACGTAACATGGCCTGGGATCAGGACAAGCTCGAAGCACTGCGGCAGCGCTACTCGTCCAGCGGCGGTGACGATTTCCACGACCCGCGCTTCAAGCGCGTGGCGGCACAGGTGTTCGAGGGCGGAAACCGCTCCGCGCCCTATGCCGGGGTGCCCACCTTCCTGGATGCGCCCTACTCGCCCGTCGATCCCGCCAATCCGGACTTCGGCGACCTGCAGGTGGGCATCGTCGGCGTGCCCATGGATCTGGGTGTGACCAACCGTCCCGGGGCGCGTTTCGGGCCACGGGCGCTGCGCGCCATGGAGCGTATCGGCCCCTACAACCACGCGCTGGACTGCGCGCCGGTCATGGATCTCCGCGTCGCGGACATCGGCGACGTGCCCATGCGCAGCCGGTACCGCCTGGAGCAGAGCCTGGAGGATATCGAGGCCTTCCTGGCGAGACTCGTGGATGCCGGCGTGGTGCCGCTCTCAGCCGGCGGTGACCACTCGATCACGCACCCCATTCTCAAGGCCGTGGCGCGGCGCCATGGGCCCGTGGGCCTGGTCCATATCGACGCCCACTGCGACACCGGCGGGCCGTTTGACGACACCAAGTTCCACCACGGTGGACCGTTCCGCAACGCGGTGCTGGACGGCGTCCTCGACCCGACACGCACGATCCAGGTCGGCATCAGAGGTTCCGCGGAATACCTCTGGGAGTTCTCCTACGATGCGGGTATGACCGTCATCCACGCCGAGGAGGTGCCGGGCATGGGCATCCCCGCGGTGATCGAGCGCGCCCGCGAGGTGGTCGGCGGCGGGCCGGTGTACGTCTCCTTCGACGTCGACGGCATCGATCCCTCCTTCGCGCCGGGCACCGGCACGCCGGAGGTCGGCGGCCTGAGCTCCCGCGAGGTGCTGGAACTGCTGCGCGGGCTCAAGGGACTTGAAATCGTGGGCGGCGACGTCGTCGAGGTCGCCCCCGAGTACGACACGACGACCAACACCGCCCACGTCGGTGCCCAGGTGCTCTTCGAGATCCTGAGCCTGATGGTCTACAGCCCGTCGATGGCGCGTCCGTCGCGGGAATGAACCGAAGCAAACGTCCAAAGAAGCCGGGGAGATACATATGAGCGACGAAACCAAGAACGGCATCACGCGCCGGGAATTCATCGGCGCCGGTCTGGCGGGGGCGGCGATGCTGTCCATGCCGCCGATCCTGCGGGCACAGAACCGGACCCTGAAGGTCGGCGTCTACGGCGGCTACTTCAAGGATTCCTTCGACAAGCACATCTTCCCGGACTTCACCAAGGAGACCGGCATCGAGGTCCAGTCCGTCGCCGAGCCCACCGGCGAGGCCTGGCTGGTTCAGCTCCAGAACGCCGCCCGTGCCGGCCAGGCCCCGGCGGACGTCTCGATGATGGCCCAGGTGCCGCGGCTCAAGGGGGCCAATGCGAAGCTCTGGGCACCCCTTGATGCGGCGAAGCTCGACAACCGCAAGTACCTGCTGGATAACTTCGTCCATACCTATGACGACGGCAGCATCTCCGGTCTGGGGGCGGTGAGCTGGTACATCACCCTGGTGACCAATACCGATACCTACCCCGAGCCGCCGGAGAGCTGGGCCGCCTTCTGGGACCCGGCGAACCGCGACAAGCTCGGCCTGCTTGCCCTGGTGAGCAATTCGTTCCTCCTTGAGATCACCGCGAAGACCTTCTTCAACGGCCACGACAGCCTCAAGAGCGAGGACGACATCCTCAAGGTCCTCGACAAGCTCGCCGAGGTGAAGCCGAACGTGCGTCTGTGGTACCGCGATGAGGGGCAGTTCCAGCAGGCGCTGCAGAGCGGCGAGATCCCCATGGGCCAGTACTACCACGACGTCACCGGTCTCGCCGCGGCGGACGGCTTCCCGGTGCGCTCGACCTTCCCGAAGGAAGGCGGCGTGCTCGATTCCGGCTCCTGGTGCGTGTCCAAGGCCTCCAACCGGCTCGAGGAGGCGCACGTGTTCATGAATTACATGTGCCGGCCGGATATCCAGGCCAAGCTCGCCCGCCGGGTGGGCACAGCGCCGACGGTCAAGCGCGAGCACCTGGACCTCAGCGACGAGGAGTTCGCCGCGGTGGCCAGCGACAAGCCCCCGATCCTGCCGTACTACCAGATGTATCTGGATCGTGGCGACTGGCTCTCGGACCGCTGGACGGCGATGATCACCGGATAACCCGGAACCGTGGGCGGTGTCGTAACGGCACCGCCCTCCTCGCCCACTTGAAAAATCATCATTAACCACCTGGAATCCCAATGAATGCAGACAGCCACGACGCGCTGACGCTGCAGGGCGTCAGCCGGCATTTCGGTGACGTCGCCGCCGTCTCCGAGGTGGACCTCACCGTGCCCCGCGGGAAGCTGGTCTGCTTTCTCGGCCCCTCCGGCTGCGGCAAGACCACGCTGCTCCGGCTCATCGCCGGGCTGGACATGCCCACCGGCGGGCGCATCGAGCTCGCCGGCCGGGACGTGACCGCCCTGCCCGCGCACAAGCGCAACCTGGGCATGGTGTTCCAGTCGCTGGCGCTGTTCCCGCACCTGAGCGTCGCCGAGAACATCGCCTATTCACTGCGTATCCGCGGGCAGGACAAGGCCGCCCAGCGCCAGCGCGCCGAGGAGCTGTTGGACCTGGTGCGCCTGCCAGGGGTCGGTGACCGCCACGTCTCCCAGCTCTCCGGCGGCCAGCGCCAACGCGTCGCGATCGCCCGGGCGCTGGCCCTGGAGCCCGAGCTGTTCCTGCTCGACGAGCCGCTCTCCGCTCTGGACGCCAAGCTCCGCGAGGAGATGCAGGTGGAGCTCAAGCTGCTGCAGCAGCGCGTCGGCGTGACCACCATCCTGGTCACCCACGACCAGCGCGAGGCCATGACCATGGCGGACATGGTGGTGGTCATGCGTGACGGCGAGGTGCAGCAGATCGGCACGCCACTGGAGGTCTACCGGGACCCGGCGAATGCCTTCGTCGCCGAGTTCATCGGTACCAGCAACCTGCTCCAGGGCGAGGTGGTGGACGACACCAGCGTGCGCGTCGACGGCCATGTGCTCCAGGCCGCGCGGCTGCCCGCCGGCGCTGCGGCGGGCACCGCCGTCACCGTCTCGGTCCGCCCCGAGGACGTGCACCTCTATGCCGGCGACGAGGATGGTCCGAACCGCCTCTCGGGAACCGTGGCGTTCGTGCGCGACGTGGGTCAGAGCGTCGAACTCTATGTGGACTGCGGCGGCACGCGTATCACCAGTCACGTCCAGCCCCGCGATAAGCCGGATGTCCACCAGGGCCAGACCGTGACGGTGGAGCTTCCCCCCGAGGCCTGCGTGGTACTGAAGCGATGAGCACGACTGCGACCGAAGGCACGACGGCCCGCAAGTGGCTCTTGAGCTATCCGACCCTGATGCTGGGCGTGTTTTTCGTGGGCCCGTTCGGGATCATGCTCGCGGTGAGCTTCTTCCAGCGCGTGGAGAGCGCGTTCTACAAGCCGGCGTTCGTATTCTCGAACTACGCGCGGCTGTTCTCCTCGCTGTTCCTGGACAACCTCGCGTTCTCGCTCTATCTGGGCATGCTGGTCGCCGTGATCAGTGTCTCCGTGGCGTTCCCGTTCACCTACCTGCTCTCGCGCATGCGCATGCGCACGCAGACGATCTGGTTGGTGTTCCTGCTCTCGGTGCTCTCGCTCTCCGAGGTGATCATCGCGTTCAGCTGGTCGATCCTGCTCTCGCGCACCGCGGGGGTGTCCAACCTGCTGGTATGGCTCGGGCTGATGGATCACCCGGTGGGGCTCGCGCCCGGGTTCACCGCGGAGGTGCTGGGCTACTGCTACCTCACCCTGCCCTACACCGTGCTCATGCTCTACCCGTCCATGTCGCGGCTGGACCCGGAGCTGACCGAGGCCGCGCGCACCCTCGGGGCCTCGCCGCAGCGGGCGTTCTTCAACGTGGTGATCCCGGCGATGCGCCAGCCGATCGTGGCCTCGCTGATCCTGGTGTTCGTGTTTACTCTGGGCGTCTACCTGATCCCGCAGATACTGGGCAATCCGGAGCACTGGACCCTGTCGGTGCTGATCACCGACCAGGCGGTCTACCAGTCCAACGTGCCGTTCGCGGCGGCGCTGGCGGTGTTCCTGCTGCTGACCAGCCTGGCGCTCATTCTGCTGACCTTCGTGCTGGGTGCGCGTGAGCGTATCCACACCGCGAGCTGAGGGCCGCTGCCATGACCCGCACCGTCCGCAATCTCTATTTCGCCGCGGTGGCCGTGTTCCTGGCCTCGCCCATCGTGGTGGTCCTCGGCGTCTCGCTGAACGCCAAGAAGCGTCTGTTCTTCCCGCCGGATGGGGTGTCGCTGCGCTGGTATGCCGACATGCTCACCGACGCCGCCTGGCGCGGGCCCATCGAGAACAGCCTGATCATCGCCACGGTGGCCGGCCTGGTCGCGACCTCCATCGCCCTGCCCCTGGCCTACGTGCTCTGGCGCCATCGCCTGCTCTACGCGAAGATCCTCTACGGTCTCGGCATCGCGCCGTTCATGCTGCCGCCGGTGATCACCGCGGTGGGCTTCATGGTCTTCTGGGCGGCGCTGGGCCACTACGGGCAGTTCGAGAATGTCGTGATCGCCCACGGGATCTTCCTGGTGACCCTGCCGCTGATGACGATCTCCCTCGGCCTGGAGGCGCTGGACCGGGAGATGCTGGAGGCCGCACGCACCATGGGCGCGGATGAGAAGACGACCTTCCTGACCGTGGTCCTGCCACTGGTCCGCCCTTACATCATATCGGGTTACGCGTTCACCTTCGTGCTCTCCATGAACGAGTACATCATCGCGTACATGGTTGCCGGCTTCACGGTCGAGACCCTCCCGATCAAGATCTTCAACGCCCTGCGCTACGGCTACTCGCCGGTGATGGCCGCGGTGGCGGTGATGTTCGTGATGATCGCCATCCTCGTGTTTGGACTGATCGGTCGCTTCGGGAACCTCCCGCGCCTGCTCGGGCGCTGGGAGCCGATGGACCGGTAATGGCCGCGGGAGCCGCCACATGAAGCTCGCGATACACCAGACCGCCGGCAACGCCGGCGACCCCGCGGCGAACATCGCCGATCTGGAGCGCACCGCGGCGCGCGCGGCGGCGGAGGGCGTCGCGCTGCTCGTGCTCCCGGAGATGTGGCTGAGCGGCTACAACATCGGCACCGACGCCTGGTCCCTGGCGGAACCGGCGGACGGCCCGTCCGCCGAGCGCATCGCGGCGATCGCCCGCGAGGCGGGGCTCGCCATCCTCTACGGCTACCCGGAGCGCTCCGCCGCCGGCGTGTACAACGCGGCCCAGCTCATCGACGCGACGGGCGGGCGCGTCGCCGGGATGCGCAAGGCACACCTGTTCGGTGACGGGGAGCGGCGATTGTTCCTGCCCGGCGACACTGGCCTGCCCGTTGTGGACTGCGCCGGGCTGCGCTTCGGCATCCTGATCTGCTATGACGTGGAATTCCCGGAGGCGGTGCGTCACGCCGCGATCCATGGCGCGGACGCCGTGCTCGTGCCCACCGCCCTATTCCATCCCTTCAGTTACGTCGCCACTCATGTAGTGCCCGTAAGGGCCTGGGAAAATGGCCTTTTCGTCGCCTACGCGAACCGCTGCGGTGCCGAGGACGGGGTGCGCTATACCGGTCGCAGCTCGATCTGCTCGCCGAACGGCGAGCCCATCGCCGCCGCCGGGGCGGATGAGGCGCTGCTCGTCGCCGAGGTCGATCCCGCCGCCTTCCGCCGGGACGACCCGGTCGGCAACACCTACCTGCAGGATCGCCGCCCGGAGCTCTATGCCGACCTGAGCGCCCCCGCCGCCCGCCGCTGAGTCCCCGTGACCGCCCCCGGTGGCCGCGCCAGTCCCCCCGACTCGACGTTGGATGACCAGCGTCAATAATCCAGTCAGCGGAGCGGACTAGATTGGCAGTGGGCATTGGAGCATTCCACAGGGAGGCCGCCATTGGCGACGTCGGGCATCGACGTGCAGGGACTGCCGCTTGCCGGCATCGTCTCGGAGGTACAGGGACCGGTGGTGGTCATCCGCTGTGAGCGGCTGCCGCCGCTGCGCCAGTCCCTGTGTACCGTGCTCGACGGCGAGCACTATGTCTTCGAGGTCCATCAGCATCTCGACCGGCATCATCTGCGTGCCGTAACGCTCCACACCACGCGTGGGCTGAGCCGCGGAATGCCGGTCTACGACCTCGGCACGCCGCTGCACGTGCCGGTCAGCCGCGGCTGCCTCGGCCGTGTGCTCAACGTCTTCGGCGAGCCGGTGGACGACGGCCCGCCGGTCGAGGCGGAGGAGTATCGCAACGTTCACGCACCGCCACCGCCGCTGGAGCAGTCCTACGGCACGAGCACGGTGCTGGAGACGGGCATCAAGGTCATCGATCTGCTCTGCCCCTTCGCCCGGGGCGGCAAGACCGGCCTGTTCGGCGGCGCCGGTGTGGGCAAGACGGTACTCATCATGGAATTCATGCACGCGGTGACGGCGCTGCACCGGGGCGTGTCCGTGTTCGGGGGCGTGGGCGAGCGCCTGCGCGAGGGTCACGAGATCTGGCACGAGCTGGACCGCACCGGTGTGCTGCCGGACGCCACCCTGGTGTTCGGCCAGATGGACGAATCCCCCGGTGTGCGTTTCCGCGTCGGTCTCACCGCGCTGACGTACGCGGAGTACCTGCGAGACACGCTGCACACCGAGGTCCTGCTGCTGCTCGACAACGTCTTCCGCTTCGTGCAGGCGGGCAGCGAGGTCTCCAGCCTGCTCGGGCGCATGCCCGCGACGGTGGGCTACCAGCCGACCCTGGGCACGGAGGTGGCGGAGCTGGAGGACCGCATCAGCTCCACCGCCGCCGGCGCGGTGACCTCGGTACAGGCGGTCTACGTCCCCGCCGACGACATGACCGACCCGGCGGTCTCGACCATCCTCAGCCACCTGGACACGACCGTGATCCTCTCCCGGTCGCAGGCCGGCCAGGGCATCTATCCCGCGGTGGATCCGCTGGCTTCCGGCAGCAAGCTCATGGACCGCCATGTGCTCGGCGACCGCCACTACGCCGTCGCCGAGGGGGTGCGGGAGCACCTGGCCCGCTACCACGAGCTGGAGGACATCATCAGCATGGTCGGCCTGGAGGAGCTCTCCGCCGCCGACCGCCAGGTGGTGCTGCGCGCGCGCAAGCTCCAGCGCTACCTCAGCCAGCCGTTCCACGTCACCGCCGGGCATTCGGGCATGGCCGGGGTGTCGGTGCCGCTGACTGACACCCTCGCCGACTGCGACGCCTTTCTGGCCGGCCGTTTCGACGACGTTCCGGAGGACCAGTGCTATATGCGCGCGAGCATGAACCGGACGACGCAGTGAACACCTTCGAGATGGCGCTGCGCTCGCCCATCGCGGAGGAGACGGTCACCGGGGTGAGCGATTTCATCGGTGAGGACGCCACCGGTAGCTTCGGCCTGCGCGCCCGCCACGAGGCGTTCATGACCGTGCTCGTGTTCGGCCTCGCGCGCTTTCGCGTCGGCGAGGGGCCGTGGGAATACCTGGCGCTGCCCGGCGCCCTGCTCCACTTCAGCGACAACCGGCTGTGGCTGACGACCCGGCGTTATCAGCGCGACACGGACTACGAGCGCATCACCGCGACGCTGTCGAGCACCCTGGTCGCCGAGGAGGAGCGGATGCAGGCGGGCCGGGAAAGCCTGCGGCGCCTGGAGGAGGCGATGCTGCGCCGGCTCTGGGAGATGGGGCGCGGGCGATGAGGATGAACGACACCGAGCGGCTCAAGCGCGAGGTCCGGCGCCAGGCGGCGCGGATGCGCCGCGCCGAGCGCGACCGTCCCACGCTGATGGCGCAGACCGTCTACCTCACCACCCTGGGGCTGCTGCTGGTCATCCCCGTGGTGGCGGGGGCGTATCTGGGCCTGTGGCTGGACGGTCGTGACCCGGGCTACTCGGTGTACTGGACGCCGGTCTGCCTGGTCGGCGGCGTCGTGCTGGGGGCCAGCAATGTCTATCTGTTCATACGGGGGCGGGACCGGTGAACGGCGGCGGACTGCTCGACGGCGGCGGCGTGGCCCTTGGTCCGGTCACGCTCAGCGACACGGTGCTCTACACGTGGCTGATCATGGCCGTGCTGGCGCTCGCCTGCCGACTGCTCACCCGCCGCCTGGGCGACGACCCGGGCATGGTCCAGGCGGCGCTTGAGGGCATCGTCGAGGCCATCGAGGGCGCCGTGGCGCAGGTCATGCCGGATCATCCGGAACGGGTGGTGCCGCTGGTGGGGACCCTGTGGGTGTTCCTGGTGGTGGCCAACCTGCTCGGTATCGTGCCGGGGCTGCACTCGCCCACCGGTGATCTATCCGCCACCGCCGCGCTCGCGTTCGTGGTGTTCGTCTCGGTGCACGTCTTCGGTGTGCGCTACCAGGGCCTGCGCGGCTATCTCCGGCACTACCTCTCGCCGAGCCCGATCCTGCTGCCGTTCAACGTCATCGGCGAGATCACGCGCACGGTGGCACTTGCGGTGCGGCTGTTCGGCAACATCATGAGCCTGGAGCTCACGGCACTGCTGGTGCTCGTGGTGGCCGGATTCCTCGCGCCGGTGCCGATCCTGATGCTGCACGTCATCGAGGCCCTGGTGCAGGCCTACATCTTCGGCATGCTCGCGCTGGTGTACATCGCCGGCGGCATCGCCTCCCAGCGACTCACCCAGCAAGGAGAGTGACCGATGTCCGATCTCAGCGTCCTGATCATCGCCTCCACCGCCGTGGCGCTGATCGCCATCGCCCTGGGTGTGATGCTGCCCGCCTGGGCCATGGGCAAGGCGATCAGCAAGGCCCTGGACGCCCTCGCCCGCCAGCCCGAGTCCGAGCGCGCGATCACCCGCACGCTGTTCATCGGCCTGGCGATGATCGAGTCCCTGGCCATCTACGTGCTGGTGGTGGTGCTCATCGTGCTCTTCCGCAACCCCCTGCTCGGCTACCTTCTCGGGCAGTAGGAGCCGGTCATGGAACTGAGCTGGACCACGTTCGCGCTGGAGGTCGTCAACTTCCTGATCCTCGTGTGGATCCTGCAGCGCTTCCTCTACCGGCCGGTGCAGGCCGCCATTGCACGCCGGCGCGAGGGTGTGCGCGCTGCGCTCGAGGCGGCGCGCTCCGAGCGGGAGGCGGCCGAGACCCTGCGGCAGGACTACGAGGCCCGCCAGGCGGAATGGGCCGCCGAGCGGGAGCGCGCACGGGCGGCGCTGGACGAGGAGATCGCCGCGGAGCGGCGCCGGGCCATGACGGCCCTGGAGGACGAACTCGACGCCGAGCGCCGCAAGGTTGCCGCGCTCGCCGAGCGGGGGGTGGAACGCGAGGCCGAGCGTCACGAGGCGGAGGTCCGTTCCCTTGCCGCCGGGCTCGCCGCACGGCTGCTGGAGCGTGCCGCCTCCCCCGCGCTGGAGCGCAGTCTCATCGACATGGCCGTCGAGGACCTGGCCGGCCTGGACGAGGCGCAGCTCGCGCGCATGCGCGAGGCCGAGGGGCCCATGGAGGTGGTGAGTGCCTACACACTGGCGGCGACGGACCGCGATGCCCTGCGTGAGGCGGTGGAAGCGCGGCTGGGTGCCGGCCGCGAGTGGCGTTTCAGCGAGGATCCGGCGCTGATCGCGGGTGTGCGCCTGCGTGTCGGTGCCTGGGTGCTCAAGGCCGATGTCGCCGACGAGCTGGCGTTCTTCGCCGGGGAGACCGCATGAGCCGGGGCGCGACCACCGCCGGGCGTCTTGCCGGCTACCGCCCCGGTCTGCGGGTGCGCGAACAGGGCACGGTGATCTCCGTGGGCGACGGCATCGCCTGGGTGGACGGCCTGCCCTCGGCGGGCATGGACGACGTGCTGCGTTTCGAGGACGGCAGCCGCGGGCTCGTCTTCGAGCTCACCGAGGGACGGCTCGGTGCCATCCTGCTGGAGGAGACGGACCGGCTGGAGGCGGGCACCCGCGCCATGCCCCTGCGCGGCGGTCTCGCCATCGGCGCGGGGGACGCCCTGCTCGGCCGCGTGGTCGACCCGCTGGGGCGCCCCCTGGACGGTGATCCGCCGCCGCAGGCGCGCGCCCGCCGCCCCCTGGAGGCGCCGTCACCGCCGATCACCGCCCGCGCGTTCGTCGACCGGCCGCTTTACACCGGCACGCGGATCATCGACACGCTGGTGCCTGTGGGCCGTGGCCAGCGCCAGCTGCTCATCGGTGACGAGGGCACCGGCCGCTCCGCCATCGCCATGGACGCGGTGATCAACCAGCGCGACCAGGGCGTGCTCTGCGTGTACTGCCTGATCGGGCAGAAGCGTTCCACCACCCTGTCCACGGTGGAGACCCTGCGCCAGAACGGCGCGCTGGCGCATACGGTGGTGCTGGTGGCCGAGGCGGTAAGCCTGCCGGGCATGAAATACCTCGCCCCGTTCGCCGCCTGCGCCCTGGCCGAGGAGTGGATGTACCGCGGCCACGATACCCTGGTCGTCTACGACGACCTGTCCACCCACGCCCGCGCCTACCGCGAGCTCTCGCTGCTGCTGCGCCGCCCGCCGGGGCGCGAGGCCTATCCCGGCGATATCTTCTACCTTCACGCCCGGTTGCTGGAACGCTCCACCGCCCTGGCGCCGTCGGAGGGCGGCGGCTCGATGACCACCCTGCCGGTGGTGGAGACCCAGCAGGGCGAGATCGCCGCGTACATCCCCACCAACCTGATCTCCATCACCGATGGCCAGGTGTATCTCGACCGCGACCTCTTCGCCGGGGGGTTCCGCCCGGCGATCGACGTCGCCCGCTCGGTCTCGCGCATCGGCGGCCAGGCCCAGCACCCGGCGGTGCGCGCGGCGGCCGCCCACCTGCGGCTGGACTACCTCCAGTTCCTGGAGATGGAGGTGTTCACCCGCTTTGGTGCCCGTCTGGAGGCGAGCATGGAGCGGCGCCTTGAACGCGGGCGGCTGCTGCGGGAGCTGTTGAAGCAGGACCGGCTGGCGCCGGTGCCGGTGGTGTTCGACCTCGCCTGGATGATCGCCTACCAGGCGGGGCTGCTCGATGACCTGGGTCCGGAACAGGCGGCGGCCCGGCTGAATGACCTGCTCCTGCACGTGGGTGCCAGCGGGTTGACCCTGGATTCGCCGCGGGACGCCTGGCTGGAGGCCCTGCGTGGCTGGCTCGGGGGCGGGCCGTGAGTGGCCGGGCCCGGGTGGAGGCCCGGATCGCGACGCTTGGCGAGCTCGGCGAGATACTCGGGAGCATGAAGACCCTCGCGGCCGTCGAGGCACGTACGCTGGCCAGGCTTCAGACCCATCAGGCCGGTGTGAGTGCGGTCATCGACACGGCTTCCCGGGCCTTCTGGCAGCACTATGGCGGGGTGCTCCTGCCGGATGCCGGCACGCCGGTAACCCTGGCCGTGGGCAGCGAGCGCGGATTCGTGGGGGACTTCAACCGCCGGGTCGCGGCGGCGGTCCCCGCGGGCGCGCCCTGCCTGACCGTGGGCTGGCGCCTGCCCGGCCGGCTGCCGGCGGGTGTGCCGATGGTCGGGACGCTGGATGGGCCGGTGGTCGCCGACGAGGTGGAGCCCGTGCTCACGGCCACGCTGGCGGCGTTTGCACGGTTCATCGAGGGCCTCGGGCCACCGCGGATCACCGCCGTCTATCAGGTCCCCGGCGGCGTCGGAGTCCGCCAGCGGCAGATCTTTCCGCCGTCCCCAGAGCCGCCGGCGGTGCACGGTGCCGGCAATCCGCCGTTGCTCAACCTCTCCCCCGGGGACTTCCTGCGTGAGCTGCTGGACTACCACCTCACGGCCGCACTCCGGGACGTCGTCCTGTCCTCGCTCACCGCGGAGAACGAGCAGAGAACCCAGCACCTCGACGCCGCCGTGCGCCGGCTCGACGAACGCCGTGCGGCACTCAGGCGGCGCGGCCAGGCGCTGCGCCAGGAGGAGATCACCGAGGAGATCGAGGTGATCCTGCTCGGTGAGACGGCACTGGCGCCCCTGCACCGCGAGTGACGGCTCGGCGGCTCAGCTGATCCCCTCCCGGTGCAGCTCGCGGGCGATGGTGCCGAGCCGGGCGACGGCGTCCGCCACCGTGTCTGTCCACGGGTGCGCGCAGTTCAGGCGCAGGCAGTCGCGGTAGCGTCCGCTCGAGGAGAAGATCGGGCCCGCGGCGATGCTGATCCCCACCGCCCGGGCACGCTGCTGGAGGATGACGGCGTCGGTGCTCCGCGGCAGCTGCACCCAGATCACGAATCCGCCGCGCGGGCGCGTCACCCGTGTGCCTTCCGGGAAGTGGCGGCCGATCGCGTCCACGAAGCGCCGCACCTGGCGTTCGTAGCGCCGGCGGGCGCGTCGGAGGTGCCGCTCGTAGCCGCCCTGCTCCAGGTAGTCCGCTACCGCGAGGGTGGTGACCGTGGGGCTCGCCTGGCTGCCGGCGTACTTGAGATACATTACCCGGTCGCGGTAGCGCCCCGGTGCCACCCAGCCCACCCTGAGCCCCGCGCCCAGGGTCTTGGAGAAGGAGCTGCAGTAGAGGACGTCGCCGTCCTCGTCGTAGGCCTTGGCGGCCCACGGACGCACGCTGTTGAAGGCGAGCTCGCCGTAGACGTCGTCCTCGATCAGCGGCACGCCATGCTCGCGCAGAAGCGCCACCAGCGCGGCCTTGCGCGCCGGCGGGGCCAGGTGGCCCAGCGGGTTGCCGAAGCTCGGCATCATCACGCAGGCGCGGATCGGCCAGGTCCTGAGGGCGTGGGCGAGCGCGTCCGGGATCATGCCGTCGGCGGGGTCCGTGGCGATCTCCAGTGCACGCATGCCCAGGGACTCGATTGCCTGGAGGATGCCGTAGAAGGTCGGCGACTCGATGGCCACCACCTCCCCCGGGTTTGCCACCGCCCGCAGGCTCAGCACCAGCGCCTCCTGGCAACCGGAGGTCACGACCAGCTCGTCCGGGCCGGTGCTGCAGCCGGCATCGGCCATGCGCCGGGCGACCTGCACGCGCAGCTCCGAGCTGCCCGGCGGGAAGTCGTAGCCGGCGATGCGCCGGCGTGCGCGCCGGCGTACCCGCGCAAAGGATCGGTCCAGTGCCGCCCCGGGCAGAAACCCGGCATCCGGTACCGCGGCGCCCAGGGACATCAGGTCCGGATCGTGATGGGCCTGTACGAGCTCGAGAACCCGCTCCTGGCCGGAGACCAGGGACGGCCCCGGTGTCTCCTCGGCACTGACCTCCGGTGGCGCCGTGGCGTGGCGTGCACGGCCGCGCACGTAGAAGCCCGAGCGGGGCCGCGCCTCCAGGATCTCGCGCTGCTCCAGCAGCTCGCAGGCGGCCACCGCCGTGGCGACACTGACGCCGTACTGGCGGCGGAGCTTGCGCACGCCGGGCAGGCGCTCGCCCGGGGCGTAGGTGCCCTGTTCGATCTGTGTCTGTATTCCTGCCGCGACGCGTTCGTAGAGGTAATCACTCATCGCGGCCCATGATAGGCCAAACTGTACCGGTCAGCATTGCCCGCAACTGAATCTGTGTCTGCCGCCAGCCTTTCCCTAAGGTAAGCAGCGGTCGTGGTCGGGCCCCACCGGGACCTCCCCGGTGTCGCGGGGCCCGCCGCTCCCATCGCTGACCACCCGTGCCCGGCACGGGCGACGGCACAGCCGTCTACCGATGGGTGAGCGGGCCCGGCCGTCGATTGCGGCCGGGTCATCTGTGACCACGCAATTTCATGAGGAACGACCGATGTCAGCCGTTCTGAATTCCGACAAGGGCAACGAGTACCATCAGTACACCCCGACCTTCGCCGACTACTGGGACGACCTGGTCGGCTGGGAATCCCGCCTCGAGCGCGAGGGCCACTTCTACAACCGTCTGATCGGGTCCCAGGGCGCGAAGGACGTCCTCGACATCGCCTCGGGCACGGGCGTGAACGCCGTCTCGTTGGCCCGCGCGGGCTTCAACGTCACCGCCGTGGACGGCTCCGAGAACATGATCGCGAAGACGCGGGAGAACGCGAAGAAGTATGGCGTTTCCTTCGTCGATTCGAAGGCCGTGGACTGGCTGTCGCTCGACAAGGTCCTGGGCACGGAGCGCTATGACGCCGTCGTCTGCCTCGGCAACTCCTTCACCCACCTGTTCGACCACGAGCAGCGGCGTGATGCCCTGCAGGCGATCCTCGCCGTGCTCCGTCCGGGCGGGATGCTGGTGATGGACCAGCGCAACTACGACACCATGCTCGACGAAGGCTACAGCTCGAAGCACGAGTTCTGCTATACGGGTGCGGGCGTGGATGTCGGCCCGGCCGAGCTCAACCGCCGGCTCGCGAAGTTCGAGTACCGTTTTCCGGACGGCGCGACGTTCCAGCTGAACATGTACCCGCTGCGCCAGGATTACCTGACGCACCTCCTCGAGGATGCGGGCTTCATCAACGTGGAGCGTTTCGGCGACCTGCAGCGGCCCTACGATCGCCGCAACGTGGACTTCGTCCAGCAGGTGGCCTTCCGCCCGCGCTAAAACACGCCCACCGCGGCCGGGGCCCGTCAACGCCCGGCCGCCCACGGGTCGGTTGCGCGGCGGCGAACGTCGCCGTCGCGCGACATCCCCCTCGCACGGCCCTGAACCCCATTCGACACCTTTGCGGCAGCGCGTAGGCTTCGGCGATAATGCGCCCTTTACTGGCCGCCATCGGATCACCCCCTCCCCATGTCAGAGACCCCCGCGGATCACCTGGTGCGAACGGTCGAGGTCGGCGCGACCACCTTCACGTTGCTGGGCACCGCCCATGTCTCCCCGGAGAGCGTGGCCGACGTGCGCCGCGAGATCGATACGGGGCGCTACGACGCCGTCGCTGTCGAGCTTTGCGAGAGCCGTCACAACGCCCTCATGAATCCCCGCGCGCTTGAGGAGATGGATCTCTTCCATGTCATCCGGACCGGCAAGGCCGGAATGGTGGCGGCGAGCCTGGCGCTGGGCGCCTATCAGCAGCGGCTCGCGGAGCAGTTCCAGATCCGCCCGGGTGCCGAGATGGAGGCGGCGATCCAGCGCGCCCGCGACGGCGGGCTGCCGCTGTATCTCGTGGACCGCGAGATCGGTGTCACCCTCAAGCGCATCTACCGGCGCACGCCCTGGTGGCAGCGGCTGATGCTGGTCTCGGGGCTGTTCGCGAGCCTGTTCTCCCGCGAGCGCATCGACGCGGAGGAGATCGAGCGGCTCAAGGAGGGGGATATCCTGGAATCCACCTTCTCGGAGTTCGCCGACCGCTCCCGGGTGCTCTACGACACCCTGATCCACGAACGGGACCGCTTCATGGCGGCGCGCCTGCTGAGCGAGGCGGCGGAGCACCGGCCGCGCCACGTGCTCGCCGTCGTCGGCGCGGGGCACCTCGCCGGCCTGGAGGCGGCGCTGCGCGAGGGGATCGCGGAACCCGAGGCGGAGGTCCAGCGGCTGAGCTACACGCCGCCGCGGGCGCGCTGGGTCCGCGCGATTCCGTGGCTGGTGGTGGCCCTGGTGCTCACCGGCTTCATCATCGGTTTCAACCGCAGCACCTCGCTGGGCATCGAGCTGGTGCTCGAATGGGTGCTGATCAACGGTGCGCTCTCGGCGCTGGGCGCGGCCGTGGCCCTCGCCCATCCGCTCACCGTGATCACCGCCTTCGTGGCCGCACCGTTGACCTCGCTGAACCCCACGGTCGGGGCCGGGATGGTCACCGCGGCGGCGGAGATGGCCCTGCGCAAGCCCCAGGTGCGCGATTTCCGTGCCCTGCGCCGCGATGTCACCCGCCTGCGCGGGTGGTGGCGTAACCGGGTCGCGCGTACGCTGCTGATCTTCCTGCTGAGCACCCTGGGCTCCGCGGTGGGGACCTACCTCGCCGGATTCCGTATCGCCGGCAAGCTCTTCGGCTGACCTGCCGCCGTCGCGGGCACGCGACGGCGGTGACACACACGGCCTGAGGGCGATCAGGAGATAGCCATGCACGACGAATTCCCCCAGGACGAGTCGCTCATCTACCTCAACCACGCCGGCGTGAGTCCGTGGCCGAAGCGCACGGCGGATGCCGTGGCCGCCTTCGCCGGAGTGAACGCCCGCCGCGGCGCGGCGGACTACCCCGCGTGGCTCCGCACGGAGGCCCGGCTCCGCGAGCAGCTCGCCTGGCTTGTGGGGGCGGAGGGCAGCGACGACATTACCCTGGTGGCGAACACCTCCGAGGGCCTGTCCATGGTGGCCCACGGCCTGCGCTGGCGTGCCGGCGACAACGTGGTGATCAACGACCAGGAGTTCCCCTCCAACCGGATGGTCTGGGAGT
This sequence comes from Arhodomonas sp. KWT2, assembly GCF_041949875.1. Taxonomy (NCBI): domain Bacteria; kingdom Pseudomonadati; phylum Pseudomonadota; class Gammaproteobacteria; order Chromatiales; family Ectothiorhodospiraceae; genus Arhodomonas; species Arhodomonas sp. KWT2. Next base: position 321,503 of record NZ_JBHFPQ010000049.1, read on the forward strand.
CGCTGGCGGAGCGCCACGGGGTGGAGATCCGCGAGGTGACGCTGACCGGGGCGGAGGATCCCGAGGGCGCGCTCATCGACGCCATGGACGAGTACACCCGGGTCCTGCCGGTGAGCGCGGTGCAGTACGGCAGCGGCCTGCGCATCGACCTGGAGCGCCTCGGCAGTGCCTGTTCCGAGGCGGGCGCACTCTTCTGTGTGGACGCGATCCAGCAGCTGGGCGCCCTGCCCTTCGACGCCACCGCCGTCGGGGCGGACTTCGTGGTCGCCGACGGCCACAAGTGGATGATGGGCCCGGAGGGGCTGGGCGTGCTCTACACCACGCCGGCGGCGCGGGAGGCGCTGGAGCTGAACCGCTTCGGCTGGCACATGGCGGAGGCGCTGGGGGACTTCGACCGCCGTGACTGGGCGCCGGCGGCCTCCGGCCGGCGCTTCGAGGCGGGCAGCCCGAACATGCTCGGCATCCACGCCCTGTCCGCGAGCCTGTCACTCATCGAGGACGAGGGTATCCAGGCCATCGGCGATTCGGTGATGACCAACGCCCGAACGCTGCTGGAACGCATCGCCGATGAGCCCGCGCTGAGTGCGGTCACGCCGGTGGCGCCCGAGCGGCACGCCGGCATCGTTACCTTCCGCGTGGCCGGGGTGGTGAACCCCGGGGACCTGCTCGGGCGTCTGCGCGGCGCCGGCATCCCCTGCGCGGCGCGTGCCGGCGGCATCCGCTTCTCGCCGCACTTCTACAACACCGGCGAGCAGCTCCACGCCGCGGTGGACCGCGTTCTCGCCCTCGCGGGCGGCTGACGGGCTCAGGCGCTGGCGCGGGCCGGGCGGGTCTGCGGGAAGAGCCGGTAGAAGTTCTCGCTGGTCACCGCCGCCACCTCCTCGACGGACTCCCCGCGTACCTCTGCGAGGCACTCGGCGACGTGGCGGACGTAGGCGGGCTGGTTTTCGCGGCCGCGGTGCGGTACCGGGGCGAGATACGGGCAGTCGGTCTCGATGAGCAGCCGGTCCCCGGGGATGTGCGCCGCGGTCCCACGCAGTGCGTCGGCGTTGCGGAAGGTCACGATCCCGGACAGCGAGATGTGGAAGCCCTCGTCGAGCATGGCCCGGGCGGTGGGCCAGTCCTCGGTGAAGCAGTGGATGATGCCGCCGACCTCGCGGGCGCCCTCCTCGCGCAGGATCGCGAGCGTGTCCTGCGGTGCGGCCCGGGTATGCACGATCACCGGCTTGCCGATGAGCCGTGCCGCGCGCACGTGCCGGCGGAAGCGCTCGCGCTGCCACTCCGGCCGGTCCTCGTTGTACGCGTAGTCGAGCCCGGTCTCGCCAACGGCGACGATGAGCGGGTGGTCGGCCAGCGCCGCCAGGGTCTCCTCGTCCGGGTCCTCGCCGGTGCCGCTGGGATGCACGCCGATGGAGGTGGAGATCTCGGTGTGGCGCTCGGCCAGCGCGATCAGCGCGTCACGGCTCTCCACGTCGATGGCGACGTTGAGGAAGTGCTCCACGCCCTCGTCGAGCGCGGCGGCCAGGGCACGGTCGGTGTCGGCGTTGTCTTCGAGCAGGTGGAAGTGGCAGTGGGAGTCGACGAACAAGGGCGTCCTCGCGGTCGTGAGTCTACATGGTATGGGTGGGACGCTCGGATTCCAGCGTGCCGGCGAGATAGGTCTCGATCTTGTTGCGCGCGGGGCCGCCGTCCTTCTCGGTGAACTGCACGCCGATGCCCGCGGTGCGGTTGCCCTGGGCGCCCTGGGGGGTGATCCACACGACCCGTCCCACCACCGGGATCTTCTCGCTCTCCTCCATCAGGGTGAGCAGGATGAAGACCTCGTCGCCGATCTCGTAGCGCTTGGTGGTGGGCACGAACAGTCCGCCGTTGCGGATGAAGCCCATGTAGGCGGCATACAGCGCGTTCTTGTCGCGAATGGACAGCGACAGGATCCCCTGGCGCCCTCCGCCCCGGTTACTCTGGGTCATGGTACCCCCACTGACGGTCCCGCGCGTGCGCGCTCCATTCGGCGAACAGCGCCTCCGCCATCAGCTGGCCGTGCAGCGGCTGTTCGGCGGCGGCGCGATACTGCGACAGGCGCCGGTAGAACGCCTGTACGGCCTCACAGTCTACCGTTGCCGCCAGTCGCGACAACCCCTCGACGTCCGGTCCGCGGCCCGCCCCGGACGCGCCCCGGCGCGCGATCTCGCCGACCGCCATCTGCATGAGCTCGACGAAGCCGGCCCGGTCGCCCCCCTGCCAGTGGGCCGCAGCGGCGGTGGGCGTGGTCTCCCCGGCGGCGACGGCGGCGAGCTGGCGCACCACGGTGTCGTAGGCGTCACCGCCCTCGGCGTCGGCCAGCGCCATGGCGCGCAGCGGCGCGCCCCCGGCAAGGCCGAGCAGGCGCCCGGCCTGTGGGGCGTGTTGGCCGAGCCACTCCGCGCCGGCCTCCGGAGACGGTACCGGCACGGCGATCTGGTGGCAGCGGCTGCGGATCGTCGCCGGCAGCGCCGCCGGGCGCTCGCTGACGAGCACGAGCACCGCCCGTGCCGGCGGCTCCTCGAGGGTCTTGAGCAGGGCGTTGGCGGCCTGCGGGTTCATGGCGTCGGCGTCGGGCAGGACCGCGACACGGAAGTCGCCGTACTGGCTGGACAGGGTCACGAATTCGCTGACGGCCCGTATCTGGTCCACCCGCAGCCGGCTGCGCCCCTTCTCCACCGTGGCGATGAACAGGTCCGGGTGGGCGCCGGCGAGACGCATGCGGCAGCCGTGGCACGCGTCGCAGGCCTCGTCGTCCGCCGTGGGGTTGACACACAGCAGCCGGGCCCCAAGGCGGTGCGCCAGTGCCGTCTTTCCCACCCCCCGGGGGCCGTGGACGAGCACGGCATGGGGCATGGTGCCGGCGGCGATGCGACCGGTAAGCCGCTGCCACGCCGCCTGGTGCCAGGGCATGCCCCGGGATTCGGCGGCCCCGCTCATTCGGACTCCCCGAAGGCCACGGCCAGCGCGGCGCGGATGCGCCGCTGGACGGTGTCGGTGTCGGCGGAGGCGTCGATCAGCCGCATCCGTTCCGGGTGCTCGGCGCAGCGGCGCCGGTAGACGGCGCGGGCGCGCTCGAAGAAGGTCCCGCCCTCGCTCTCGAATCGGTCCGGGGCACTGCGCGCGGAGGCGCGCTCACGGCCCTGCTCCACGGGTAGGTCCAGGTAGAGGGTGAGATCCGGGCGCAGCCCCTGCTGCACCCAGCGCTCCAGCTCGGCGATGCGTGCCTCGCCGAGGCCGCGCCCGCCGCCTTGGTAGGCGTAGCTCGCGTCGGTAAAGCGGTCGGAGACCACCCACTGGCCCTCGGCCAGCGCCGGGCGGATGACCCGGGCGACGTGCTCGGCGCGGGCGGCGAAGACCAGCAGCGCCTCGGTCTCGGCGGTCATGCCGTGGTAGTCGTGGTTCAGGAGCAGGCCGCGGACGGCTTCGCCCACCGGTGTACCGCCGGGCTCGCGGGTCATCACCGGCTCCAGTCCGCGCTCGATGAGCCAGTCGCGCACGGTGTCCATGGCGGTGGTCTTGCCCGCGCCCTCGAGCCCCTCGATGGTGATGAAGCGCCCCGCGGTCATGTCACTGTCCCCCATTGAGCTGATAGCGGCGTACCGCGCGGTTGTGGGCCTCGAGGGTCGAGGAGAACACGTGCCCGCCCTTGCCGTCGGCCACGAAGTACAGCGCGTCGCCGTCGGCGGGATGGACAGCCGCATGGAGGCTGTCCCGCCCCGGTAGCGCGATGGGCGTCGGCGGCAGGCCCGCGCGGGTATAGGTGTTGTAGGGATTGTCCCGGCGCAGGTCGGCGCGGGTGAGATTGCCGTCGAAGCCCTCGCCCAGGCCGTAGATGACGGTGGGATCGGTCTGCAGTCGCATTCCGCGACGCAGCCGGCGCGCGAACACGCCGGCAATGCGGGCGCGCTCGCCGGCCACACCGGTCTCCTTTTCGATGATCGACGCCAGGATGAGCGCGTCATCGGGGTTTTCCAGCGGGAGATCGTCCGCACGGCCCTCCCAGGCGTCCGCCAGGGCGCTGTTCATGGCGCGGTAGGCGCGCTGGAGGAAATCGCGGTCGCTGGTGCCCCTTGGGAAATGGTATGTCTCCGGCAGGAACCGGCCCTCCGCCTTCTGGTCGGGATGGCCGAGGGCGGCCATCACGGCCTGCGGATCGTCGAGCGCAAGGGTGTGTTCGAGGGCGTCGTGATTGGCGACGGCGTCGAAGAGCTGGCGTGCGGTCCAGCCCTCGACGATGGTCAGCTCGTGCTGGATTACGTCGCCGGTGACCATCGCCCGAAGCAGGCCGGTCGCACTGGTGCCGGGGGCGATGCGGTACTCCCCCGCCTTGATCCGCGCGGCATCGCCGGTGTAGCGGCCGTACAGCCGCAGCGGCCAGGCGGCCTTCAGGCGCTCCTCACGGACGAGCCGCCGGGCGATGCCCGCCAGCGTGTCGCCCCGCGCCACCGTGATCTGTGCCGGCTCGGACCCGGCCGCGACGAGGGGCCGGCTCATGGTGGTCTCGTAGGTCTGCCACGCCCAGGCCGCGGTTGCGGCGGCGGCGAACACGGCGGCCATGCAGAGAGCGGTCAGCCATCGCTTCATGGCGAATGCCATCCCTTCGGGGTGATGATCGCCCCGGCGGCGGCGAGTGCATCGATGCAGGCCCGCGCACCGGCGGCCTCCGGCCAGGCCTGTCGCTCCAGGCGCGCCACCGGCCAGACGCCGACGAGGCTGTTGCTCAGCCACAGCTCGTCCGCCCGGGCGAGCCCGTCCCATGTCAGCCGCCGCACCCGGGGGTGCAGGCCGAGGCGGGGCGCCAGCGCGATGATCCGCCGCCGCATGACCCCGGCGATGCCGCAGTCGGCGACCGGTGGTGTGCACAGGATGTCGTCGAAGCGGGCGAACACATTGCTCATGGTACCGGCCACAACGTTACCACGGGTGTCGGCCATGAGCCCCTCGGCGATCCCGGGGTCGTCCCATTCCCGCCGGGCGAGAACCTGCTCCAGGCGGTTGAGGTGCTTGATGCCCGCGAGCGCGGGCTGTACGGCGAGTGCTGTCACGCAGCGGTGAACGGTGATGCCCTCCCGCCACCAGTGCACCGGGCGTTCGGGTACGCCGCCCCGGTGGGCGAGCACGCGGGGCCCGGCATCCGTGGGCGGGGTGTAGCCGCGCCCGCCGCTGCCGCGGGTGACGATAAGCTTGATGACGCCGTCGCCCTGCCCTGCCAGTGCCGCGACCTCGGCGTCGACCCGTTCCAGCGGCGCGGCGAAGCCGAGGCGGGTACAGCCGCGTGCGAGCCGTGCCCGGTGGTCCGGCCACAGTGCGGGTCGGCCGTCGACGACGGCCACCGTCTCGAAGACCCCGTCGCCGTAAGCCAGCCCGCGGTCGTCCGCCGGGGGGGCGGCGCCGGGTCGACCGTCGACGCGCCACATCGCCGCTGCCGCCGGATCAGTCGATCCGGCGGAAGATCACGGTGCCGTTGGTGCCGCCGAAGCCAAAGGAATTGGACAGCACGCCGCGGACGTCGCGCTCGCGGGCGCCACCGCTGACGATATCGATGCCCAGGTCTTCCTCCGGGTCGTCCAGGTTGATGGTGGGCGGGATCACGCCGTCGCGCAGCGTGAGCACGCTGAACACCGCCTCCACGCCGCCCGCGGCGCCGAGGAGATGGCCGGTCATGGACTTGGTGGAGGTGACCGCCACCTTCGGGGTGTGCTCGCCGAACGTGCCGCGCATCGCGATCGCCTCGGCGCGGTCGCCCAGCGGCGTCGAGGTGCCGTGGGCGTTGACGTAATCGATCTCGTCCGGGTTCATGCCCGCGTCCCGCAGGGCGTTGGTCATGCAGCGCCGTGCGCCCTCGCCGTCCGCCGGCGGCTGGGTCATGTGATGGGCGTCACCGCTCATACCGAAGCCGGCGACCTCGGCGTAGATACGCGCACCGCGGGCCACCGCGTGCTCGTAGTCCTCGAGCACCAGCACACCTGCACCGTCACCGAGCACGAAGCCGTCACGGCCGCGGTCCCACGGGCGGCTCGCCCCCTGCGGGTCGTCGTTGCGCGTCGACAGTGCCTTCGCCGCGGCGAAGCCGCCGAGCCCGGTGGGCGTGGTGGCGAACTCGGCGCCACCGGCGATCATCACGTCGGCGTCGCCGTAGGCGATGATGCGCGCGGCCTGACCGATGTTGTGGGTCCCCGTGGTGCAGGCGGTCACGGTGGCCACGTTGGGGCCCTTGAGACCGAGCAGCACGGAGAGGTTGCCCGAGATCATGTTGATGATGGCGCTCGGGATGAAGAACGGCGAGATCTTGCGCGGACCGCCGCCGAGGTAGGCCTCATGGCCCTTCTCGATGGCACTGATGCCGCCGATGCCGGAGCCGACGGACACGCCCACGCGTTCCGCGTTGGACTCGTTGATCTCCAGGCCGGAATCCCGGACCGCGTCGACGGAAGCGGCGATGCCGTAGTGGATGAAGGGGTCCATCTTGCGGGCCTCCTTCCGCGAGAGGTAGTCGGAGACCTCGAAGTCCCGCACCTCACCGCCGAAGCGCACCGAGAACGCGGATGCGTCGAAGCCCTCGACCGGACCGATCCCGGAACGACCCGCGAGCACGTTCTCCCAGGCCCCTTCCAGGGTGTTGCCGACCGGGGAGATGATCCCCAGCCCGGTAACCACTACGCGGCGTCTGCTCACGCCCCACCTCCGTAAATGCCAACCACCCGAAACAGCACAGGGCCGGCGACGACCGGCCCTGTGTCAGCGTATCGATCCGACGGGGACCGTTACTCGAGGTTGGCGTTGATGTAATCGACCGCCTGCTGGACGGTGGTGATCTTCTCGGCTTCCTCGTCGGGGATCTCGCACTCGAACTCTTCCTCAAGGGCCATCACGAGCTCGACGGTGTCGAGGGAGTCTGCGCCGAGATCGTCGACGAAGGAGGCCTCGGAATTCACCTCTTCCTCCTTCACCCCCAGTTGCTCCACGACGATCTTCTTAACGCGCTCTTCGATACTGCTCATCTTGATCCTTCCTCCGGAGTGTAGAAAGTTCCGACCCGCCTACGCGGCCCCCAGCGTCAGACCCCGGGCCGAATCCGGCCGTATTTTAGGTGAACCGTCCCGGGCATGCCAGCGACTCGCGTACGACCGGTTCAGGCCATGTACAGGCCGCCGTTGACGTTGAGCGTCTCACCGGTGACGAAACCCGCCGCCGGCGAGGCGAGATAGCACACCGCCGCCGCGATGTCCTCCGCCCGGCCCAGCCGGGCCAGGGGTGTCTGGCCGACAAGGGCCTCGCGTTGCGCCTCGTTGAGCTCGTCGGTCATGTCCGTCTCGATAAAGCCCGGGGCGACGGCGTTCACGGTGATGCCGCGGGTGCCGACCTCGCGTGCCAGCGAGCGGGTCATGCCCATGACCCCGGCCTTCGCCGCAGCATAGTTCGTCTGACCGCTGTTGCCCATCAGGCCGACCACCGAGGCGATGTTGATGATGCGTCCGCGCCGCGCCTTCATCATGCCCCGTAGCACCGCCTTGCTCATGCGGTACACCGAGCTCAGGTCCGTGTCGATGATGTCGTCCCACTCATCGTCCTTCATGCGCATGAGCAGGTTGTCGCGGGTGATACCCGCGTTGTTCACCAGCACCGTCGGGGCGCCGTAGGCCTCGGTCACGGCAGCCACCGCCGCACTCACGCTGTCGGCGTCGGTCACGTTGAGGGTGACGCCGAAGCCTTCGATACCGGCCTCTTCGAGGTGGGCGGTGATGCGTTCCGCGCCCGCCCCGGAGGTCGCGGTGCCGACCACCCGGGCGCCGGCCTGGCCGAGCCCGGTCGCGATCGCGCGCCCGATGCCGCGGCTCGCGCCGGTGACGAGTGCCGTTTCATTTTCGAGTGAGAACATCACGTTGCGCCTTATTCCTGAAGTGCCTTTTCAAGCGTGTCCGGGTCGAACACCGGCAGCGCCGGCATGCGGCGCTCGATACGGCGGTTCAGCCCGGCGAGAACCTTGCCCGGCCCGGCCTCGACCAGGCGGGTGACGCCCCGTGCCTGCATGGTGCGGATCGTGTCGACCCAGCGGACCGGGCTGTGGAGCTGGGCGACGAGTCGCTCGCGGATCGCCCCGGCGTCCGCCGCCGGCTCGGCGTCGACGTTGTGGATCACCGGCACGGTGGGCTCGCCGATGGTGACCGAGGCGAGCCGTTCCTCCAGGCGTTCCGCGGCCGGGCGCATCAGCGCGCAGTGGGACGGCACGCTCACCGGCAGGGCCACCGCCTTCTTGGCGCCCGCCTTCCGGGCGGCCTCGATGGCCCGGTCCACGGCGGACCGGTCCCCGGCGATCACCACCTGTCCGGGGGCGTTGTAGTTCACCGCCTCGACGATCTCGCCCTGGGCGGCCGACTCACAGGCTGCGCGCACGGCGTCGTCGTCCAGGCCCAGGATCGCGGCCATGGCGCCCTGCCCCTCCGGCACGGCGCTCTGCATGAACCGGCCGCGATCGTGAACGACCGCGACCGCGTCGGCGAACTCCATGGCCCCGGCACACACCAGCGCGGTGTACTCGCCGAGGCTGTGCCCCGCCATGATCCCCGGAGCGGCGCCGCCGCGTGCCTGCCAGACGCGCCATACGGCGACGCCGGCGGCGAGCAGCGCGGGCTGGGTGATTTCGGTACGGTTGAGGCTGTCCTCCGGGCCGTTGACGGCGATGTCCCAGAGGTCGGTGTCGAGGATCGCGCCGGCTTCCTCGAAGGTCTCACGTACCGCCGGATAGGTCCCGGCGAGCGCATCGAGCATGCCCACCGACTGCGAACCCTGGCCGGGGAAGACGAATCCGAGGGTGTTGTCTGTCGTCATGATCGTCTGTGCTCCACTCGTGCGCGTCAGAAGCGGACCAGTGCCGAGCCCCAGGTGAAGCCGGCGCCGAAGGCCTCGAGCAGCAGAAGCTGCCCCGGCTGTATGCGCCCGTCGCGGACGGCGACGTCCAGCGCGAGGGGGATGGACGCCGCGGAGGTGTTGCCGTGGCGGTCCACGGTCACCACCACGCGGTCCATGGGCAGCTCCAGCTTGCGTGCCGTCGCCGCCATGATCCGGATGTTTGCCTGATGGGGGACGAGCCAGTCGATGTCGCCGCGCTCCAGGCCGTTGGCGGCGAGGGTCTCCTCCACCACGGCGCCCAGGGTGCGCACGGCGATCTTGAAGACCTCGTTGCCGCGCATGGTGACCTTGCCGGAGGCCGGGTCGGTCATGAGGGCCTCGACGCCCTTGGAGACGCCCCAGGGCACGTTGAGCAGCGGTTCCTGGCGGCCGTCGGAGTGCAGGTGCGTCGACAGCACCCCGGGGGTCTCGTCCGCTTCCAGGACGACCGCGCCGGCACCGTCGCCGAACAGCACGCAGGTCCCGCGATCCTCCCAGTTGAGGATGCGCGAGAAGGTCTCCGCGCCGATGACCAGGGCGCGCCGGGCGCCGCCGGTGCGGATGAAACGGTCGGCCGCATCGAGGGCGTAGATGAACCCCGAGCAGGCGGCGGCAATATCGAAGGCGATGGCGCCGCCCGGGATGCCCAGCCGGTGCTGGATGAGGCAGGCGGTGCTGGGGAAGACCTGGTCCGGCGTGGACGTCGCGAGGATGAGCAGGTCGATGTCGCCGGGGCCGACGCCAGCGGCCTCCATCGCGGCCTCGGCGGCACGCGTGGCGATATCGCCGCAGGTCTCACCGTCGGCAACGACGTGCCGCTGGGCGATGCCGGTGCGTTCGCGGATCCAGCGGTCCGAGGTCTCGACAAGACGTTCCAGCTCTTCGTTGGTGACCACCCGCTCGGGCAGGTGGCTCCCCGTCCCCCGGATCCTGGCGTATACGCTCACGACGTCTGCAATCCTCTCGTCAGGGTCTCGCCGAGGCGCTGGTCGATGAGCGTCGGCACGGCGTTACGCGCCTCCAGGACGCCCACGTCGATGGCGTGCTCGAAGGCGACGGCATCCGCGCCACCGTGACTCTTGACCACCACGCCGCGCAAGCCGAGGAGGCTCGCGCCGTTGTAGCGCCGGGTGTCCAGCCGCCGGCGCAGCGAGCGCAGCACCGGCATCGCGACCAGGCCGGCGAGCCGAGTGAGCAGGTTACGGCAGAATTCCTCGCGCATGTAGTGCGAGATCATGCCGGCGACACCCTCGCTGGTCTTGAGCGCGACGTTGCCGGTGAAGCCGTCGCAGACCACCACGTCCGCGGCCCCACGGAACATCGAGTCGCCCTCGACGTAGCCGACGTAGTGCAGGCTGCTGTCCTGCAGGAGCTGGCCGGCCTGCTTGACCTCGTCGTTGCCCTTGATCTCCTCCTCGCCCAGGTTGAGGAGCCCGACCCGTGGGGCCTCCAGTCCGCCTACGGTCTCGGCGAGCACCGAGCCCATGACGGCGAACTGGAAGAGGTGTTCGGCGGTGCAGTCCACGTTGGCACCGAGGTCGAGCATCTGGAAGGCGCCACCCTCGCAGGGGATGGTGGTGCAGATCGCCGGCCGGTCGATACCCGGCAGGGTCTTGAGCACGTAGCGGGCGGTTGCCATCAGTGCGCCGGTGTTGCCCGCGCTCACGCAGGCGTCGGCCTCGCCGGACTTCACGAGGTCGACGGCGACCCGCATGGACGAGTCCTTTTTCGCGCGCAGTGCCTGTGAGGGCAGCTCGTCCATGCCGACGAGCTGACTGGCGTGGTGCACGCGCAGCTGCCCGCCCTCGTCCGCGCCGTGGCGGGACAGCGCGTCGCGCAGGGCATCCTCCTGGCCCACGAGGATCAGGCTGACCGTATCCCCGTGGCGGCGGCAGGCGGCGAGTGCCGCCGGTACGACCACGTCCGGACCGTGGTCGCCGCCCATGGCATCGACCGCGATGGTTTGACGCCGTGTCATGCTGCTCTCTCGAACTGCCTCGGGCGCAACGCGAACGGCCGCCGCGCCCGGTCCGGGCGGGGCGGCCGCGCGGCCGGGGGCCGCTCGTTCAGTCTTCCTGGCCCTTGGCGACCTTGCGGCCGCGATAGTAGCCGTCGGCCGAGATGTGGTGGCGGCGGTGGGTCTCGCCGGTGGTCTGCTCGGTGGACAGCGTGGGCTTGCCCAGCGCGTCGTGGGACCGGCGCATGCCGCGCTTGGACGGGGTCTTGCGGTTCTGTTGGACTGCCATGGAGGCTACTCCTGTATCGGATCCAGCGACTCAGTGATCGTCCCGCCGCTTGAGCTCGGCGAGGACGGCAAACGGATTCTCGCGCTCGGGCTCCGGTTCGCCCGGCGGGCCGAAGTGCTGCTTTGAGTCCGCGCAGCCACTGTCGGCGTCGTGTAGCGCCACTACCGGCAGCTCGAGGATCAGCTCGTCCTCGAGCAGCGCGAATACGTCGAGGCGCTCGTCCAGCGCGACGACCGCCTCGTCATGACCCTCGGTGTCGGCCTCGGTGGCGACCACCACCACGCGGAAGTCCGCGTGCACCGGCACGGTCACCGTGCCGAGGCAGCGCTGACACTGCAGTGCCAGCCCGGCATCGACCTGCCCTTCAGCGATGACGAGCCCGCCGGGCTCACGGCTCACGCGGATGTCGGCGCTGGCCGTGCCGGTCGACTCGACGAGGCTCCCTGCCAGCCGTTCCCGGCCTGCCAGAGGCATGCTGCCGGTGAGACTCGCGCCGTCGTCGCCGAGCCGGCGGAGGTCGACAAACTGCGGCAAGGTTTCCTCGTGCATAAGGCAGCGCATATTATCCACGGCACGGGACGGTGTCAAAACGCTGTCAGACGACCATCAACCCCCGCCAGCGCGCGGGCGCAGGAGGTGACGACGTGACGGAACCCCGGCGGCTCGTTCTCGGCTCCGGCTCGCCCTACCGTGCGGCGCTCCTCGAGCGCCTGGGTCTCTCCTTCGAGCAGAGGAGCCCCGAGATCGATGAAGTCCGGCACGGCGACGAGTCCCCGTCCGCACTGGTTGTACGCCTGGCGGCGGAGAAGGCCCGTGCGGCGGGCGCCGGCCTGGATGACGCACTGGTCATCGGCTGCGATCAGGTGGCCTGTCTCGACGACGGTCACGTCCTTGGCAAGCCTGGGGATCGCGCCGGCGCGATCGCGCAGCTGCGGGCGGGCAGCGGCCGCCGGGTGGGTTTCCTGGTCGGTCTCGCCCTGCTCGACACCCGCACCGGGGCGCTCGCCGAGCGCCTGGAGACCGTCGACGTCGTCTTCCGCGATCTCTCCGCCGCCGAAATCGAACGCTACGTCGACCGGGACCGGCCCTGGGACTGTGCGGGGGCGTTCCGCGCCGAGGGCCTCGGGATCGCGCTGTTCGAGGCGATCGAGGGCCGGGACCCGAACACCCTCGTCGGCCTGCCCCTGATCGCCCTCGCAGAACTGCTGCGCGAGGCGGGGGTACCCCTGCCCTGACCCGGCACGGAACCGTCTAGCGCACGGCACCGGTGAACGGCCCGCCGAACCGCTGGGCGAGACGCACCGCGGTCACGCCCAGGCGGTTCATGACCCGCTCCAGGAAGCCGCCCCGCGGGGTGTAGTCCACCGTGCGGGCCACGCCGACGACGTCCCGTGCGACCTCGTCCGGGGTGGCCAGTGCGTCCGCCAGGCCCAGGTCCACCGCGCGGGCACCGGTCCAGACCAGCCCGGAGAAGATGTCGTCGCGGTCGCTGGCGAGCCGGTCGCCCCGGCCCTGCTTTACCGCGTCGATGAACTGCTGGTGGATCTCCTCGAGCATCGACTGCACATGCTCCTCCACCGCCGGGTTTGTCTCGCTGAACGGATCGAGCATCGCCTTGTTGCGTCCGGCCGTGTAGAGCCGGCGCTCGATGCCGAGCTTCTCCATGGCCCCGGTGTAGCCGAATCCGCCCATGATCACGCCGATGGAGCCGACCAGCGATGCGGGGTCGGCGTAGATGCGGTCAGCCGCGGCGGCGACGTAGTACGCCCCGGACGCCGCGATGTCGCCGGTGACGGCGTACAGGGGTTTGTCCGGATGGGCGGCACGGAGCCGCTGGATCGCGGCGTAGATCCGGCGTGCCTGCACCGGGCTGCCGCCGGGGCTGTTGATGCGGAGCATGACCGCCCGCGCCCCGGAGGCGGAGAAGGCCTCCTCCAGGCCGTTGATGACGCGGTCGGCGCTGGCCGGGGTGTCGGCCGCGATGGTGCCGTCCAGGTCGACCACGGCCGTATGCGGCGCCGTGCCGGGCATCTGGGCTTCGCCCTGCAGCGACGGCAGGGTGAGCAGGAGGATCGCCACCAGGTAGGCCAGCAGCAGGAATTTGAACAGCAAGCCCCAGCGGCGCGCCCGCCGGCGCTCGCGGATGCCCTCCAGGGCGATGTCGCGCAGGGTCGCCTGCGCCCAGTCGTCGCGCTCGTCCGTGGCCATCTGCTAGCTCTCCTTGTCCTGGTGGTGTTCGGAAAGGCGGTCGAGAAATCCGGTGAGTTCCGTGGGCAGCGGCGCCTCCACGGTCAGCCGCGTGCCGTCCGCTGCGGGCAGCGACAGCCGGGCGGCATGGAGGAACATCCGCCGCAGTCCGAGGCGGCGGGCCTCACGGTTGCGTTCGTGCTCGCCGTAGCGGTCGTCGCCGGCGAGCGGCGTGCCCAGGTGGGCGGCATGGACACGGATCTGGTGCATCCGCCCGGTTTCGAGGTCGACGTCCACGAGGGTCCAGCCGGTATAGCGCCGGCGACGGTGAAAAACGCTGCGTGCCGGCCGCCCGGCCGCGCTCACCCGGACCATGGATTCCCCGCCCGGTCCGCTCTGGCGCTCCAGTCGTGCTTCCACGGGTATCGTCGCCGCGCTCATCCCGCCGGCGAGCAGCGCGGTGTAGCGCTTGTCCAGCCCGCCCTCGCGCAGCGCCGCGTGCAGACGTTTCAGGGCGGCCCGGCGCTTGGCGACGACCAGGCAGCCGCTGGTGTCGCGGTCCAGGCGGTGGACCAGATCCAGGAAGCGGCAGTCGGTGCGCAGCTGGCGCAGCGCCTCGATAACGCCGTAGCCGATGCCGCTGCCGCCGTGCACTGCCATGCCGGAGGGTTTGTCCACGACGATGATGTCGTCGTCCTCGTGGAGGATGCGGCTGCGCAGCCGCTCCAGCACCCGTGTCGAGGCCTCCTGCTGACTGCCCCGGCCTTCCCGCACGGGCGGCAGGCGCAGGCGGTCACCGGCACGCAGGCGATACGTCGGTTTGGTGCGTGAGCCGTTGACACGGACCTCGCCGCGGCGCAACAGCCGGTAGACCAGGCTTTTCGGTACGCCACGCAACTCACGGCTGATGTAGTTGTCTACCCGCTGGCCGTCGTATTCGGGGTCGATCTCGATGTGGCGGACCTGACTGCCCATGCGCGCTCCGCGGCGTGAGAAAGGGAGGTTTATGGCGGACGCTCATCATACTAACCCGGCCACGGCCGGTGTCACCCCCTCGCAGTGTCCGAACGCCCGGCCGAAGCCGCCGGCCGGCCCGCCGGAGGGCGGTGCTGGCGGTGCTGGCGGTGGCCGCAGGGGTGACAATGCATTCATTGCTTGGAAGGCAACTGTCAACGTTGGTATATTTGCAACGCTGTTACACGGCCCAAAAGCGCGTGATCAAAGCGCCGGCCGGTAGCCGCATGGATAAAGATTGCAGGCTGCGCGCGGCATCTTCACCGGCGCGCGGCCAAACTGCAGTTGCCCGTTACTGTCAATCACCCGCGCGGACGCATGTTCCGTGTGGCCAATGCGCCCCCCGGCGCCGGCGTCTTATCCGCGAAATGTCTGGATTCATCGTGTCCCGAATGATTGCTGCGCTTCTCGGCCCCTGGCTGGCCGAAGGGGCTGCGGCGCTGGCCGGAGACGGTCGTGGCGCGCACGCGCCACGGCTGGCGGCACGATCGCTTCCCAACGGATTTGGCGAGGCGGCTGACCGGGTCGAGCGCCGGAGACCCCCCCGTTATGAAACGAATGCTGATCAACGCCACGCAGCCGGAAGAGCTGCGTGTCGCCCTCGTGGACGGCCAGTCCCTCTACGACCTGGACATCGAGACCCCTTCCCGGGAGCGCAAGAAGGCGAACGTCTACAAGGGTAAGATCACCCGCGTCGAGCCCAGCCTCGAGGCCGCGTTCGTCCAGTACGGCGCGGAGCGCCACGGCTTCCTGCCGTTCAAGGAGATCGCACGCAGCTATTTCCAGGGCGGCGACGACGCCGACCCCGGCAAAGTCAGCATCCAGGACGTCATCAAGGAAGGCCAGGAGGTCGTCGTCCAGGTCGAGAAGGAGGAGCGCGGCAACAAGGGCGCGGCGCTCACCACCTTCGTCAGCCTCGCCGGGCGCTATCTCGTCCTGATGCCGAACAATCCCCGTGCCGGCGGCGTCTCCCGCCGCATCGAGGGTGCCGACCGCACGGAGATCCGCGACGCCCTGCGCGAGCTCGAGGTGCCGGAAGGCATGGGCCTGATCGTGCGTACCGCGGGCGTCGGCCGTACCGTCGAGGAGCTTCAGTGGGACCTCGACTATCTCCTCAATCTCTGGAAGGCCATCCAGAAGGCTGCTCATGAGCGTTCCGCCCCTTTCCTGATCTATCAGGAGAGCAACGTCATCATCCGTGCGCTGCGCGACTACCTGCGCTCGGATATCGGCGAGGTCCTGATCGACGACGAGGAGGTCTACGGCCAGGCCCGTGAGTTCATGCAGCAGGTGATGCCGCAGAACCTCTCGCGGCTCAAGCGCTACGACGACGAGGTCCCGCTGTTCACCCGCTACCAGATCGAGAGCCAGATCGAGTCCGCGTTCCAGCGCGAGGTCCGGCTCCCGAGCGGCGGCGCCATCGTGATCGATCACACCGAGGCGCTGATCTCCATCGACATCAACTCCTCGCGTGCCACCAAGGGCGCCGATATCGAGGAGACCGCCTTCAACACCAATCTCGAGGCCGCCGATGAGATCGCGCGCCAGCTGCGCCTGCGTGACCTCGGCGGCCTGATCGTCATCGACTTCATCGACATGGGGCCCAACCGCAATCAGCGCGAGGTGGAAAACCGCCTGCGCGAGGCGGTGAAGCAGGACCGTGCCCGTGTCCAGGTCAGCCGCATCTCGCGCTTCGGCTTGCTGGAGATGTCGCGCCAGCGCCTGCGTTCCTCGCTGGGCGAGTCCAGCCAGGAGATCTGCAGCCGTTGCGGGGGCCAGGGTACGATCCGCAGCGTCGAGTCGCTGGCACTGTCGATCCTGCGCATCGTCGAAGAGGAGGCGATGAAGGACAAGACGGGCAAGGTGCTCGCCCAGCTGCCCGTCGACGTAGGCACCTTCCTCCTCAACGAGAAGCGCTCGGCGATCAGCGAAATCGAGCAGCGCAACGGCGTCGACATCATCCTGATCCCGAATCGCAACCTGGAGACGCCGCACTACGAGGTCCATCGGATCCGCAGTGACGACAGCTCCCACGACGACGCCAGCTATCAGCTCGCCTCCTCCGACGAGGGCCAGAGCGAGGCGGAGCGGCTCATGACCTCGGAGCGGCCGAAGGCCGAGCAGCCCGCGGTGAAATCGGTGCGCCCGAGCAAGCCGGCACCCGCGTCCAGGCCCGCTGCCAGCCGTTCCGAGGGCGAGGCGGAGGACAAGACCGTGTCCGAGCCGGCCCAGACCCGTAACGAGGCGCAACGCCCGGCTGCGGCGCTCCCGGCGGAGCCGGCCCGTGCGCTGGGTGGCTTTTTCGGCTGGCTGCGCAAGATCGTCGTCGGCGACGGCGAGGATGAGAGCGCCCGCCGTCAGGCGATGGCGACCCCGGCCGAGGATGGTTCCCGCAAGGAGGATCGCTCCCGCAAGGAAGAACAACCGAAGGCCGCCCCCGCGGCCTCCGGCAAGAGTGGCTCCGGCAGCAAGGGCAACGCGCAGGCGGCCCAGGAGGCCCGGTCCGGCGGCGGCGAAGGGAAAGGCAAGGCAGGCGGTCGCGGCGGCCAGCGGGACGAGCGCTCCGGCAAGGGCCGCAAGGACGGCGAGAGTCGCAAGGACGACGGTGGTGGCGACCGCCGGCGCGGTGGCGATGACGAGTCCGCCCCGCGCAAGCGCAATGGTAACGGCGGCCGCAAGCCCGCCTCTGCGGATGAGCGCGGTCGCAGTGCCGGAGCGGAGACAAACGAGACCAAGGTGGCGGACGAGACGAAAACGGCCGAGGCCGCCGAGGCCGGCAAGTCCGAGAGTGGCGGTGAGACAGCCCGCAGCGATGACGGGCGCGGCGGCAGCCAGCGCAGCTCCGGCCGCAGCCGCCGGGGACGCCGGGGTGGCCGTCGTCGCCGCCGTTCCAGCCGTCCGGGCCAGGAAGGTAACGGCAGCGAGACCGCCGAGGCCGGCACCGATGGTGACGCTGACACGGATACCGCTGCAGCGCCGTCCCCGCAGTCCGGGAAGGATGCCGGCAGCGGGAAGCCGTCGAAGCAGCCGGCGGGTGGCGAGTCCGGGCAGGAAAGTGCCGTGGCGGCTGACGGGGACGACAAGCCGGTGAAGGAGACCGCGGCGAAGGCGGCCCGTGACAAGGACGGGACTCGCTCCGGCAAGGACAGGAAATCCGACCGGTCCGGGGCCGACGAACCGGAGAAGTCCGGCGAGGGCCGCAAGGGCGGCAAACGCCGCGACGAGGCGGCCAATGATCCCCGCCGCTGGTCGGGGCGGCCGCGCATCCCGGCCGACGGCGGACAGCCCCGGGGCGCCGGAACTGATGCCACGGGATCGGACAGGACCGGTACGGCGGCCTCTGCCGCGACGGATGGGGCCGCGGCCGGGGCGCCGGTGCAGGATACGGCCGCGGGTACAGAGCCCGCGGTGCCGGAGAAGCCGCAGCGCGCGGCGGAGGACGCCGGCACGTCGGGGGATACCGCCGGCGAGGCGTCCGGCGACCGCCCTGCCCCGGACGCGGCTGCGCCGGCGGCCGGGACTCGGGCCGCATCCCCGGCAGCGGGTGACACCGTTGAGGAGAAGGCACCTGTGGGCCAGCCGGAGGCGCCGTCAGTGAGCGACGCCCCGGAGACGGCGGCGGGAGCGGCTGACCGGGAGCCGGAGTCGGGTGCCTCGACAGCGGCGAGCACCGGGAGCGGGGTCGGCGGCGAGGACGAGGCGCACGACACGTCCTCGACGAAGGCTACCGGTAACCCCGAGGCGGAGGAGCCTGCGGCGGCGGACGGCGATGATGATCACCGGCGTCACGAGTCCGGGTCGCCCGCCACGGAGGAGTCTTCGGACGAGTCGGACCCCGGCTCGGACTCCGACGGCGGACCGGTCCATCACGGCTCCGGATCGTCCGTGACCTGACTGCGGACGATGCCGTCGGGGCGGTCGGCCCCGGCACGGGCATACCGGGCGGCATCATGCCGCCCGGTATGTTACCCGCCTTCCTGCCGGCGCGACCGGCTCTTGAGAATTCCCTTGTATATAATGACTTGCGGCATGTTTGCGATGCCGCCGTGAAGGCCGTTCGTCCGGTTCAGAGGCCGTGATCGCGCCGGATGGCCGTCAGCAGTCCGGCGGACGCCTCGTCCACGAGGTCGAAAACGTGCTCGAAGCCGTCCCCGCCGCCGTAGTAGGGGTCCGGTACTTCGCTTTCCGGACGGTCCGCGGCGAAGCTCAGGAAACGGTGGATATGCTCCCGCGCGGACGGCGGTGCGTCGGCGACGAGGATGCCGTAGTTCGCCTCGTCCATGGCAAGGATGTAGTCGAAGGCCTCGAAGTCGTAGCTGTCCACCTGGCGGGCTCTCAGCCCGGAAATATCGATCCCCCGGGCCGTGGCCGCTTCCTGCGCACGCCGGTCCGGGGCGCGGCCGATGTGGAATCCGTGAGTGCCTGCGGAGTCGACGTCGATGATGTCACCGAGACCGGCGGCCTCCACGTGGGCGCGGAACACACCCTCCGCCGTCGGTGAGCGGCAGATGTTGCCCATGCACACCATCAGGACCCGGATAAACCGCTTTTCAGTCATAGGCTTGCTCTGTCTCCATCGTGTCGGTAACAGTGGGCCTGCACCCGCGCGTGGTGTGGGCCGGCCCCGGGGCGTTAGGTTGCCGCCGGATCATTCCGGGGACCCGTCGCGCAGCGCCGCCGTGACCCGGGATACGTCCTCCGGCGTGTCCACGCCGTGCCCGGGTACCGCCGGCGCGGGCGCGACATGAATGCGGTAGCCGTGCCACAGGGCGCGTAGCTGCTCGAGCTTTTCGGCCTCTTCCAGCGGGCTGGGTTCCAGTGAGGCAAAGGCACGGAGGAACCCGGCGCGGTATCCGTAGACGCCGAGATGGCGGTGGTGCAGCCCCGGGTGCGGGGCGCCGTCGCGCACGTAGGGGATCGGCGCGCGGCTGAAATACAGGGCGTAGCCGTGACGGTCGGTGACGACCTTCACCACGTCCGGCCGCGCCGCCATGTCGGCGTCCAGCGGCGTGGACAGGGTCGCGATGTCGGCGTCGCGGTGATGCTCCAGGGCATCGGCGACCCCCTGCAGTAGTGCGGGCGGCATCAACGGCTCGTCGCCCTGGAGGTTGACCACGATGGCGTCGTCCGCCAGTCCGCAGTGCCGGACCACCTCGCCGAGGCGGTCGGTGCCGGTGGGGTGTGCCGGGTCCGTGTGCACCACCTCGCTCCCGATGGCGCTGCAGGCGCCCGCTATCCGGGCGTCGTCGGTGGCGACGATCACCCGGGCGGCACCGCTCTCGCGGGCGCGGCGGATGACGTGGGCGATCATCGGCTCGCCGGCGAGCTCGATCAGCGGCTTGCCGGGCAGGCGCGTCGAGGCGTAACGCGCCGGGATGACAACGGTGAATGCCTGCATCAGCTCGCTTGCCCTCCTTGTGTGAGGCGGTCCAGGAGACGGTCTATCGCGGCCGCCGCTGCCGGGTCCGGAACAGCGGTCACCGGCAGGAACCACGCCCGCGAGGCCCCGGGGCATTTCACGGCGTCCTTCTCGGTCATGATCACCGGCAGGCCGTCGCCGAAGTCGAGCTCTCCAGGCACAAAGGCATGGTGGTCGGCGAAGGCATGGGGGATCACCTCGTAGCCCATCGTGCGTAGTGTGGCGAAAAAGCGCCCGGGATGCCCGATCCCGGCGACGGCGTGCACCCGCTGCCCGGCATGCGGCGTCGGCCCGGTGTCACCGGACAGCGGCCGGAGCTCGCCGGGCGCCAGTGCGTAATGGCCCCTGGCCCCGGGCCATGCCGCGCCCTGGGCGATGACGATATCCACGTCCGCGAGCCGGTCCGGCGGCTCCCGCAGCGGCCCGGCAGGCAGGCAGCGACGGTTGCCGAGCCCCCGCGCGGCATCCACCACGGCGATTTCCGCGTCCCGGTGCAGGCGGTAGTGCTGCATGCCGTCGTCGCTCACGATCAGATCGCATCCCGCCTCCACCAGCAGCCGGGCCGCGGCGACGCGGTCGGGACCGGCAGCGACCGGGCAGCCCGTGCGCCGTGCGATCAGCACCGCCTCGTCACCCACTGCCGCGGGGTCGCTGTCCGGGGCGACGCGCTGCGGCCAGTGCCGGGCACCGCCGCCGTAGCCCCGGAGCACGACGCCGCAGCGCCGGCCACGGTTCCGGAGGTGCTCCGCGAGGTGAATGACCAGCGGTGTCTTGCCGCTGCCGCCCACGAACAGGTTGCCCACCACGAGCACCGGCACCGGCAGGCGTACCGCCCGTGATTGCCAGTAGCGACGGCGGGCCCGTCCGGCAGCGGCGTAGAGTGCGCCCAGTGGTGACAGCAGCCGGTCCGTCAGGCGGCGGTGTAGCCACCAGCCCGGGATGCCCGTCATTCGCCGGCGCCCTGACGTTCCGGTTGCTGATTACGGAACTGCATGCGGTGCAGCGCGGCGTACGCCCCGCCCCGTTCGATGAGCGTATCGTGGTCGCCGCTCTCGATGATGCGGCCGCCATCGAGCACGAGGATCCGGTCCGCGGCCTCGATCGTGGACAGCCGGTGCGCGATGACGAAGGTCGTGCGCCCGCGCATCAGCGTCTCCAGCGCCCGCTGGATGTGGTACTCGGATTCCGTGTCCAGCGCCGAGGTGGCCTCGTCCAGGACCAGGATCGGGGCATTCTTGAGCAGGGCCCGGGCAATGGCGATGCGCTGGCGCTGACCGCCGGAGAGCATCACGCCGTTCTCCCCCACCACGGTGTCGAAGCCCCGGGGCAGCGCCTCGATGAACTCGCGGGCGTTCGCCAGCGCCGCCGCGCGTTCCACGTCGGCGCGGTCGGCTTCGCCGGCGGCGCCGAAGGCGATATTGGCGGCGATGGTGTCGTTGAACAGCACGACCTGCTGGCCGACGAGCGCGATCTGGCGGCGCAGGTCATGGAGCCGGTAGTCGGTGAGCGGGATGCCGTCCAGGCGGATGGTACCGCTGACGGGCTCGTAGAAGCGCGGCAGGAGGTTGACCAGGGTGGTCTTGCCGCTGCCCGAGCGGCCTACCACCGCGACGGTCTCGCCGGCCGGCACGTCCATGTGGATGTCGGTGAGGACCGCGGGGCCGGCGGGGTCGTAGGCAAAGCCGACGTCCTCGAAGCTGACCCGTCCCTCGGCGCGGTCCAGGGTGAGCGTGCCGTTGTCGGTCTCCGGCGTCTCGTCGATGACCTCGAAGATGCTCTCGCCGGCGGCGATGCCGCGCTGGATCGTCGAGTTCACGTTGGTCAGACGCTTGAGCGGTTGCATGAGCAGCAGCATGGCGGTGATGAACGACACGAACCCGCCCACCGTGACCTCGGCGATCATCTCCTGGCGGGTCGCCAGGTAGATCACGAATGACAGCGCGGCGGCGGAGACGAACTGCACCACCGGCGTGCTCAGCGCCTTGGTGGCGGAGAACTTGATGTACTGGCGCATGTTGAGGTCGTTGACGCTGCCGAAACGCCGGCGCTCGTGAGCCTGTGCGCCGAAGACCTTGATCACCTCGTGGCCCTCTATGGCCTCCTCGGCCACGTAGGCGACGCTGCCGACACTGCCCTGGATACGGCGGCTCAGGCGCCGGAAGCGCTTGCTGATGTAGACCACCAGCACTGCCAGTATCGGGCCGAGGCCGAGGAAGATCAGCGCCAGACGCCAGCTCACGAAGAACATGTAGCCGAGCAGAGCGACGGCGGTGGCGCTGTCACGCACCAGCACGATGAGCGCGTCCGTGCCCGCCTGTGCCACCTGCTCCACGTTATAGGTCAGCCGCGAGAGCAGCCGCGCTGAGGAGCTGTTGTCGAAGTAGCGCTTAGGCAGCGTGAGCAGCCGCTCGAAAACCTGGCTGCGCAGCTCGTGGATCACCCGCCGGCTCACCCACATCATCCCGAAGCTCGCGCCGAAGCTCGCCACGCCACGGAGCAGGAAGATGCCCATGAGGGCGAACGGGATCAGCCGGATCATCTCCGGGTCCCGCTCGACGAAGCCACGGTCCAGCATGGGCTTCATCAGCCAGGCGAACACGCTCTCCATGCCGCCGCTGACCACCATGCCGATCACCGCGACCAGCGCTATGCCCCAGTAGGGGCGCACGTAACCGAGAAGGCGGCGGTACACGCCGCCGTCGCCCGGGCGGGCGACGGCGTTCAGCCCCGGATCCGTCATGGCTGTGCGCCGGCCGCCGCGGCCATGCCGACGTGGGTGAGCCCCGCCTGGCCGGCCGCGTCGAGGGCGCGTACCACCACCTGGTGGCGTGCGTTGGCGTCAGCGTCCACCACGACCGGCACATCGGCGGCGTCACGGTCGCCGAGCGCGTCCTCCAGGGCCTGGCGGATGGTGGCGACCTTGCCGTTGGCGAGCGTGCGTCCGTCCACGCTGATTCGTCCGTCCGGGGAAATAGTCACGTGCAGCGTCTCGCGCTCCGGGGTCGTGGCGGACTGTTCCGCGCTGGGCAGGGTCACGTCCAGGCGTGTCTGCTGAACGAACGTGGTGCTGACCATGAAGAAGATCAACATCAGGAAGACCACGTCGATCAGCGGGGTCAGGTTGATCTCGGGCTCGTCACGGCGTCGCGGGCTCAGGTTCACGCCGCCCTCCCCTCGTTCGCCGGCCGCTGGCCGTGGATGGCCTCGACGAGCTTGAGGGCCTGCTGCTCCATGTCCACGATCAGCTCATCGACGCGGCCGCGCAGGTAGCGGTATGCCATCAGTGCGGGGATCGCCACCACGAGCCCGGCGGCGGTGGTGATCAGCGCCTGGGAAATGCCGCCGGCGAGCGCCGGCGCGTTGCCGACGCCGTGGCTGGAGATGGTGCTGAACACGTCGATCATGCCGACCACCGTGCCGAGCAGGCCCAGTAGCGGGCTGATCGCGGCGATGGTGCCGAGGGTGTTGAGGTAGCGCTCGAGGTTGTGGGCCTCGTGGCGACCGGTATCCTCGATGCTCTCCATCATCACCTCGCGGCTGAGGTGCCGGTTGATCACACCGGCGGCGAGTACGCGCCCGAGCGGGGAGTGCCGTCGCAGGTTGCGGATGGCGTCTCCGTCCATCGCGTCCACCTTGAGCTTGTTCCAGACCTCCGCGACCAGGTGCCTGGGCAGGACGCGGTTACGCTGCAGCGACCACAGCCGCTCGATGACGATGGCCAGCGCCAGCACCGAGCACACGATGATGGGCAGCATCAGCCAGCCGCCGGCCTTGACCAGTTCCCACACGTCTTGCCACCTCCGTTGTCGGGGCGATCGCCTAGTCGCCCGGAATCATACCGATTTTGCCGGCCCGCCTGAACTCCGTGCGGGCGTTCGTGGTAGAGGCGCCGGCGTGCAGGGCGTTCCCGCCGCACCCACCAGGCGCCGGCGCCGGTCTCGCGCACGGTCACTGCGCCGCTCTCGGCGAGGTTGACCACACGGGCGCCGCAGCGCGCGAGCCGCGCGACCACGGCGGGGGCCGGCAGGCCATAACGGTTGTCGTAGCCGGCGGATATCACTGCGAGCCGGGGCCGGGCCGCCCGCAGCAGGCCCGGCGTGGTGGACGTCGCACTGCCGTGGTGGCCCACCTGCAGAACGTCTACCGGGCTCCGGATTCGGGCGGCCACCGCGGGTTCGTCGGCGGCGACCAGGTCGCCGGTGAGAAGAACGCGGTGCCTGCCGGTGTCCACCACGAGCACACAGGAGGCGGCGTTACCGCTTCGACCGGTCTCCACCGGCGCGAGCATCCGGAATGTGACGCCGTCCCAGCGCCACGACTGGCCGGCACGACAGGGCGAGCCCCCCGTCTCGCCGGGTTCGCCGCTGACCAGCCGGTCCACAGCGACGGCGCGGCGCACTGCCGCCAGCCCGCCAGCGTGGTCTGCGTCCGCGTGGCTGACCACCAGACGGTCGATGGTACTCACCCCGTGCCCGCGGAGATAGGGCACCAGGCTGTAACGTGCGGCACTGGCGCCGGCGCCCCAGCGCGGCCCGGTGTCGAAGACAAGCACGTGCCGCCGCGTTTCGACGACGGTGGCCGCACCCTGCCCCACCTCCACGAAGGTGACCTTCAGGGCTGGCCGGGGCGGTGACGGTGCGGTCAGCGCCAGCCCGGCGAGGGCGAGCGTGAGCCATCGCCCGGGGAAACCGCGGGGTAGCAGCGCGATGCCGCCGGCGGCGCCGAGCAGCGGCCAGAACGCGGGTGCCAGCGGCCCTGGCCGAACCATCGTGATCCGCTCGGCGAGCCATGCGGCGGCCGTCAGCACGGTGTCCAACACTGCCGCGAAGGCCGTCAGGACGTGGCCGGCCGGCCATACGGCGTCCGCGGCCGCGGCGAGGAACGCGCCCGGGACGACGAGCAGCCCGGTCAGTGGTACCGCGATCAGATTGACCGGGGCGCTGACCCAGGAGAACGCACCGAAGCTGTGCAGCAGCAGCGGCGTGAGCCCGGCGGTCACGGCGATCTGGACGCGCAGTGCGCCGCCGAGTCTGCGCCGCCCCGGCCGCCATGCCAGGAGGATTAGGGCGACGGCACCGAACGACAGCCAGAAGCCGGGGGACAGCGACGCCCAGGGGTCGGGCGTGAGTACCGCGGTGGCGGCCAGCGTCAGTCCGCGCCAGCGTGACGGCCGGCGGCGCCATAACAGCGCGCCGGCGACAACCGCGGCCATCACCAGTGCCCGGCGGGTCGGCAGCGAAAAGCCGGCGGCGGCCGCATACGCGAGCGCCGCCGACATGCCACATAGGGCGCCGGCGACGCTGGCCGGCCAGCGCCGCGCGAACGCCGGCACCCGCCGCCACAATGCCGCCGAAAGAAGACCGGCAAGTCCGGCGACGAGGCCGATGTGCAGCCCGGAGATCGCCACGAGGTGCGTGACGCCGAGGGTGCGCAGGGTCTTCCAGAGGTCGCCGGAGATCCCTCGGCGGTCGCCCACCAGCAGGGCCCGGACGACGGCGGCGCCGTCGCCGCCGCCGCCCAGCCGTGTTGCCAGCGTTCCGGCGAGGCGGCCGCGCCAGCCGGCCACCCCGGCCGCTGCGGCGAGCCGTTCGCCACCGTGGATGTAGCCGGTGGCGCTGATGCCCCGGCGGGTCAGCCAGGCCTCGTAGTCAAAGCGAACCGGATTCATGAAGCCCCGGGGGCGCTTGAGACGGACGCGAAGTCGCCAGCGCTCGCCGGCGCGGACCACCGGGGCCTCGCCGTACCAGCTCAGGCGCATCCGCTCCGGCCGCCGCGGCAGCGCCGGATCGATGGTGTCGACATCCAGGACGAGCCGGGTGAGCCGGCCGTTGTCCTCCGGCAGCGCGGCGACCTCGCCGGTCACGGTAAAATCGTCGCCGGAGCGGGCCTCCGGCAGGCGCGCTTCGAGGTCCAGTGCCATCACGGTTGCGGCCCAGGCGACCGCGGCGCCGAACAGCGCCAGTCGCCGTGCGAGCGGGTGCCGCGCCGGGGCAAGCAGCACCAGTGCGAACGCCGTCGACAGCGCCCATGCCGCCGACGCCGCCGGCACGTGTACCGGCACCAGCAGACCCAAGACCCATGCCACCATCCCTGTGGCCCTCCTGTCGTCAGCCGTTCACCCTGCCGTCGCGGCGGACACCGCCCGGTCACCGGCACGGCCGCCGTGGCCGATTCGGCGACGGCTACCGCGCTCCCCCGGCGTCCCCACGGCCGGACGGACAAGCGCGCCGAGGGGTGACAATGCCAATGAGCGGGTTAGTATGTGCGCCAGCGACAGGGGGGTACCATGCCGAGGCGGTTTCTCAAGCGATACCTACCCGAACCGCATCGGGTCACCGGGCGGCGGGAACTGCGGTGGCTCGGCCGTCTCCTGGAGGACCCCTTCCTGCTCCACCTCAACCGCCGCTCCGTTGCCGGCGGTGTCGCCGTGGGGCTGTTCACGGCGTTCCTGCCGATACCGTTCCAGATGATCCTCGCCGCGGCACTCGCGATCTTCTTCCGTGTGAATATCGTGCTGTCGGTGGCGCTGGTCTGGGTCAGCAACCCGCTGACCATGCCCGCGCTGTTCTACTTCACCTACATGGTAGGGACGTGGTTCCTGGGCACGCCCGTCTTCCCCGCGGCCTTCGAGCCCAACCTCGCGTGGTTCTGGCACGAGCTGGGCGCCATCTGGCGCCCGCTGCTGCTGGGCTCGGTGGTCACCGGCCTGCTCGTGTCCCTGGCCGGCTACGGCAGCGTCCACCTGCTCTGGCGGTTCTATATCATCGCCCATCTGCGCCAGCGCCGGCGTCGTCGCCAGCGTCGCGCAGCCGGCCGTCCTCGAGGGTAACGGTTCGGTCCAGCCGTGCGGCGAGCGCGCGGTCGTGGGTGACCACCACCACGCTGGTGCCGTGATCCCGGTTTACCGCCTGGAACAGCTCGAACACCGACTCCGCGGTCTGCCAGTCGAGATTGCCCGTGGGCTCGTCGGCGAGCACGCAGGCGGGCTCGGTCACCAGCGCCCGGGCGATCGCTACGCGCTGGCGCTCGCCACCGGACAGCTCTCCCGGCTTGTGACGGTGGCGCGCCGTGAGCCCGACACGCTCCAGCATCGAGGCCGCGGCCTCACGGGCGCTGCGGGTGCTGCTGCCGCCGATGAGCAACGGCATCGCCACGTTCTCCAGCGCGGTGAACTCCGGCAACAGATGATGAAACTGGTAGATGAAACCGAGGGCGCGGTTGCGCAGGCGTCCCCGGGGCACGGGGCCGAGCTCGGTGAGGCACTGGCCGTCCACCCAGACCCGCCCGCGTTCGGCGCTCTCGAGCCCGCCGAGGAGGTGCAGCAGCGTGCTCTTGCCGGAGCCGGAGCGACCGACGACGGCGAGCTGCTCGCCCCGGCGGACCTGCAGGGAGACGCCGTCGAGAACCTGCAGGCGGTCGTTGCCCTCGCGGAAGCTCAGTGCCAGATCCTCGCAGGCGAGCACGGTATCGGTCTCACTCATAGCGCAGGGCCTCCGCGGGGGCGACGCGCGAGGCGCGCCACGCCGGGTACAGGGTCGCGAGCAGCGACAGACCGAGGGCGGCGAGGGTTATGTGCACTACATCCCCCTGATGAAGTTCCGAAGGTAAGGTGCTGATCAGATAGACATCCGCCGGCAGGAACTTGGTGTGAAAGAGCTGCTCGATGGCCGGCACGATGGTCTCGACGTTGAGCGCCAGCGCGACGCCGCCGAGCACGCCGATGAGCGTACCGGCGATGCCCAGGACCGCGCCCTGTACGATGAATATCCCCATGATGCTGCGCGGGCTGGCACCGAGGGTGCGCAGTATCGCGATGTCCGAACGCTTGTCGGTCACCACCATCACCAGGGTGGAGACGATATTGAACGCCGCCACGCCCACGATCAGCAGCAGGATGACGAACATCACCGTCTTCTCGGTCTGCACGGCGCGGAAGAAGTTGCGGTTCTGCATGGTCCAGTCGGAGATCCGGTAGAGCCCCGGCAGGTCCTGCGCGATCTGGCGCACGAGCCGCGGTGCATCGAACAGGTTGTCGAACTCCAGGCGTATCCCGGTAACGGCGTCCCCGGTGCGGAACAGCGTCTGCGCGTCCTTGAGCTGGATGAGCGCCAGCGAGTTGTCGTACTGGGACATGTCCACCGAGAACACGCCGACCACGTGGAAGCGACGCAGCCGTGGCAGCACACCGGCGACGGAGACCCGGGCCTCCGGGGCGACCACGGTGACGGTGTCGCCACGGCCGACGCCCAGCCGGTCGGCGAGCCCCTGGCCGAGGACGATGCCGTAATCCCCCGGAGTGAGTGCGGAGAGGCTGCCGGTGACCATGTTGTCGTCGACGCTGGATACGCCGCGCTCCTTGTCCGGGAGCACGCCGCGTATCAGCGCGCCGGTGACCTCTTTGCCCCGGGTGATCATGACCTCGCCGCGCACGTAAGGGGCGGCCCCCTTGACCTCGGGGCGCTGGCCGAGGCGTTCGGTGAGGCCGGCCCAGTCCTCCAGCGGCTGCTGGTAGCCGCTGACGGTGCCGTGGGCAACCATCCCGAGGATGCGGTCGCGCAGCTCCGACTCGAAGCCGTTCATCACCGAGAGCACGGTGATGAGCGCGGTAACGCCCACGGCGATGCCGAGCATCGAGGAGGCCGAGATGAACGAGACGAAGTGGTTGCGGCGTCTCGCACGGGTGTAGCGCAGTCCGATATACAGCTGTAACGGCTTGAACATGCCGGGCCCTTTGCTGGGTCAGGGACAGATGACGGGCACCCGCCGGGCGGGCTCGATGGCGTGGTCGCCCGGCGCGGCGGTGAAGGCGTAGACGCCGACGCCGTCGGCGATCGCCGCACGCAGTGCCCGTCCGTAGTCGGGATCGATGTCGTCGGCCGGACGGACCTCGGTCACATCCGTACGCTGGACGCAGAATATCAGGCTCGGGCGCAATCCCGCGCGGGCGAGGCGCGAGAGCACCTCCAGGTGGCGGGTACCGCGCGTGCTCACCGCGTCCGGGAACAGCGCGACGCCGTCCGTGACCGCGGCGGTGACGTTCTTCGCCTCCACGAACCGCTCCGTGCCGTCGCTGTCGGTCACCAGGAAGTCGGCACGCATGGGCTCGTCCGGCACCCCGACCTCACGCCGGAGCCGGGCGGTGTCGCCGAGCTCCGGGAACCAGCCCGCGGCCAGGGCGTCGGCGACCACGTCGTTGGTGCGCCCGGTGTGGATGCCCACGCGCACGCCGTCGGCCACGGCGACCTGCTCCCAGGTCCACGCGTACTTGCGTCCGGGGCGGGTGGAGTGGCTCAACCACACCGCCTGCCCCGGCTCGGCGCAGCCGAGCATCGAGCCGGTGTTCGGGCAGTGGGCCGTCAGGTGCTCGCCATCGTCGCACTCGACGTCGGCGAGGAAACGTTTGTAGCGGCGCAGCAGTCGTCCCCTGCGCAGCTCTCCCGGATACTCCAAGATCACCTCCCGGTGTGGCGCGGCGGCCCGCGGCGTCAGTTTTGCCGTGTCGGGGCCGGTGCTATAGTGGACGCGGTCAACAGGGAGTAAGTTCTATGCCACGCGTGTTTCTCGCCGTCCTGCTCCTCGCCTCGGTCGTCGTCCCGGCGTCGGCGGAGACGCTGCTGCTCGACCAGGTCGAGGCGACCAAGGGCGTCGGTCCGCACAACGGCGTGACCATGGAGACGGTGCGCGAGCGATACGGCGAGCCGCAGACCCGCGAGGGCCCGGTCGGCGAGCCACCGATCACGCGCTGGCAGTACGACGGCTTCGCCGTGTACTTCGAGCGCAACCTGGTGATTCATACCGTCGTCCGCCGCTGATCCGGCGCGGGGCCGAGCCCGCGGGCGAAGGCCTCCGCGTAGCCGGCGAGCCCGGCGACGTCGTACCCCCCTTCCAGCAGGACGAGCACCGGCAGCCCGGTCGCGGCCAGCCGCACGCCGATCGCCTCGAAGTCTGCCGCCGTCAGCCCTACCGCGGCATCCTGGATGGTGTCCGTCGCCGCGGTA
The DNA here is from genome assembly GCF_041949875.1 of Arhodomonas sp. KWT2. Classification (NCBI taxonomy): domain Bacteria; kingdom Pseudomonadati; phylum Pseudomonadota; class Gammaproteobacteria; order Chromatiales; family Ectothiorhodospiraceae; genus Arhodomonas; species Arhodomonas sp. KWT2. The sequence continues at coordinate 351,280 of NZ_JBHFPQ010000049.1, forward strand.
TCGAATCCCAGCGACAGGACCACTGCGTCCGGCCGTGTCGCCGTCAGTGCGGTCAGGGCGTCGTCGAGCTGCGCCAGATAGGCCTCGCCGTCGGTGCCCTCTGCGAGCGTGGCCAGGTGCACGTGTGTCCGCCCGGCGCCGTCCCAGCCGGCGTCCAGGTGCGGGTAGTTTCGCCACGGATCCGCATGCAGGGAGAAATACGGCGCCGCCTCCCCGGCGAACTCCACGCTGCCGTCCCCGAGGTGGTAGTCCACGTCCAGCACCGGACAGCGCCGGCCCGCGGCGGTAACGGTGCGCGCGGCGACGTAGGCGTTGTTGTAGAAACAGTAGCCGCCGTAGCGCCGGTAGCCCGCATGATGGCCCGGCGGACGGCACAGTGCGACGACGTGGCCGCCGTGCTCCAAGAGGTGCGCGGCCGCCCGGCGCGCGGTCTCGGCGGAATCCAGGGCCGCCTGGCGCGTCGCCCGGGTGATGGGGGTGCCGATCTCGGCGGTGAACATGCCGCCGCGGAAGCGCAGCGGTCCGGCGCTCAGGTCCCCATGGAAGATTGAGGGGACGTATTCTTCCCCCTCCTCCAGGGTCTCGCCGATCCCGCGGAGGAAGGCGAGGTATTCCGGGGCATGCAGCGCGGCGACGGTTTCCTCGCGGCCGCCTTCCACGGGATGTTCCGCGAGCGGCCAGGTACGGCCGAAACCGGTCAGGACCTCGCCGATACGCTCGGCCACCTCCGGGTATGGCACCGGCGGGTAGCCGTCGGAGAAGTCCCAGCGGGGCTGGTGGGCGGCGTGGCGGGCCGGGCGGAAGACCGGTACCGGGGTAACGGGTTCAGTCATAGCTCACCTCGGACTGGCTGCCCGTGGCGGGCGCCTCGTGGAAGCCCTGCCGGCGGCCCCAGCAGGAGATCATGCGCTGGCTGAGCTTGGCGGCGACCATCTCGGAGACGCAGCTCGGCTCGGGGACCAGCTCGACAATGTCGCAGCCGCGCAGATCGATGCGCGGGTTGGCGATCAGCGTCTCGACCAGCTCGACGACGTCGTACCAGCCGAGCCCGCCGGGCTGCGGCGTGCCCACGCCGGGCACCTCCGCCGGACTGAACACGTCCATGTCCACCGTGAGCCATACCGGGCCGTCCAGGCCGGCGAGGCGTTCGAGCAGCGCCTGCCAGGCGGCCGGACGGTGGAGTGCGCGGTCCCGGTGGCACTCGATGGCGTCGTCGTCGCGCACCCGTGCGGCCTCCTCGTCCATCAGCGAGCGAACGCCGGCGAGGAGGACGCCGTGCCCGGCCGCGCGGATGTGATGCATCGGGCACGCATGGCTGAGCTCGGTGCCCTCGAAGTGCCGGCGCAGGTCGGCATGGGCATCCAGGCAGACCACGGTGCCCGGCTCCGGCATGCGTGCCTGCACCAGTGCCGGAGTGATCGAGTGTTCGCCGCCGAGGGCAAGTATCAGCGGTCCGTCCGGCAACGCGGCCGCCGATCGGGCCAGCCGCCGGTGGTAGTCGACGGCGCGCTCGTAGAGCTGCTTGCCGAGCGGTGGTACCACGCAGATGCCCATGTGCATGAGCGGTGACCAGTTGCCGTCCTCCTCGAAGTACTCGAGCTGGGCGGTTGCGTCGAGGATCGCCTCGGGGCCGTTACGGGTCCCGGGCTTGTAGGAGACGGTCTGCTCGTGCGGCACCGGCAGCACGAGGATATCGGCCGTGTCGACCGGGCGGTTCGGGAGGAGCTGGTAACGAAGGTTCGACATCAGGTTATATTTTCAGGTTGCGGGTTTTTGGAGCTTTTCGTAGATGGAGACCGGCAACGCGAAGGTCGCCGCCAGGCTCGCCGGGCCGGTGGCCGGCAGGGCCAGCCGGCGGGCGGTGGCGCGCTGCGCGAAGCGCTCCATCGGCAGGGCATCGACATCGGGGAGACGCTCGTCGGAGGCCAGGACGTAGCTCCAGAGGTGGTAGAAGCTCGGCACCACGATGCCGTAGCTGGAGACGTTGGTGAAGGCGGCGTCGAGCGTCGCGCGCACATGGGCATGGGCCGCGGTGCGGCCGGTGGTCAGCCCACCGGCCTGGGTCGCGGTGATGGCCCCGGGGTTGAGCCGGCGGCGCAGGCGCTCGTAGAGCTGCCGGCTGTAGAGGGCTGCGGCGGGGTCGTCCGGATCGTTGAAGTCGACCAGGTCCCCGATGACGACGTCGAAGCCCTCGCCGGGTTCGTCCAGGAATTCATTGATGTCGCGGCATTGCACGTCGAGCCGCGGGTCCGCGAATGCGCCGGCGTTCCACCCCGCCAGGTGGGTGCGGCAGAGCTCGACGAACTCGGCATCCATGTCGACCATCACGACCCGGGTGACCCCGGGGTGGCGCAGCACCTCGCGTGCGGTCGCGCCCTCGCCGCCGCCCATGATCAGGACCCGGCGGGGGTCCGGATGGACCAGCATCGCGGGATGCACCAGGGCCTCGTGATAGATCGCCTCGTCCGCCTCGCAGGACTGGATGTCGCCGTCGAGCGCCACGCACACGCCGTGGACCGGCGAACGGAAGAACAGATAGGACTGGAACGTGGTGCGGCCGGCGGCGATCACCGACTCTGCGGTGTGCTCCACCCAGTCGCCGTCCTCGCTATATTGACCGAAGCTCAGCATCCTCAATCCTCACCCTCTCCGGTATCCGCTCCAGCTGCCCGGTCAGCCGTGGATCCCCGGCCGCCAGACCGTAGCCGTCGATGAAGGCCTGCCGTACCCAGCGGGCGACCGTCGCACCCGGTATCGCCGTCGCCCACTGCTGGCGTGGGTGGACCATCAGCGCCATCGCCTGGGTGGCCGCCGGATCATCGTAGTGCGGCACGCGGTAGTCCAGCGCCAGCCGCCGGAAGCCGCAGCGCGCATACAGCCGCGCCGGGCGCGGCTCCGCCTCGACCACTAGCCACGCCCCGGGACCCTCGGTGGCGAACCGCCGGGCCGCCGCCGTGGCCAGTCGTACGCCGAGCCCCCCGCCGCGCCACCCCGGCGCAATGGCCAGGAACGTCAAGACTGTGCAGCCAAGCCCCGGCGGTACGTCCGCGACATAGAATCCGGCGATCCGCCCTTCCGGGTCCGTGAGCCGCTCGCCGCGGTAGCGCCCGGCATCCAGTCGTGCCAGCACCCGGGGCGTGGGCTCGCGCTCCCACGCCGGGAAGGTCGCCTCGTAGAGCGCCACGAAAGCGTCATCGTGCGGAGCGATCGGTTCCAGGGACGGTTCGGGGGTCATGGGCTCCGGGTCGGTCTCGACGAGTGCGTGCCCATCCGCGGGCGACTCCGCCCGGGGACCGGGCGTATGATGCCAGATTCCATCCGCCCCCATAAGGTCCGGCACGGCGTTACGGCTGGTCTGGTCCGGGCCCATTGAGTACACTCACCGGCCGGTGCCACTCTCGGCAAGCCGCCCAACCGCCAGCGTCCTCGAAGCTCGTCATGGCCACCACCGACAACGATCCCCTCGTCCCGCGCCTGCCCAAGGGCCCGGGCGACCGTCTCCACTGGTACGACCTGGCCGGTGACAGTGCCGCACTGGCGGTCGTCGCCGCCGCGCGGCAGCACCCCGAGCCGACCCTCGTGGTGACGGCGACACCACAGCAGGCCCAATCGCTGGAGGCGGCGCTGGGGTTCTTCGCCGGCGGGGAACTGCCCGTGCGTGTCCTGCCGGACTGGGAGACGCTGCCCTACGACGTCTTTTCCCCGCACCAGGACATCATCTCCCAGCGCCTGCGCGCCCTGCACGGCCTACCCTCGATGGGCCGCGGCGTGCTCATCGTGCCGGGGGCGACACTGATGCAGCGCATCGCGCCGCCGAGCTTCCTGGAGGCCACCACGCTCCTCCTCGCGGAGGGGGACCGGCTCGCGCTGGAGCCGATGCGCGAGCGCCTGGAGCGGGCGGGCTACCGCTGCGTCTCCGAGGTCATGGAGCACGGCGAGTTCGCGGTGCGCGGCTCGATACTCGATCTCTTCCCGATGGGCGCGGACAGCCCGCTGCGCGTGGACCTCTTCGACGACGAGGTCGAGACCATCCGGCGCTTCGATCCGGAGTCCCAGCGCAGCAGCGAGCGCGTGCCCGAGGTGGCGCTGCTGCCGGCGCGGGAGTTCCCCACCGGCGAGGAGGGTATCCGGCGCTTTCGAGGCAACTGGCGCGCCCGTTTCGCCGGCGATCCCACCGACAGCGTGGTCTACCGGGAGGTCAGCGAAGGCCACCTGCCCAACGGCGTGGAGTACTACCTGCCGCTGTTCTTCGAGGAGACCGCGACGCTGTTCGATTACCTCCCCGAGGGCAGCGTCGCGGTCCGGGTGGCCGGGCTGGACGAGGCCCTGGACGGCGACTGGGCGCAGATCGGCGAGCGTTACGAGCAGCGTCGCCACGACCGCGAGCGCCCGCTGCTGACGCCGGAGTCGCTTTACCTGCGCCCGGACGAGCTGCGCGAGCGGCTCAACGCCCTGCCCCAGGTCTATCTGCACGAGGAGGCGCCGGAGGGGGCGCACGGCGGCAGCATCCGTCACCCGGTGACGGGACTGCCGGACCTGCGCGCCGAGCCGGCGGCGGCCCGGCCGCTGGCGGCGCTGGAGTCGCTGCTCGCCGATGAGGCGGGGCGCGTGCTGTTCCTCGCCGAGACCGCGGGCCGGCGGGAGCGCCTCATGGAGCGCCTGGAGCAGGCCGACCTGCGCGTGCCGGCGGTCGCGGACTGGACGGCGTTCGTGGCCGGAGATGCCCCCCGCGCGATCACCACCGGTCCGCTGGAGCGCGGCTTCCGCCTGACGGAGGCGGGGATCACCCTGATCCCGGAGGCGGCGCTGTTCGCCGAGCGGGCCAGCCAGCGGCGCCGACGCGAGCGTCCGGAGCGGGACCCGGACACGATCATCCGCGACCTCACCGATCTCAGTGTCGGTGCGCCGGTGGTCCACGAGGATCACGGCGTCGGCCGCTATATCGGGCTGCAGACGCTCAACGTCGGTGGCGTGGACACCGAGTTCCTCACCCTGGAGTACGCCGGCGGGGACAAGCTCTACGTCCCGGTGGCCTCGCTGCACCTGGTCTCGCGCTACACGGGACTGGATACCGAGCACGCCCCGCTCCACCGGCTCGGCAGCGAGCAGTGGGACCGCGCCCGGCGCAAGGCCGCGGAGCGTGCCCGCGATGTCGCCGCCGAGCTCCTCGATATCTACGCCCGGCGCGCCGCCCGCGGCGGCCACGCCTATCACTACGATCCGGAGGATTACCGGCGTTTCGCCGAGCAGTTTCCCTTCGAGGAGACCCCGGACCAGGAGCGCGCGATCGCGGCCGTGGTCAACGACCTCGCCTCGGAACAGCCGATGGACCGGGTCGTGTGTGGCGATGTCGGCTTCGGCAAGACCGAGGTCGCGATGCGCGCGGCCTTCATTGGCGTCCAGGAGGGGCATCAGGTGGCGGTGATGGTGCCCACCACCCTCCTCGCCCAGCAGCACTACCAGAACTTCAGCGACCGTTTCGCCGACTGGCCCGTGCGTGTCGAGCTGCTCTCGCGTTTCCGCTCGAAGAAGGAGCAGAACGCCGTGCTCGCCGATCTCGCCGCCGGCAAGGTGGACATCGTCATCGGCACCCACAAGCTGCTCCAGTCCTCGGTGAGCTATCACAACCTCGGGCTGGTGATCCTCGACGAGGAGCACCGCTTCGGCGTGCGCCAGAAGGAGCAGCTCAAGGGCCTGCGCGCCAGCGTCGACGTTCTCACCCTCACCGCGACGCCGATCCCGCGCACCCTGAACATGGCCCTGTCGGGCATGCGGGACCTGTCCATTATCGCCACGCCACCGGCACGGCGGCTGGCGGTAAAGACCTTCGTCAGCGAGTGGAACGACGCCCTGATCCAGGAGGCCTGCCTGCGTGAGCTCCACCGCGGCGGCCAGGTCTACTTCCTGCACAACGACGTGGACAGCATCGAGCGCGTGGCACGGGAGCTCACGGAGCTGCTGCCGGATGCGCGGGTGCGCATCGCCCACGGCCAGATGCCGGAGCGCGAGCTCGAGCGCGTGATGCTCGACTTCTATCACCAGCGCTTCAACATCCTGGTGTGCACCACCATCATCGAGAGCGGTATCGACGTACCCTCGGCGAACACCATCGTCATCAACCGCGCCGACCGCCTCGGCCTTGCCCAGCTCCATCAGCTCCGCGGCCGCGTCGGGCGTTCCCACCACCGGGCCTATGCCTACCTGCTCGCACCGCCGCGCCGGAGCATGACGGCGGATGCGTCCAAGCGCCTGGAGGCCATCTCGGCCCACGAGGACCTGGGTATCGGATTCACCCTGGCGAGCCACGACCTCGAGATCCGCGGCGCCGGCGAGCTCCTCGGCGAGGATCAGAGCGGGCAGATGCAGGAGGTCGGGTTCTCGCTGTACACGGAGCTGCTCGAGCGCGCGGTGCGCGACATCCGCGCCGGCCGCGAGCCGGCGCTGGACCGGCCGCTGAACCAGGGTACGGAGGTTGACCTGCGTATTGCTGCCCTGCTGCCGGAGGACTATCTGCCGGACGTGCACACCCGGCTGGTGCAGTACAAGCGCATCGCCAACGCCTCGGATACGGAACAGCTCCGCGAGCTGCAGGTGGAGATGATCGACCGCTTCGGCCTGCTGCCGCAGCCGGCGAAGAACCTCTTCCGGGTGACCGAGCTCAAGCTTGCTGCCGAGGGGCTGGGCATCCAGCGCATCGAGGCCGGTCCGGGCGGTGGCAAGATCGAGTTCGGCGACCGGCCGGCAGTCGACCCGGCGGCACTGGTGCGTCTGGTCCAGGAGCAGCCCGCCGTGTATCGTCTGGAGGGTCAGGAGCGGCTGCGCTTCAACCGCGAGACCGAGGACGCGGACAGCCGCATCCGCGAGGTGGAGGCGCTGCTTCAGACCCTCGGTGCCGGGAAGCCGTCCCCGTCGGACGACAGGGGCGCGGTGGAGCGCCCCGCCCGCGTGGAGTCGTAATGATCGTGGAGAACGCCATGCCGCGCCGGATCGCCGTCGCCGCGACCGCCGTCGTCCTCGCCCTCAGCGGGCTGGCCGTCAGCGGCGCCGCTCTCGCCCGGGACTATGCCGTGGAGGTCGTGGTCTTCCGCCAGTGGGAGGCGAGCGGCGCCGACGGCGAGAGCTGGCCGGACGTGCCGCCCGCGCTGCCGCAGGACGTGCGCGTCTCCCGCCCCGGCGGCGGCCCGTTCCGGCGCCTCGCCTCCAGCGCCTATCAGCTCTCGGGCATCCGTCAGCGCCTGGCGTCCGCGGACCAGTACGTGGTGCTCGGTCATTTCGGCTGGATCCAGCCGGATCTCGCCAAGGGGCGGAACCAGTGGGTGGCCGTCGGTGACGGTGTCCCGGCCGGCGAACGCATTCCGGAGACACCCGGGCTCTACGGGATGATGCGTGTCTACGTCAGCCGCTACCTCCATGCCCAGGTCGATCTGCGCTACCGCCGCGAGACCGGCGGTACCGTCTATCCCATGACCCAGAGCCGGCGCATGCGCAGCGACGAGATTCACTACCTCGACCATCCCTTGCTGGGTGTGATCGTCCAGGCGCGGCCCCTGGGGGACGGTGACGGCTAGCGCCGATGCGGCGGCACCCCTACCCGAACCGGTCCCGGTCGGGGGATGCCCGCCGGCGTGAGCCGCGCGTCATCCGACGATGAAGCCCGCCGCCCGCAGCCGGCTCTACGTGCCCGACTGGCGTCCCGGGGTTCACCTGCTCGACGCGACGGTCAGCGGTCAGCCCTTCGGCCGACACAGTCACGATGCCTTCGCTATCGGCGTGATCGAGCACGGTGTCGGCGGCTATCGCAGCCGGGGCACGCGCTACGTCTTCCCCCGGCGGACGCTGTCGCTGATGAATCCCGGTCAGCCGCATGACGGCTACGCTGTCGATGGTCGCATGGCATACCGCACGCTGTACGTGGGCGAGCAGGCGCTGGCGGAGATGCTGCCGTCGCGGCCGCGACGCGGTTTCCCCTCGCCGTATGCCCTGGATACCGGCCGATTCGTCAGCCGGCGTTTCGCGGCGCTCGCGCGGCGTATGGCGCTGCGGGGGCATGCGGGCTGGCGGCTGGCCGTCGATTCGCTGCTTCTGGACACCCTCGACGGCGTCTTCGTGCGACATGGGCGTGAGACGCCCACGACTCCCGGGCGGGAACCGGCGGCGGTGCGCCGCGTGCGGGACTACCTGGATACCCTCGCGCGTGATTACGCGGCGGCCGGACGAGCGCGGGAGCCGGAACGGTTGAGCCTGGGCGACCTCGCCACGCTCGTGGACCTGCATCCCCACTACCTCCTCGACGTCTTCCGCGAGGCGGTGGGTGTCCCGCCCTACGCCTACTGGCTGCAACGCCGCATCGGCGAGGCTGTGCCGCTGCTTGCCCGCGGTGATCAGCCCAGCGACGTCGCGCTCCGTCTCGGCTTCTACGATCAGCCGCACTTCGCGCGTTGCTTCCGACGCATCACCGGCGTAACGCCGGGCAGCGTCGAACCGGTCCGGCAGGTGTCCTGACCTCACTCCTGCGACCGGGGTGACCGGTAGCCCGTATATCGTGCAATCCATTCGCCCCGCGACGGGATACGCTCGCCCCGGAATGGTCACGGCCGCCGCCCGTGCCCTGCGCAGGCGTGTCGGTGGCTCGTGTCAACGGCGTGTTCCGAATAGCGAGGGCAAACAGTCATGAGCACGAAGAGCGTCATTATCGTGGACGGTTCGCTGCCGACCGGACTGAAAGCCAACACCGCGGCAGTGCTGGCCTTCAGTCTGGGCAAGGCTTGTCCGGAGCTCGTCGGTCCGCCCGTGCGCTGCGTGGACGGCACCGAGCTCCCCGGGATCACGACGACGCCCCTGCCGATCCTCGAGTCGGCGTCACCGGCGCTGGCGGCCCTCCATGGCGAGGCGGCCGCGGGCGGTCTGACGGTGTTCTGTTTCACTGACTCGGCACTGAATAGCCGGCATTACGACGACTACATCGCGACCTGTGCGGAGACGGCGAGCGCGGAAATGACGTTCCACGGCGTCCTCGTTCACGGCCCGAGGAAGGCGGTCAACCGCCTGTGCGGCGGCTTCCCTCTCCTGCGCTGACAAACCGGACGTCGGCGTGCCGCCCCGGATCCGCGTCAGGCGAGCGCGGCCGGCGGGTGTCCGGCGACGCGCTACGCGACGGTGCGGTCCGGGCTTCTAGGGCATGGCGGGGCGCTCAACGGGCATCAGGCGGTCCACGGCCTCCTGGACGAAGACGAAGGCGGCACGGGCGCCGGTGACGGCGCGATCCGCCTCCAGCGGTGTCAGTGCGATCGCGTCCAGGGTGGTCTTGAAGTCCCGCCAGTGCGGGGCGCGGCCGTCGGTGTGGGCGGCCATGTGCCGGGCGCCGTAGGTCTCGGAAAGCGCCAGCCCCTGACGTGCCTCCCGGAGCAGGACCGCGGCCCCCATGCGCGAGCCCTCGTGGGTGTAGATCCAGCCCAGGGCCTCGGGGCGGCCGGGGATGGTGACCGCCGCTGCCGCGCGGCGATCCCGCTCCAGGGCGTCCTCCGGGATGCCGAGGTCGATGCAGTCGGCCTTCACCGCCTCAAGGCGGTCGAGCGCCGCCAGCCCGGGCAGATCGGCCTGCAGCCGTGGATCGCGGTACAGCGGCGCGGTGACGTGGTGCAGCCGGAGCTGAACGCGCAGGAACCGGCTGTAACGTTGCCGGTCCGCGAACGGGGCGGCGCCGGTGATGCGCCGGTCGAGTGCCTCGTGGACGGCCTGGGTCCCGACCTTGAGCCGCCGGGACAGCAGGGATTCCGGATAGGCAGCCTCGGGCATGGGTCGGCTTCTCCCCGTCATTGCCGTGGTAGGCATGAACGCCGGCGTGGCGTGACCTGCCGCGTCACCCTGACGCAGCACTGGGGTCCCGGACGTACCGTGACCGGCACAGCATGCCACATGTGCCGGGGCTGCCCGTCGATCCGTCCCGGTGGATGCGGGCGCGACGGCGACCTGCCCCACCGCCGCGGGCACGACAGGGGGCCTTCCGCCGCAGGGCGGTGCCGTTGCACCGGGATCGGCGTCCGGCCCTAGCGCGTCGCCAGCCAGGCGCCCAGGAGGACGACGGGGATGGCGCAGAGGGTGGCGACGGAGAGGGTCTCGCCGATGATCAGCCAGGCGAGGACCGCAGTGGTCACGGGGATGAGGTAGTAAAGGCCCGCCGCCCGGCCCGCGCCGAGGGTGCTGATGGCCTTGTTCCAGCAGAAAAAGGCGACGATCGAGGCACCGACCCCCACGTACAGCAGTACCGCGTAACCCTGCCAGTCCAGACCGTAGAGATGAGCGGGGTCGGAGAGGGTCAGCCAAGCGGGGGCGAGCACGAATGCGCCGAGGATGATGGTGATGGCGAGATTGGCCTGCACCGGGATCTCCCGCGTGAGCAGCCGGACCGTCACCGCGTAGCCGGAGAAGCAGACGACGGCGCCGGCCATGAGCAGCAGGGCCGGGACGATGCGTGTCTCCCCGCCGCCCCCCTCACCGGCGTGTCCGAGCGTGATGACGGCGACGCCCGCGAGCGCGATCAGCCCGCCGGTACCGGCGTGCCTGGGCAGACGCTCACGCAGGAAGACAGCGGCGAGAAAGGCGATTACCAGGGGCGAGAGGGTGTTGAGCAGCGCCAGTACGGCGGCGCCCGCGTAATGGCCGGCGCCGTAGACGAGCGTGTTGAACGACGCGATGCCCAGCACCGCGCTCAGCACGACCATGGCGAAGCGGCGCCGGATCGCGGGCAGCTCGGCGACGATGGTGCGTCCGAACACCAGGGCCGCGATGACGGCGGCGATGCTCCAGCGGGCGAAGGACAGGTCGAGCGGCGTAAGGGTCGCCCCCATGCCGCGCGCGACCACGAAATTGCCAGACCACAGGGTGATCGCCAGCAACGCCCAGGCCGCCCCGGCCAGGAGGCTGCGGGTATCGTTTTCCGTGTTCACTGACAGCCGCTCTCGTCTCCGGTCCACCAGGTCCGGAGGTTACGGCAGCACCGCTGCCGTAACGTCTCTCAGAAGCCGTTGATCATCGATCCGAGCACGCAGCGGACATTGGCCATGCCCGTCTTGAGGATGCGCTCGATCTCGCTCATGGCGATCGGCGTGTCGCCGTGCACGCCGGCGGCCCAGTTGGCGACCACAGCGCAGGTCGTGTAGGGCAGCTCGAGCTCGCGGGCGAGGACCGCCTCGGGCATGCCGGTCATGCCAACCATGTCGCAGCCGTCGCGCTGCAGGCGCCGGATTTCCGCGGCGGTCTCCAGCCGTGGTCCCTGGGTGGCGCCGTAGCAGCCGCCGTCGACCATCGCCACGTCGCACTCGCCTGCGGCCGAGAGCAGCCGGCCCCGGAGGGTGGCATCATAGGGCTGCGTGAAGTCCACGTGCGTGACGCGGTCGAGATCCTGCTCGAAGAAGGTATTCGCCCGTCCCCACGTGTAGTCGATGATCTGGTCCGGTGCTGCCAGCGTGCCGGGCGCGAGCTCGGCGCTGATGCCGCCCACCGCGGCCACCGCCAGCACGCAGGTTGCACCGGCTTGCTGCATCGCCCAGATGTTGGCGCGGTAATTGATGCCGTGGGGCGGGATGGTGTGCCCGTAGCCGTGGCGCGCGAGGAAGATCACGCGCTGCTCATTGAGGTGGCCGTGGGTCAGCGGCCCGGAGGGCTCGCCGAACGGCGTGTGCACCATCTCGCGGCGGTCGATCTCAAGGCCCGGCAGCGATGTCAGGCCGGTGCCGCCGATAATCGCCAGTGTCATACCCCTCCCCCTGGTTGATGGTCGGGAAGCGCCGTGTGTGGGCGGCGGTTACTCGCCCTCGTGATCCGGGTGGACCGCGTAGACGCCGCCGAGGTTGCGGAAGTAGCCCTTGTAGTCCATGCCGGAGCCGAACACGTAGCGGTCGGTCACGGAGAGTCCGGTGAAGTCGGCCTGGAGGCCGTGGTAGCGGCGGTCGTGCTGTTTGTCGAAGAGCATCGCCGTGTACACGGCCTTGGCGCCCTCGTCACGGCACTCGTCGATGATGCCCGCGAGGGTGTGGCCCTCGTCGAGGATGTCGTCGACGATGAGCACGGTGCGTCCCTTGAGCGGGGTCTGCGGGCGCGCGAGCCAGATCACGTCGCGGCCGACGGTGGAACCGTGGTAGCGCGTGGCATGGATGTAGTCGACCTCCAGGGGGAACTGCAGCCGCGGCAGCAGCCGGCCCAGGGGGACGATGGCCCCCGTCATGACGCCCAGGACGACGGGCATGGTACCGCCGAGGCGGGTCTCGATGCGCCGGGCCATGTCGTCCAGCGCGCTCTCCACGGCGGCCTCCGTGTGCAGGATCTCCGCGGTGCTCAGGATCTCGTCCAGCTGCTGTGGCGTCACCGGGTTGTAATCACTCATCGGCGGTCCCTTCTGTCTCCACCGGGTATTGGGGCGTCGAGGCGCGCGATTATAGGCGCCTCGGCGCTACGGGGCCACTCGGGGTCTCACCGCTCGAGCAGCGCGGCCGCCTCGCGGGCGCGGCGCCAGTCGCGACTGGCGTGCAGGTCCTTCAGCGCGGGGGCGTGCCGGCCGTGTAGCCGGGCACGGCGCAGTGCGGCGGCGGCATCGGCACCGCCGTGCCAGTCCGGGAGCACGGCGTCCACCGCCCTGCCCTCGTTACCGATGATGACCATGTCGCTGCCGGCGCCGAGGGCGGTGCGGACGCGCTCGCGCAGGCCACCGGCGACCGCCGCGCCCGCCATGGAGAGGTCGTCGCTGATCACGGCGCCCTGAAAGCCGAGCCGGCCGCGCAGGATGGTGCCGATCCAGTGGCGCGAGAGGCTGGCGGGCAGGCGGTCCTCCGCGGGGAAGACGATGTGCGCCATCATCACCGCCTCCAGCCCGTTCATGATCAGCCGCCGGAACGGCACGAGGTCCGCGTCGTGCAGATCCCGGCTATCCCGCGGATCCTCCGGCAGGGCCTCGTGGGAGTCCAGGCGCACGCCGCCGTGACCGGGAAAGTGCTTTGCCACCGCGGCCATGCCGGCGCGGCGCATGCCCCGGACGAGTGCCGCGGACAGGGCAGTGACGGCCCGGGGGGTGTCCGCCAGGGCGCGGTCGCCGATCACCGTGCTCAGGCCGTGGTCGATGTCGACCACCGGCCCCAACCCGAGGTCCACGCCCGCGCCGAGCAGCTCTGCCGCGCCGAGCCAGCCAAGCTGCTCGGCGATGGCCTCCGCCTCCGCGGGTTCGCGCTGCCATAGCCGGCCGAGGCCGCGCTGGGCCGGAAGCCGGGTGAAGCCGTCGGTGAAACGCTGCACCCGCCCGCCCTCGTGGTCCGTGGCGACGAGCAGCGGCGGCGCGCGCAGCGAGCGGATATCGGCGGTGAGCGCGGCGAGCTGGTCGGCGTCGGCGAAGTTGCGACGGAACAGGATCACACCGCCCACGGCGGGATCGCGCAGGCGGCGGCGCTCCTCGCCGGTGAGCGTGAGTCCCTCGATGCCGATCATCAGCGGTCCGAGCGACATGGGCTTACTCGATCACCACCGGCGTGCCCGCGGGCACGCGGTCGAACAGCTCCACCACCGCGTCCGGGTGCATGCGGATGCAGCCGTGGGAGACCGGTTGCCCGAGCGGGGACTCCGGCGGGCCGCCGTGGATGTAGATGAATCGGCGCATTGTGTCGCACCGGCCGAGGCGGTTGTGGCCCGGCTCGGTGCCGCTCAGCCAGAGGATGCGCCCGAGGATCCAGTCCCGCCCGGGATGGGCGTCGGCGAGCGCCCGGGTATAGCGCTCCCCCGTCGGACGCCGGCCCACGAATACCGCGTCCGCCGGCTCGCCGGCGCCGATGCGCGCACGCACGATGTGCCGGCCCCGCGGCGTGCAGCCGCTGCCGTCCAGCTCGCCGGCACCATTGGCGCCGGTAGCCACCGGCCAGTCCGCGAGGACGGCGCCGTCGCTGCCGTACAGGCGGAGCCGCTGCGCCGCGAGGTTCACATGGATCCAGGGGGTGTGCTCAGTCACCGGTGCGCTCCGCGGCGGTCCACTCGCTGTAGGGGTAACGCACCAGCGAGACGTTGTAGTAGCGCGGCAGGTGGGAGACTTCCCGTCCCGCCCATTCGGGCCTCGTGAAGGCCTCTTCGGCGCTCGCGAGCTCGACCTCCGCGACCACCAGCCCGGCGTTGTCGCCCTCGAAGACGTCCACCTCCCAGGTGTGACCGTCCACCGGGACGTGGTAGCGGGTCTTCTCGATCAGTGGCCGGTGGCAGAGGTGGTCGAGCATCTCCTGTGCCTCATCGGCGGGGATCGCGTACTCGTACTCGCGGCGCTGCACGCCGAGGGTTGCGCCCTTGATGTTGAGCCACGCGCGGGCACCGGCGAGGCGCACGCGCACGCTGGCGTGGATGTCGCGGCCGAGGTAGCCCTGGCGCATGGGCTGGCCGGCGTCCGCGGCGTCGCGCCAGGCGTCGCCGGTCACCAGGAATTTGCGTTCGATCTCTTCGGCCATGGCTGTATCCGGTCCGTCGTGCGGGCAATGGTATCCTACAGCGGTGTCTCACCCCAGGGAGATCCGCATGCTTACCGCCTCGGCGCTGCAGGCGCGGTTCAATAACCTGATCCCGCTGAGCCGGGCCATGGAGGTGCTGGTCACCCGGCTCGACGAGGCGGGACTCGAGCTCACCGCGCCGCTCTACGCCAACCACAACCATACGGGAACGGGCTTCGCGGGAAGCCTCTACAGTCTGGCCTGCCTAGCGGGCTGGGGGTGGCTCTACGCGCTCACCCGCGGCGCCGGCATCGAGCCGCAGCTGGTACTCGCGGACGGGCAGATTCACTACCACCGGCCCTGCGACGACGAGCTCCACGCCGTCCTCGACGTGCCGGCGGATCTGGCCGATACGGTGATGGCTACCCTGGGGCGGCGTCGTCGGGCCCGTGCGGAGCTCACGGTATACCTGCCCGGTGCCGAACGTCCGGCGGCGACCTTCAGCGGCCGGTTCGTCGCCCTGCCCTGATCGCGACCCCGGCTCTGGTACACTGCGCGGTCCCGGCGGCCGCGTTCCGCTGATCCGCGGTCGTCCGCCCAATCAGCCATGACACAGGGGGGAAAGCATGAAGCGTCTCGTGCTGCTGCGCCACGGGCAGAGCGTCTGGAACCTGGAGAACCGCTTTACCGGCTGGAAGGACGTCGACCTCAGCGAGCGCGGCCGCGATGAGGCGGCCGGCGCCGGCCGTCTGCTTCGCGAGCACGGCTACTCGTTCGACTACGCCTTCACCTCGGTGCTTACCCGGGCGATCCGCACGGGCTGGATGGTCCTCGACGAGCTCGACGAGCTCTGGATCCCGATGACCAAGGACTGGCGCCTCAACGAGCGCCACTACGGTGCGCTTACCGGCCTGAACAAGGCCGAGACCGCCGAGGAGTACGGCGACGAGCAGGTCCACGTGTGGCGGCGCAGCTACGCAACCCCGCCGCCGGCGCTGGCGGAGGACGACGAGCGTCATCCACGCTTCGATCCGCGCTACCGGCACCTGTCCGCGGGTACCCTGCCGGCGACGGAATCCCTGAAGAGCACCCTGGAGCGGGTGCTACCCTACTGGGAGAGCGACATCCTGCCGGTACTCCGCGAGGTGGAGACCATGCTGATCGCCGCCCACGGCAACAGCCTTAGGGCCCTGATCAAGCACCTCGACGGTGTCTCCGACGAGGCGATTACCGGCGTCGAGGTGCCCACCGGCAAACCGCTGGTCTACGAACTCGAGGACGACTGCAGCGTGCGCCGGAGCTTCTACCTGCACGAGCAGTGACCCTGGAGGGGCCATGAGCGAGCCCGAACGCGTAGCGTTAATCACCGGCGGCAACCGCGGTATCGGCTTCGAGACCGCACGGCAGCTCGCCCGCGCCGGGATCAAACCGGTGCTCACCAGCCGCGACGGCCTGCTGGGCAAGGCGGCGGCGGACAAGCTCCAGAGCGAGGGACTGGACGTCGCCTATCATCCCCTGGACGTGACCCGCGAGACGAGCATTCAGGGGCTGATGGACTTCATCGCCAATGCCTTCGACCGGGTCGACGTGCTGGTCAACAACGCCGGGATCTTCCCCGAGCATGCGCCCTCGGACGGCACCCCTGCGCCGGGGATCCTGGAGGTGGATCGCGCCACCCTGGACGAACACCTCGCCGTTAACGCGTACGGGCCGCTGCGTCTCGCCCAGGCCATCGTACCGATCATGCGCCGGCACGGTTACGGTCGCATCGTGAACGTCACCAGCGGCTACGCCCAGTTTTCGCGCATGGGCCGGGGCTACCCTGCATACCGCTTCTCGAAGTCCGGGCTCAACGCCATCACCCGGCTTCTTGCCGCCGAGACCGACGGCGAGAACATCCTCGTCAACGCCGTGGACCCGGGCTGGGTGCGTACGCGGATGGGCGGCGGCCAGGCCAACACCTCGCCCCAGGAGGCGGCGGCCCGGGTCGTCGAGGCGGCCTGCCTGCCGGACGGCTCGCCCACCGGCGCCCTGTTGCGTCACGGCGAGGCGGTGGCGTGGTAGCAGGCCATCACCCCGGTGCGTCCGCGCCGCGACGACGCGAAACGCGCCGTGTGACCGGCCTGTGCCGCGTTGCGCGGCACAGGCCCGGGGCCGGTGTGTCATGACCCGTTTTCTCGGAAAGGCGCTGCTGGTCCTGGTGGTGCTGGCGGTAATCGCCCCGGCGGCGGCGATCGTCTACAGCGGCGCACCGCTCACCGCCCCGCCAGGCATCGTCACGCGCGTGGTGTTCTACCTCACGGACAACCGCGTGAGCACCGTGTCCGGTTCCGCCTGGCCGGAGCGACAGCCCATGGAGGTGTCATCGCCGCCGGACCAGACGTTTGCCGCGGCGCGCCGGACCGTGCGTGCCCTCGGCTGGCAGGTCATCTCGATGAGTCACGGCGGGCACCGACTGTCCGCCGTGGACCGCACACCGCTGCTCGGTTTCGAGGACGACGTGAGCCTCCGTGTGGAGGCGGAAGACGAATCCGGCCGGAGCGTCGTGCACCTGCGCTCGGCCTCGCGCGTCGGCCAGGCCGATTTCGGCCGCAATACCGCACGGATCGTCGCTTTTCGTCAGGCCCTCCGGAAGCGGCTGGACACCGGCGGCTGACCGTCGCCAATGATGCGGGAACGCGCGGAACGTGCATGGAGCCGGCGTTTTAGTCGGGCACGATCGACGCGGAAGCCATTTCAGCAGCAGGTACCGCCCTGGCCCTGAACCTGCCAGAGGCAGATCGGGCGCCGCCGTCAGACCGTAAGTGGCATCCCGCGGGACCACGGGGACGTCGCGCACCGCACGGTGCACGACCTGCACGGGATCACGGAGTTCAGGGGCAGGTCGGCTGCTCCCGGCAGCCGACGTTGCCGGCACCGCAGGACGGGATGTTGGCTGCCAGGAGGGGCCAACCTTGGGGTGGCTCCATCCTGGATGACGGTTCCACAGGACCCGCCGGTCCCGGGAGCACCCCTCTCCCCCGGCCCCTCTCCCGCAAGGGGAGAGGGGGGCGCGGCCGCAGGTCGGCTGCTCTGGGCAGCCGACATCCTCGCCACACCGGAAATGGACCGGTCGCCCGACCGCAGCCGACATTCGCCGGACGTGGGGGTGCTTCCGCACCGTGGGACAGGCGCCGCAGTCGTGTGACCTCTCGCGCCATCTGCGACGGCATGTCGCACACGGGCCCACGACCGTGCACGACCGACCGGATGGTGTCGCGTCCGCTACTGTGCGGTCCAGCCGCCGTCCACCGGCATGGACGCGCCGGTGATCTGGGACGCCGCGTCGGTGCACAGGAACGCCGCCAGCGCCCCGATCTGCTCGGGCTGGACGAACTGCTTGGACGGCTGCTTGTGGCGGACAAGCTCGATCTTGGCGTCGTCGATGGACAGGCCCTGCTCGTCGGCGATCTTCTGGATCTGCGCCTGGATGAGCGGGGTCTCCACCCACCCGGGGCAGATCGCGTTGCAGGTGATGCCGCGGTCGGCGTTTTCCAGGGCGATGACCTTGGTCAGGCCGACGATGCCGTGCTTGGCGGAGACGTAGGCGGCCTTGTTGACCGAGGCCACCAGGCCGTGGGCGGAGGCGGTGTTGATGATGCGGCCCCAGCCCTGGCGCTGCATGTGCGGCAGCGCGGCGTGGGCGGCGTGAAAGGCCGAGGAAAGGTTGATCGCGATGATAGCGTCCCATTTCTCCCGGGGGAATTCCTCGGTGGGGGCGGTGAACTGGATGCCGGCGTTGTTGACCAGGACGTCGATGCGGCCGAAGGCCTCGACACAGTCGGCGATCAGCGCCTCGACCTCCTCCGGCCTGCTCATGTCCGCGGGGTTGTAGCGCACGGTCACGCCGTGCTCCGAGGCGATGGCATCGGCGATCGCCCCGCCCTCCTCCCGCGGTTCGATACCGTTGATGACGACGTTCGCCCCGGCACCCGCCAGGCTTTCTGCGACCGCGCGGCCGATGCCGCTGGTGGAACCGGTGACCACTGCTGCCTTGTCTTTCAGAGTCATGATCCAGATGCTCCCGTCGTCTGATGAGGTGGGGACCGGCGCCCGATCCGGTGCTCATTATCGCAGTCTCCGCGCGCGCACTTGCAAGCGCCGCCGCTCGCCGGCTCCGCAGGCCGGCCCCTCCACTCGCATCGCCCGATCGGTTACGATCCCGGGTCGAGGCAGGAGCCGCCGCGAGCGCGGCGGGAAGACAGACAGATCAAGGATCACAAGCAATGAGCGCCGACTTCCCCATCGTACGAGAGCCCTCCGACTACGAGCTCCATAACAGCAGCATGGCGCATTACATTCGCTGGCTGGAGGAGCGTGGTTACGGGCCGTTCCCGGACTATCACGCACTGCACCGCTGGTCGGTGGCGGACATCGAGGCCTTCTGGGCGACGATCTGGGAGTACACCGGGGTGATCGCCTCGGCACCGTACGAGCAGGTGCTCGGCGCCCGGGAGATGCCCGGCGCGGAGTGGTTCCCCGGGGCGCGGCTGAACTTCGCCGAGAACCTGCTCCGCGAGGCGCTGCACGGCGATCCGTCGAAGGTGGCGATCACCGAGATCTCCGAGACCCGGCCGCGTCAGCAGCTCACCTACGGCGAGCTCCTCGGCGAGGTCGCGGGGCTGCAGCGCTTCCTCCGCGAGCAGGGTGTCGGCCCCGGCGACCGGGTCGCCGGCATCGTCGCCAACACCTCCGAGGCGGTGATCGGCATGCTCGCGACCACCGCGCTCGGCGCGATCTGGTCGTCCGCCTCCCCGGACTTCGGGGCCAACGGCATCTACGACCGTTTCGGCCAGATCGAGCCCAAGGTGCTGATCGCCGTCAACGGCTACGGCTACAACGGCAAGACCTTCGCCCGTCTCGAGCAGATCGCGGAGCTGCGCGAGCGCATTCCCTCGATCCGGTGCGCGGTGGTCATCTCCAACCTGCCCGAGGAGCCGATCCCGGACGACGCCGGTGTGGTGTCCTGGGACGCCGCGCTCAGCGAGGGCCGCGGTGGTGAGGTGCACTTCGAGCAGGTGGCCTTCGACCACCCCATCGTGATCGTCTACTCCTCCGGGACCACGGGCGCGCCGAAGTGCATCGTCCATGGTGGCGGTGGCGTGCTGCTCCAGCACAGCAAGGAGCTGATGCTCCACGGCGACGTCAAGCGCGACGACACTTTCTTCTACTTCACCACCACCGGCTGGATGATGTGGAACTGGCTGGCGTCAGGACTGGTTACCGGCGCGGAACTGGTGCTCTTCGACGGCTCGCCGGGCTATCCCAATCTGGACGTGCTCTGGGCGATGGCCGAGCGCGAGGGACTGACCCATTTCGGCACCAGCGCCAAGTTCATCGGCGGGTGCCGCAACAAGGGGCTGCACCCGGGCGAGGATCACGACCTCTCCAACCTGCGGGTCGTCTTCTCCACCGGTTCGCCGCTGCTGCCCGAGGACTACGATTACGTCTACGAGCACATCAGCCCGGAGGTCCTGCTGGGCTCCATCTCCGGTGGCACGGACATCCTCTCCTGCTTCGTCGGCGCCTGCCCGATCCTCCCGGTCCGCCGCGGCGAGATCCAGTGCGCGATGCTCGGCATGGACGTGAAGGCGTTCAACGAGGACGGCGAGCAGGTCATCGACGAACGCGGCGAGCTGGTCTGCACCCAGCCCACGCCGAGCATGCCGGTGCAGTTCTGGAACGACCCGGACTTCGCCCGCTACCGCGGGGCCTATTTCGAGACCTTCCCCGGTGTCTGGGCCCACGGCGACTTCATCAGCTTCAGCGAGACCGGCGGCTGCGTCATCCATGGCCGCTCGGACGCGACGCTCAATCCGGGCGGCGTGCGCATCGGCACGGCCGAGATCTACCGGCAGGTCGAGACCATCGACGAGATCGCCGACAGCATCGTCGTCGGTCAGCCGTGGAACGGCGATGTCCGCGTGGTGCTGATGCTGGTGATGAACGAGGGCCAGGCGCTCACCGACGAGCTGCAGCGCAAGATCCGCAGCCGCGTCCGCGAGGGGGCGAGCCCGCGCCACGTGCCGGCGAAGATTGTCGCCGTCGACCAGATCCCCTACACCCGCAGCGGCAAGAAGGTGGAGCTGGCGGTGACCAAGATCCTGCGGGGCGACACCGTCAACAACCGCGAGGCGCTGGCGAATCCGGAGTCCCTGGACGAGATCGCCGCCATCGACGAGCTCTTCGGCTGAGGCGGGAATCCTGCGCGAGCCCGGGCGGCGTATCCCCGCGCCGCCCGGCCCCTCCCCCTTCCTCTCTGCCTTGACGGACCGCCGATGACACGAGCGGCGGCGTGGGTCGCCCCGCCGGAGGTGCGAACGCCCTAGGGCAGCGCGAAGTACAGCACCGCCGGGATGACACCCAGCGACATCAGGTTGCCCAGGGCGACGATGGAGGCCACCGCCTGGGGCTCCTGGTCGTAGTGCTCGGAGAGCATGTAGTTGAGCACCGCCGGTGGCAGTGCGCCGAAGACCAGCAGCATCCCGGCCACCGGCTGCGGCGGCTGGAAGATCAGCACCCACGGCACCGCGATGGCCAGCCCGGTCACCGGTGCCATCAGCGCGCCACCGATGCCGATGCGCCAGTACGAGAGGTCCACCTCCGTGAGGCGGATCCCCAGCGCGACGAGCATCAGCGGGATCGCCACGTTGCCGAGCATCTCCACCCCCGGGAGTACCAGGTCCGGCAGGTGCCAGCCCAGCGACATGCAGATCAGCCCGGCGGCCGTGGCCACCACCATGGGATTGCCGGCGAGCTCGCGCATGCCGATCCGCCGGGTGAGCAGCCACAGGCCGACGGTGAAGTGCAGCGAATTCTCCACCACGAACATCACCACGGCGACGGGCAGCGCGTCCTCGCCGAAGCCGAAGACCGCGAGTGGCAGCCCGAAGTTGCCGGCGTTGTTGAACATCGCCGGGGGCACGACGGTGCGCACGTCCCAGCCGGTGCGCCGCGCGATGAGCCAGGCGATCGGCCCGGAGCCGAGGATCACCGCGGCCGCGCCAAGCGCGGCGCCGCCCAGGGAGAGGTCGGCGCTCATGCGCTCGGAGAGCACGAAGAAGATCAGTGCCGGCACGAAGACATTGACGTTCAGCCGGTTGGCGCTGGACATGTCCGCCGGACGCAGCCGGCCGTAGACATACCCCACCAGCACCAGGCCGAAGACCGGGACAATGATCTCCAGGATGCGAAGCAGCACCGCTTACGCCCCCGGTTCCGCCGTCATCTCCTCGAGCACCCGCCGGGCGTGGCGAAAGCCCTCCATCCCCGCGGGCATGCCCGCGTAGACCGCCACCTGGAAGAGCACCTCGCGGATCTCCTCCACGCTGCACCCCTGGTTGACCGCACCGCGCACGTGCACGCGGAACTCGTCCATGCGGCCGAGGGCGGCGAGCATGCCCAGGTTGATCAGGCTGCGGGTCGGCGTGGGCAGTCCTTCCCGGTTCCAGATGTCGTCCCAGGCCGTGCGCATCACGAACTCCTGGAACTCGCGGTCGAAATCGCTGGCGTTCGCCAGCGAGCGCTCGACGTGGGCGTCGCCGAGCACGCGGCGGCGCATCGCCTCGCCCCGCTGGAGGCGCTCGTCGGACATGGTGGGTTCCTCCGTCGGTGTTGCCCCGCCGGTGGTGGCGGGTTAGCGTGCCGCAATACTACTAACCCGGTCATTGCCATTGCCAGCTCGCCGGACACTGCCGTGCGCCGCCACGCGCCGGGCGGCTTGCCGGTATGCCCGGCAGGCCAGGACGGGTTGGGGACAGACACGCACCTGCCTGGACAGCACCGGAACCTGCCATGAGCGAACTGACCCACCTCAACGAGCACGGCGAGGCCCACATGGTCGACGTCGGCGACAAGGACCGCAGCCACCGCATCGCCGTCGCCGAGGGCCGTATCCACATGGCGGCCGCGACCCTGGAGGCGCTCGTCACCGGTGATCTGAAGAAGGGTGATGCCCTCGCTACCGCCCGTATCGCCGGGATCATGGCCGCCAAGCGCACCGCCGACGTGGTGCCGCTGTGTCATCCCCTGGCGCTGTCCCATGTCGAGGTCACGCTGACCCCCGAACCGGAGGGCGGTGTGGTGCACTGCAGCGTCCGGGCGGAGACCCGCGAACGCACCGGCGTGGAGATGGAAGCGCTGAACGCGGTCCAGGCGGCGCTGCTCACGGTCTACGACATGTGCAAGGCGCTGGATCGGGGTATGACCATCGACGGCGTCGGGCTCGTGTACAAGGCGGGCGGGCGCTCGGGGGAGTGGCGCCGGGAATAGGCGAACGGCGCCGGCCTCAGCCGCCGGCGCGCTCGCGGATGCGGCCGCCATCCACCAGGGTCGCGTCCGGGTGGATCACCACGCGTTCGCCGACCTCCCGCCCCGGGCGCCCTCACCGTTGTGCAGCACCGCGCGCGATATCCAGGCTCTGTGCCGGGGCGCAGGCCTGCCGGTGAAGCCGGCAGGCGTAGTGCATCGCGATGGTGACATCGCGATAACCGAAGGCCTTGAGGATGCCGATCCGCTCGCGCTGATTCCGCACCAGCCGGTGGACAACCCCTGAGACTTCACAGTTAGATCAGCCGGTCGATCTTCGCGGCGAGGATGAAGTCGTTTTCGTGCAGGCCCTGGATCTTGTGCGTCCAGATCTCGACCTCGACGTGCCCCCAGCCGAAGTGGATCTCCGGGTGATGCTGTTCCTCCTCGGCGAGCTCGCCGACCTGGTTGACGAAGGCCAGTGCGGCGGCGAAGTCGCCGAAGCGGAACGCCCGGGTGATGCGCATCGGTTCGTCGTGGAGCTGCCATTCGGGGAGCTGACCGAGATGGCGTTCCGCCTCGTCGCGGGACATCGGCGGGGTTCCGCCGCGGCAGGGGGTGCAGCTCTGCTCGCTGAGTGCCATGATGCGTTCTCCCTGATCACGGATGGAAAGCGGTAATGTGTGTATCGCTGTTATCCCCGACGTGGGGTGGATACCGCGGTTTTCAAACGGTCGCCGGCCGGTTGAGCTTTCCGCCCCCCGCGGGTAACGTGGTCTGACCAAAAACGACGGCCCCGGTTGTGACAACATGACTGAAGCGACGACAAGCGGACGGCCCCGGGTCGGGCTGTTCGTGACCTGCCTCGTGGATCTGTTCCGCCCCCGTGTCGGTTTCGCCTCGGTCCGGCTGCTCGAGCAGGCAGGCTGCACCGTGGAGGTGCCCGAAGGCCAGACCTGCTGCGGCCAGCCGGCCTACAACAGCGGCGACCTCGACGATACCCGGGCACTGGCGCGCCAGACCATCGAGGTGTTCGAGGACTGTGACTACGTGGTCGGCCCCTCCGGCTCGTGCATCGGCCAGCTCCGCAAGTACCCGGAGCTCTTCGAGGACGACGATCCCTGGCGTGAGCGCGCGGAGGCCCTGGCGGCACGCAGCTGGGAGCTGTTTGCCTTCCTCGTCGACGTGCGGGGCATGAGCGGCGTGACGGCGCGCTTCCCGGCGAACGCCACCTATCACGACAGCTGCTCCGGGCTGCGCCAGCTGGGCGTGAAGGCCCAGCCGCGGACGCTGCTGGGCAGCGTGGAGGGGCTCACGATCACGGAGATGACGGACACCGAGGTCTGCTGCGGCTTCGGCGGGACGTTCTGCGTGAAGTACCCGGAGATCTCCGAGCGCCTGGTGGACGACAAGAGCACGCGCATCGAGGAGAGCGGCGCAGAGACCGTGCTCGCCGGCGATCTCGGCTGCCTGATGAACATCGCCGGGCGGCTGCGGCGGCGCGGCTCCGGCGTGCGCGTCTATCACGCCGCCGAGGTCCTCGCGGACATGGGCGACGCGCCGGCCATCGGCGAGGAGGACGGCTGATGGAGGCCCGGACCCACACGTTCAAGGCGAATGCGCGCGCCGCCCTCGCCGACGACAACCTGCGTACCGCCCTGGCCTCGGCCAAGGGCGGATTCGTCACCAAGCGCGCCGGCGCGGTCGAGGCCTTTCCGGACTTCGAGGCGCTGCGCGAGCGCGGCGCGGCGATCAAGGACCACACCCTGGCGAACCTGGACCACTACCTCGCCCGCTTTACCGCGAACGTCAGCGAGCGCGGCGGCCAGGTGCACTATGCCGGCGACGACGCGGCGGCCCGCGAGATCATCCTCGGCATCTGCCGCGACGCCGGCGCCCGGCGGGTGATCAAGTCCAAGACCATGGCGGGCGAGGAGATCTCGCTCAACGAGGCCCTGGAGCGCGAGCACGAGCTCGTGGAGACGGACCTCGGCGAGTACATCATCCAGCTCGCGAAGGAGCCGCCGAGCCACATCATCGCGCCGGCGGTACACAAGACCCGGGCGGAGATCACGCGGCTGTTCGACGAGCATCACCATCACCGCATCGACGGCCCGCTGCGCCCGGCCCCGGAGCTGGTGGCCGAGGCACGGCAGGTGCTGCGCGAGCGTTTCCTGGAGGCGGACGTCGACATCAGCGGCGCGAACTTCCTGATCGCCGACACCGGCACGGTGACGCTGGTCACCAACGAGGGCAATGCCGATCTCGGCACCACCCTGCCCCGGGTGCACATTGTCATTGCAGGCATCGAGAAGCTCGTGCCCGGTACCGAGGAGGCCTCGACGATGCTGCGCCTGCTCGGGCGCAGCGCCACCGGCCAGGACATGAGCGCCTACACGACCTTCCTCACCGGCGGGCGGCGCCCGGACGATCCCGACGGCCCGGACGAGTACCACGTGGTCCTCCTCGACAACGGCCGCACGGGCATGCTCGGCAACGAGTTCCGCTCCATGCTCCGCTGCATCCGCTGCGGTGCGTGCATGAACCACTGCCCGGTCTACGGCGCCGTGGGCGGCCATACCTACGGCTGGGTCTACCCCGGCCCCATGGGCCAGGTGCTCACACCGATGTTCCGTGGTCTGGACGGTACCGTGGACCTGCCCAACGCCTGCACCCTGAACGGGCGCTGCGGCAGCGTCTGCCCGGTGAAGATCCCCCTGCCCGACCTCATCCGCCACCTGCGGGACTGGCAGTTCGACGCCCACCTGGGGCAGCGGACGACCCGTTGGGCGCTGCAGGCCTGGGGCTGGGTGGCGCGGCGTCCGCGCCTGTATCACCCCCTCGCACGAATCGGCGTCCGGGTGCTGCGCTGGCTCGGCGGCCGCCGCGGCGGTGCCGCGCGGCGCATGCCCCTGGCCGGCGGCTGGACGGACGCCCGCGATCTGCCCCTGCCGTCGGGTACGACGTTCCAGGCGGCCTGGCGGGCGAAGCGCAAGGAGGACGCATGAGCGACACGGCACAGCGGTTCTTCGCCACCATTCGCCGCGCCCTCGGTCGCGAGGCGAGCCCCGATCCGGAGGCCATCGGGGCGGAACGCCGGGCGCTGATGGCGGCACCCGCACCGCGCCCGGAGTGGAGCGGCGACGACGTCACGCGGCTGCTCACGCGCCTGGAGGCCGCGGCGGCCACCTCGGAGCGGATCGCCTCCCCCGCGGATATCCCCGCGGCGGTGGCCCGGGTGCTGCTCGATGCCGGGGCGCCCGGCGGGCCGGTACAGCTCGGTGCCGACCCGCTCCTCGCCGGGCTGGAATGGCCGCAGGAAGTGGCCGTGGCCGACGGGATCGACGGCGTGCATACGGCACCGGCGTCGGTGACCGTGGCGGTGGCGGGCATCGCGGAGACCGGGACGCTGGTCCTCCGCTCCGGGCCGGACAACCCCACGAGCCTGAACTTCCTCCCCGAGCATCACGTCGTGGTGCTACGGGCCGGCGACGTCGTGGACTACATGGAGACTGCCTGGGCGCGGCTGCACGCCGACGGCGATCTGCCCCGGACGGTGAACTTCATCACCGGGCCGTCGCGCACCGGGGATGTGGAGCAGACCATCGAGCTCGGGGCGCATGGACCACGGCGGCTGCACGTGCTGCTGCTGGAAGATCACGACCAGCTGTGATCTTCCGGCAGGTTGTTCACTCGCCACCTCCCCGGGAGAGCGGAGGGGCAACCCGGCCGACGTTGCCAGCAGGTCCGTGTGAACAACCAGGGACGTTGATCCTGGTCCGGGGGGCGGATGGACGTTCGGGCAGGTCGTGCACCGCAGGCGTGTGACATCCCGGACGGGTCCCGACAGCGTCGCACACGGCCCGCGGCCGTGCACGACCTGCCCGAGCTGCTCCGGGATAGAGGATGGACGTTCGGGTAGGTCGTGCGCCATAAGGCGTGCGACATTCCGGGCCGGTCCCAGCGGTGTCGCACACGGCCTACGGTCGTGCACGACCTACCCGCCCGGGTGGCCGTCCGCGACGATCTCGTATGTCTCGGGGTTGCACGGCCAGGCGACGGTTCCCGTAGATTGGCTGCTTCTGGCAGCCAACATCCCGTCCCGCGGTGCCGGCGATGTCGACCGCCTCGAGCGGCGGACCCTGTATGTCCCGGTGCCGAGGGGCCAGGCCGCAGGGCCGCGTATGCGCCGGCGGGATCAGTCCCCGGCGCCGGCCGCGTTGTCCCGCGCCTTGGCCTGCTGGTAGGCGGCCTCCAGGGTGTCGAAATCGCAGTCCCCGGGCTGCCGTCCGGCTTTCGCCAGCACGGATTCCAGACCGCGGAAACGGCGCTCGAACTTGTCGTTGGCGGCCCGTAGCGCCTGCTCGGGATCACTGCCGAGGTGGCGACCGAGATTCGCGCAGGCGAACAGCAGATCGCCGTACTCCTCGTGAATGTGCTCGCCGTCGCCGCTGGCCATGGCCTCCTCCAGCTCGGCGAGCTCCTCGCGGAGCTTGGCGATCACCGGCCGCGGCTCCTCCCAGTCGAAGCCGACCCGGGCGGCACGTTTCTGGAGCTTGATGCTTCGGCTGAGCGCCGGGAGCGTGCGCGGGACGTCGTCCAGCAGCCCCGGCTCACGCCCCTCGCCGTCGGCACGCTGGGCCCGCTCCGCTGCCTTGATCGCCTCCCAGGCGCGGGTCTGGCTGTCCGCGTCGCGTTCCTCCGCCTCGCCGAAGACGTGGGGGTGGCGGCGCACGATCTTGTCCGCGATGGCACTGGCGACATCGTGGAAATCGAAACGCCCCTCCTCGGCGGCGAAGCGGGCGTAGTAGACGACCTGGAAGAGCAGATCCCCGAGCTCGTCGCGCAGATGATCGTAGTCGCCCCGCTCGATGGTGTCGGCCACCTCGTAGGCCTCCTCGAGGGTGTGCGGCACGATGCTCTGCCAGTCCTGCTCCAGGTCCCATGGACAGCCGCCGTCGGGGTTACGCAGGGCGGCCATGATCTCGATCAAACGGTCTACGGGATGTTGCGGCATTCTGGTCTTCCTGCTCTGCGAGGAGCGAGTATGGACGCCCCCGGCCGCCGACGCCAGAATACGGCCGGAGTGCGCCGGCCGCGTCGGACCTCGATGGAGGGCCTGCGTCGGCGCACGAGGACGATATCGGTGCCGGTGTGCATGTGCCGCGCCGGCGCCGGTGCAGGGACGCAGTGCCCTGCCGGGGAATGCGGGGCGCCGCCGGGCGCCCCGGAGATCGGCCAGTCAGACACAAGAAGGAGAGGCAGTTCGTGGCAAAACCGGTAACACCCGCCACCGCCCGTGGGGAGCGAACGCGCCAGAAGCTGCTCGATGCAGCCGAGGAGGAGTTCGGCGAGAAGGGGTTTCACAGCGCCTCGATCAGCAACATCACCCACCGCGCCGGCGTCGCCCAGGGCACGTTCTACATCTACTTCTCGTCCAAGGAGGCCATCCTCCGGGCCCTGGTGGAGCACATGAGCCGCGAGCTCCGCCGGTCCCAGAGCGAGGCGGTCCGGGGCTGCAGCGACCGCATCGAGGTGGAGCGCACGGGCTTCCGGCAGTTCCTGCGTTTCGCGCTCGCGCACAAGAACCTCTACCGCATCGTCATGCAGTCCCAGTTCGTGGACCCGGACGTGCACCAGCGCTACTACGAGACCCTGCTCGCCGGTTACGAGCGCGGCATCGCCGAGGCCCAGGCCCGCGGCGAGGTGCGCCAGGGCGACCCCCGGGCCCTCGCCTGGGCACTGATCGGCATGACCTACTTCTTCGGCAAGCGCTATGCCACCTGGGAAGGCGAGATGCCGGAGGAGTCGGCGATCGAGACCGTCCTCGACTTCATCGAGGCCGGCCTGCGACCGCCGTCGAAGGACGGGGGCGCCTGAGGCGCCCGCATCTCAGCGGCGCTGGTACTGGCCGGCACCGAAGAGCAGCCGCTTGGCCTCCTCGTCGAAGCCGTTCTGGCGGGCGTCGGCGAGTACCGCCACGCCGCGCTGCACGGCCGGGCGGGCCTCGATGGTGTCGTACCAGCGCTTGAGGTTCGGATAGTCGGTGAGGTCCTGGCCCTGGTTCGCGTGGGGCCGGATCCAGGGATAGGCCGCGATGTCGGCGATGCTGTACTCACCGCCGGCCAGCCACTCGCTCTCGCCGAGACGGCGGTCCATGACCCGGTACAGCCGGGACGTCTCGTTGGTGTAGCGGTCGTAGGCGTACTGAATGTGCTTGGGCGCGTAGTTGCGGAAGTGATGCGCCTGGCCGAGCATCGGGCCGAGCCCGCCCATCTGGAACATCAGCCACTCCATGACCTGGTAGCGGGCCTCGCCGTTCGCCGGCAGGAACTCCCCGGTCTTCTCGGCGAGGTAGAACAGGATCGCACCGGACTCGAAGACGCTGATCGGCCCGCCTTCCGGTCCGTCGTCGTCGACGATGGCGGGGATCTTGTTGTTCGGGCTGATGCGCAGGAACTCCGGCTCGAACTGATCGCCCTTGCCGATGTTCACGCCGTGGACGCGGTAGTCCAGGCCCATTTCCTCCAGTGCGATATGCACCTTGTGGCCGTTGGGTGTCGGCCAGCTGTAGCAGTCGATCATGGCTCGTCCTCGTTATCTGTGCGTTGTGGACACTGCCCGGGCCCCTGCCAGGTCCCCAGCCCCTGGAGCAGGCAGGCGGCGAGTGCGGCGGTTCGCTTGTCCCGGGCGGCATCCGCGGGCAGGCGCGAATGGGCCTCCACCAGCGAGCGCCAGGCGAGCCGGAGCTGTACCAGTCCCAGGTTGTGGCGGGCCCGGGCCATCGCCGGGTCGGCGTCCAGCGCCCGGTAGAAGGCCGTCTCCGCCGGGCGCAGCCGGCCGAGCTCGACCCGTGCGTTACCGAGTCGGTACCAGGCATGCGGGTCCCGGGGTGCGCTTTCAAGGTAGTGCTGGTAGCGGCTGGCGGCGTCCCGGTAGCGGCCGGCATCGTAGGCACGATCCGCCGCGGCCTTGTCGCCGCCCTGCCCCACCGGCAGGGCCGTACAGCCGGTGGCCACGGCCGCGATGAGCACGAGGAGGACACCGAGGCGGCGTCCCGGCAGCGGATGCCTGACTGACGCGGACATAGCTAACGCCATCCTTCCGTTCCGTGACGTGCGCCCGTGGGCGCGAGGCATGCAGTGTAGCAGTGGGCATCGCCGTCGCGTACGGCACGGCCGCGCTCTGGCGGCGTGTCCGGGGTCTGCGTCCGGCGTCACGCCGCGCCGTGTGCATGGTGCGTGCGTGCACGCGAAGAGGTGGTATTACCCACGAGCGGGTTAGTATCATGGCCGACTTACACCCGCTGCATGCGTGAACACCCAGGTCCCATGTCCGAATCCGTGATTAACCGGCGCCACAGCGTGCCCGTCGACGTCGGCGGCGTCACCGTCGGCGGCGATGCCCCCGTCGTCGTTCAGTCCATGACCAACACCGATACCGCCGACGAGGTCGGCACGGCGGTCCAGGTCGCGGACCTGGCGCGGGCCGGCTCGGAGCTGGTGCGCATCACCGTCAACAACGAGGCCGCGGCCGCGGCGGTGCCGGCGATCCGCCGCCGGCTCGACGACATGGGTGTGGACGTGCCCCTGGTCGGGGACTTCCACTTCAACGGTCACCGTCTGCTCACCGCCTACCCGGACTGCGCGGCGGCGCTGGCGAAGTTGCGCATCAATCCGGGCAACGTCGGCAAGGGCCGCCGGCGCGACCCGCAGTTCGCGACCATGATCGATATCGCCCGGGACCTCGACAAGCCGGTACGCATCGGCGTGAACTGGGGCAGCCTGGACCAGGACCTGCTGGCCCGGATGATGGACGAGAACGCGCGCCAGGCCGAGCCCGCCCCGCCGGCGAGCGTGATGAAGCAGGCGGTGGTGCGCTCGGCGCTGGACTCCGCCGAGAAGGCCGAGGCCCTGGGGCTGCCCCACGACCGCATCATCCTCTCGTGCAAGATGAGCGTGGTGCAGGACCTCATCACGGTCTATCGCGATCTCGCCGCGCGCTGCGACTACCCGCTGCATCTCGGCCTGACGGAGGCCGGCATGGGTTCCAAGGGCATCGTGGCATCGTCGGCGGCGCTGGCGGTGCTCCTGCAGGAAGGCATCGGCGACACCATCCGCATCTCGCTCACCCCCGAGCCCGGCGAGTCCCGGACCCGGGAGGTGGTGGTCGCCCAGGAGCTGCTCCAGACCATGGGCATGCGGGCATTCACCCCGCTGGTCACCGCCTGCCCCGGCTGCGGGCGGACCACGAGCACCTTCTTCCAGGAGCTTGCCGAGCAGATCCAGAATCACGTCCGCGAGCGCATGCCGGAGTGGCGGAACCACTATCCCGGTGTCGAGAACATGACCCTCGCGGTGATGGGCTGCGTGGTCAACGGCCCCGGCGAGAGCCGCAATGCCAACCTCGGCATCAGCCTGCCCGGCACCGGCGAGAAGCCCGTGGCCCCGGTCTACGAGGACGGCGAGAAGACCGTCACCCTCAAGGGCGAGCGCATCGGCGAGGAGTTCGTCGAGCTGGTGGAGGACTACGTCGCCCGGCGCTACGGGCGCGGCGCTCATTCCTCGAGCTGATCGAGCTTGGCGGTGACCGCCGCCCAGTCGTCGGCGTCCGCCGGCGGCGCCTTCATCGACGTGATCACCGGCCACTGCCCGGCGAGACGGGCATTGATCTCCAGAAAATGCGCCTGGCCGGCCGGCACGCGGTCGTCCGCGTGGATGGCGTCCACCGGACATTCGAACTCGCACAGCGCGCAGTCGATGCACTCCTGCGGGTCGATCACGAGGAAGTTCGGTCCCTCGTGGAAGCAGTCCACCGGGCAGACCTCGACGCAGTCCGTGTACTTGCAGCGGATGCAGGGCTCGGTGACGACGTAGGTCACGCCCGGTAGCCCTCCGCCGCCGGCGCGCTGCGGTGCGCCAGCGCCCCGCAGACGTCGCAGCGCCACTGTCCGCCGGCGTACTGCCGGGCCAGGGCCTCGCGGATCTGCGGACGCTGCACGAAGTCTGCGAGGCGGATGTCGTCCAGGTAGGCGTCCAGGCGCCGGGAGAGGTTGTCCCACAGCGCGCGGGTGAGCGCGCTGCCACCGCGGGGGCCGCCGCGGCCGTCGGCCTCCATCACGCGAATGATCTCGCCGACGCCGAGCTCCGCCGGATCGCGGGTCAGGCGGTAACCGCCCCCGGGGCCGGGCACGCCCTGCACCAGCCCGGCGTGACGCAGGCGGGTGAAGATCTGGTCCACGTAGGACACCGATATCCCCTGGCATACCGAGATCTCGGCCAGCGGCACCGGTGTCTTGCCGCCGTGGATGGCCAGATGCATCAGCGCGCTCACCGCGTAGCGGCTCTTGGTGGACAGCCGGATCATGCGCTATTCCCGTCGAACTCCGAAACCGTGTGGATGTGGTTCACTGGGCCGTGACCGCCGCCAAGCGGCGTCGCCGTGACCAGGGCACGCTGGAGGTAGCGTCGCGCGCGGGCGACCGCGGCGGCGAGATCCATCCCCCGGGCGACCCCGGCGGCGATCGCCGAGGCCAGCGTGCAGCCGGTGCCGTGGGTGCACTCCGTCGCGATCCGGGGCTGGCGCAGGCACTCGGTGCCCGTCGGCGTGGCGAGGACGTCGGTGATGGTCTCGCCGGCCGCGTGCCCGCCCTTCACCAGCACCGCACCGCATCCCAGCGCCAGCAGGGCCTCGGCGGCGGCGATCTGGTCGGCCTCGTCGTGTATCCGGCGCTCCAGCAGCACCTCCGCCTCCGGGATGTTGGGCGTGACGAGGCTCGCCCGCGGCACCAGCCGCGTGCGCAATGCCTCCACCGCGGCGGTCTGCAGCAGGCGGTCCCCGCTCTGGGCGACCATCACCGGGTCCACGACCAGGGGCACCGCCGGCGCCATCGATTCTAGCATCTCCGCTACCGTTTCGATGACGGGGGCGTCGTGGAGCATGCCCGTCTTGATGCAGTCGGCGCCGATGTCGCCCAGCACGGAGCGCATCTGCTCGGCGATGAATGCCGACGGTATCGGAAAGACGTCCTGGACGCCGAGGGTGTTCTGCGCCGTCAGCGCGGTGATCGCCGTCATGGCATAGCCACGCAGGGCGGTGACGGCCTTGATGTCGGCCTGGATGCCGGCGCCGCCGCCGGAGTCGGAACCGGCAACGATGAGTACGCGTGCGTGAGTCATGGTCCGTCCGTTGGTTGTCGGCCCGCCGTGGCGGGCGGTGAGGCGATCACGAGCCGCCGGCGCGGGCCAGCGCGCCACGGTCGATCTTTCCGGTGCCGGTACGCGGCAGCGACTGTGCCCGGATGTAGCGCCTCGGGTGTTTGAAGCGCGCGAGCCGGGCGGACAGCCACTCGCCCAGAGACTCGGCGTCCGGCAGGCTCGTCCCGGCGGCCGGCACGAGCACCGCCACCGGGACTGCGCCCCAGCGCGGGTCCGCGGCCGGGTAGACCCCTGCCTCCGCGATGGCCTCGTGGGCGAGGAGCGCGGTCTCGATCTCCTCCGGAGCGATGTTCTCGCCGCCGCTCACGAACACATTATCCACGCGGCCAACGATGGTGACACGCCCGGTCTCGTCCTCGCGGGCGAGATCGCCGGTGTGGACCCAGCCGTCGGCGTCGAGAACGGCCGCGGTGCGCTCCGGGTCGTCGACGTAGCCGTCGAACGCATGGGGGCTGCGCAGCCACAGCTCCCCTGCCCCGCCCCGCGGCGCCGGGGTGCCGTCGTCGGCGACGATGCGGTAGTCACAGTGCGGGAAGGCGGTGCCCACGCTCCCCGAGTGACGGACCAGCGCCTCCGGGTCGTCGCCGCGGCCGAGGTGGATGAAGTTCGACGGCCCGGCCTCGGTCTGGCCGTAGCTCTGGCCCACGGGGATCCCGCGCTCGCGGAACGGCGCCATCGCCGCGTCGCTGCAGGGCGCGCCCGCCGTGGTGATTCCGGCCAGCGACGACAGGTCGGCATCGGGGAATCCGGGGGTCGCGCTGATCGCACGGAGCATCGCCTCCACGGCGCCGAAGTGGTTCACGCGGTGCGCCGCGACCGCGTCGAGTACCGCGGCCGGATCGAAGGCGGGCAGCAGCACCACGCAGCCGCCGGCGTGGAGGATCGGGGTCACCGTGTTCCAGCCGCCGACGTGATAGAGCGGGAACAGCAGCAGCTCGCGGCGCTCGCCCAGGCCGGCCGGGCTGGCAGCGATGAGCTCCAGGGCGTTCCAGGTCATCTGCCGGTGGGAGACGATGCAGAGCTTGGGCACGCCGGTGCTGCCGCCGGTGTGCACGTACAGGAACGGCTCGTTGAGCGCCAAGGCCACATTCCCGGAGGGCGACGCGGGCATGGCGTCCTGGGCCGCGACGGCATCCGCGTCCAGCCGGTGCCAGTCGACGCCGTCCGTGCCGACCCCGGCGACGGCATCGGCCAGGGCAGGATCGACGAGTACCGCCCGGGCGCCGCTGCGGCGCACGAGTGCCGTCATCTCGGCGGCGGCGAGACGGTGACTGAGGGGCACGAGCACGATCCCGGCGCGCCCGCAGGCGAGATAGATCCGCACAGCCTCGATCGTATTGCGGGTCACCAGCCCCAGGCGCTCGCCCCGGCCGACGCCGAGGGTATCCGTGAGCCAGTGCGCGGTGCGGGCCACGGCGGCGTCGAGCTCGTCGTAACGCCAGTGCCGGCCGGTCTCCGCCTCGATCAGCGCACACCGGTCCGGGGTGAGCGCGGCCCGCCGGCCGACGTAGTCGCCGACCCACTCCATCGGGATCGCATTCCAGTCCAGCGGCTCGTTCATCACGCCCTCCACAGGGGTATCACGGGGTCGCGGCGACACCGCCGGTGCCGCCGCGTTACCATCCGGGCCATCATTTGAAACGGGAGCGCGCCATGGATCAACTCCGCCCCCTGGTGGACATCGGGGTCAACCTCACCCACCGACGCTTCGCCGCGGATCGCGATGCGGTGATGGAACGGGCCCGGGCGGCGGGGGTTGAGGCCATGGTGCTCACGGGTGTCGACATGGCGGGCTCTGAGGCCGCGGCGGCGCTGGCCGCGGAGACGGTGGACTGCGTGAATACCGCCGGCGTCCATCCCCATCACGCCTCGGACTGGGACGCGGACACCGCGGCCGCGGTCCGCGCCCTCGCCGGCCGGTCGAAGACCGTGGCCATCGGCGAGACCGGGCTGGACTTCAACCGGGACTTCTCGCCACGCCCGGCGCAGGAAAAGGCCTTCGCCGCGCAGCTGGAGCTCGCCGCCGAGCTCGGGCTGCCGGTCTTCCTGCACCAGCGCGACGCCGCCGAGCGCTTTACCGCGATCCTGGCCGACTACCGCGACGCCCTCCCCGGGGCGGTGGTGCACTGTTTCACCGACGGCCGGGACGTGCTCCATCCCCTGCTCGACCTGGACTGCCACATCGGGGTCACCGGCTGGGTCTGCGACGAGCGCCGCGGGAGCGCGCTGCGGGAGAGCCTCGGCGATATCCCGGGGGACCGACTGATGGTGGAGACGGATGCCCCGTTCCTGCCGCCCCGGGACCTGCGGCCGAAACCGCCTCACGGGCGCAACGAGCCGGCCTTTCTCGTCCACATCGCCCGGCGCATCGCCGAACTGCGCGGCGAGAGCGCGGAGGCGCTGGCCGAGGCGACCACGCGCAACGCCCGCGCGTTCTTCGGCCTCGGGGACTGACTCAGGCGGCGGCGCCGGCGACGTGCTCCAGGGCGTCGGCGATCACGGTGGCGTCGGCGTCGTGCCGCGGCCCGTGCTCGCTGAGATGACGGCGCCAGGCCCGGGCGCCGGGCAGGCCCTGGAACAGGCCGACCAGGTGGCGGGTCATCCGCGAGAGGCGCTCGCCCGCCGCGATCTCGCGGGCGACGTAGTCCATGTAGGCCTCGACCACGGCGACCCGGTCCGGTAGCGGCGTTGCCTCGCCGAACACCCGGCGGTCCGCCTCGGCGAGAACGAAGGGCGTCTGGTAGGCGGCCCGGCCGATCATCACCCCGTCGAAGCGCGCCAGCAGCGCCTCGGCCTCGTCCAGGTCCATGACCCCGCCGTTCAGCACGACCTCCACCCCGGGGAACGCCGCGTGCAGCCGCTCGACCCGGTCATAGTCCAGCGGCGGGATGTTGCGGTTCTCCTTCGGGCTCAACCCCTTCAGCCAGGCCTTTCGGGCGTGGATCGTGAACGAGCTGCAGCCGGCGCCCGCGACGGTCTCGACGAAACGCGCCAGGAAGGCCTCGCTGTCCTGGTGATCGATACCGATGCGTGTCTTCACCGTCACCGGCAGCCGTGTCGCCGCGCGCATCGCCGCGACCATGTCGGCGACCAGTGCCGGCTCGGCCATCAGGCAGGCGCCGAAGCGCCCGGACTGGACTCGGTCGCTGGGGCAGCCGCAGTTCAGATCGACCTGGTCGTAGCCCCACCGTTCGGCGAGCGCTGCGGCATGGGCGAGCTGTTCGGGATCGGCACCGCCGACCTGAAGCGCGACCGGGTGCTCGCAGGCGTCGAAGCGCAGGAAGCGCTCGGCGCGGCCGTGCCACAGCGCCTGTGCCGGGACCATCTCCGTGTACAGCAGGGTCCGGCCGGTGATCAGCCGCATGAGGTAGCGGTAGTGCCGGTCGGTCCAGTCCATCATGGGCGCCACGGACAGGCGCCGGTCCGGCTGAAACCGCGTAGTGGCGCGGTCTCTGGCGCCATCGGTGCGTTCAGGTCGACTGTCGTGGATGCAGTGAGTCGGCATCGTCGTATCAGCGGGTTACGTTGAGCGTGTCGCCCCCCGATGCGCCGGCGGTGCTACAGACCGGTGCCCGTAGCACTTGCCGTCGTATCGGGAGCCGTCGTGGTCAGTGTCACGGGCGTCCCCGGGCACGGCGGTATTCGCCGGCGCGGGCGGGTTCTGACGGCATCATGGCCGTATCGTACATCCACAGGCCCGGACATTCAGCACGAAAGCCCCGTCGCGTCCGCGTGGCCGGACAGTGTGACAGGGGGTCCGGAGCCGGCTCACCAGCCTGAGCGCCGCCGATGTCCTTCCCCGGTGTAATCGGAGCCGGCCTGCCCGGGGGCGTCGCCTTTTGCCCGCGCCGATGCGATCCCGGCGCAAACGCCCCCTTACACGGGCGGCCGTCACCGCGCGACGGCGTGATACCGCGCGTGCCACGAGGCGGCGGGATCGTCTTCTCCGCCCGGCGTACGGCCGTCACCGCCCGCGGGACGTCACTCCCGGTCCGACACCTTCAGCGGCGGGACCGTCGGGATCGCCTCGGCGTGGTTCATGTCGGCCTCCGTCATGCGGAAGGCGTCGGGGTAATGGGCGCGGTCAGAGCGGCGCGGGGGTTCGCTCGTACGCCAGGTGTACAGGCAGGTGTCGCATTGCCGCACCTCCCAGACGCCGGTAACCGGGCTCTCGAACAGGACGTCGACGCCCCCGGCGCCGCAGCGGGGACAGATGCTGCCGGTTTCTTCGCTCATGGTTCAGTTTCCCTCCGCGATCAGGTTCTGTAGACGGGTAATCCATTCCGCCGTCTCCGGCAGGTCCTTGACCGGCATGCCGTAATTGCCACGCCGGTCCGGGGAGACAGGGGTGGTCGCGTCGATTACCAGCTTGTCGGTGATGCCCGCGGGCGAGGAGCCCGGATCGAGGGCGACGACCGACATGTTCGGCAGCTGCACGATATCCCCGGCGGGATTCACCTTGGTCGACAGGGCCCACATCACCTGCGGCAGGTTGAACGGGTCCACGTCCTCGTCGACCATGATGATCATCTTGAGATACCCGAGCCCGTGGGGCGTCGTCATGGCGCGCGTGCCGACGGCCTTGGCGAAGCCGCCGTAGCGTTTCGCCGTCGAAATGATGGCGAGCAGCCCATGGGTATACATGGCGTTGACCGCCTCGACCTCCGGGAATTCGGCCTTGAGCTGCTTGTAGATCGGCACGCAGGTCGCGGGCCCGATCAGGTAGTCGACCTCGGTCCAGGGCATACCGAGATACAGCGATTCGAAGATCGGATCGGTACGGAAGGAAACGCGGTCGACGCGGATCACCGGCATGCTGTGGCCGCCGGAATAGTTGCCGGTGAACTCGCCGAACGGGCCCTCGAGCTCGCGCTCGCGGCCTTCGATCACGCCCTCGATCACGACCTCCGAGCCCCACGGCACGTCGAAACCGGTCAGCGGTGCCGCGGCGACCGGATAGCCCGCCTCGCGCAGCGCGCCGGCCATTTCGTATTCCGACTG
The DNA here is from genome assembly GCF_041949875.1 of Arhodomonas sp. KWT2. NCBI lineage: Bacteria > Pseudomonadati > Pseudomonadota > Gammaproteobacteria > Chromatiales > Ectothiorhodospiraceae > Arhodomonas > Arhodomonas sp. KWT2. Next base: position 389,234 of record NZ_JBHFPQ010000049.1, read on the forward strand.
GTCGTAGCGCAGCGGCGTGGACGCCATCAGCGTGATGATCGGGTCGTTGCCGATCGTGATCGCCACCGGCAGATCCTCGCCGCGTTCTTCCGCCGTGCGCAGATGGATCGCGATGTCATGCACCGGCACCGGCTGGATCGCGAGGCGGCGTTTGCCCTTAACCTGCATGCGGTAGATGCCGACGTTCTGCTTGTCGAAGCTCTCCGGGTCATCCGGGTCCCGCGAAACCACCGCCGCCTTGTCGATATAGTAACTGCCGTCACCGTCATTCAGACGGAAGAAGGGCAGGATGTCGAACAGGTTGACGGCGTCACCCGCAACACTGTTCTCCGCCCAGGGCGGGTCGTCGCGGTGCTCCGGCGAGACGGGAAACGTATCCCACCGGCGAATGAACTCGTCCACCTGCTGCCTCGTCGGCGTCAGCGGCGGGAGCCCCATGGCGATCGCGTGGTTGGGCCACGATCCCAGCGTGTTGAGTGCGACCTTCGCCTTCGTGAAGCCCGCGATATTGTCGAAATACAGCCCCGGGGCCTTCTCGCCGATACGTCCCGCGGCATTCGCCGCCGCCGCGAGATCGGGCTCGGGGAGGACCTCGTCGGTGATCCGCAGGAGCTGTCCGTGCTCTTCGAGCGCCGTCAGGAACGATCTGAGATCATCGAATGCCACGGTGGGACCTCCTTGCTGACTGGGGGGGCGGGACGTGCGCTGCCGTTCGATGGCCCGTCCCGGTGGGCCGCCCACCCCGTCCCGTGACGGAGGAGGCGGACTGGTTGCCCGACAAATCGTTCGTATACGATCTAATTCCAGTTTAGGCCCACGGCGAAGCGGCGTGCAATACTGTTCCTATACGAACGATAAACGGGTCACGATGGCGATGTTCGAGCGCACGCTCTTCCACGTGTTGCGGGTGATCCTGCAGACGCACACGGCCCGCTGGGCGGAGCAGGTGCCGGACATGACGAAGCCTCAGTTCGCGGTGCTCGAGGCCCTGGACCGGGGGGGCGAGCTGGACCAGGCGGCACTCAGTCGCGCGAGCGCCACGTCCAAGGCCACGCTCGCCGAGATGCTCAACCGCATGGAGCGCCGCGGCCTGATCGCGCGCCGGGCCGACCCGGGCGACGCGCGGCAGAAGCGCGTTCACCTGACCGCCGCGGGGGCGACGCGACTGAGAGAGGTCCGGCCGGTCGCGGACCGGGTCAACGACGGCTTCACGGCGACGCTCAGCGAGGCGGAACGGGAAACCCTGCTCAACCTCCTCGCGAAACTGCGCAGACGTGCCGAGGAGACGGAATAGCTCGCCGCCGAACGGCGCGCGCCCTGCCGCACCGCGGGAATCCGGCGGGATGTGTGAACGTCTCGCCCGGGCCCGCACGGCGAGGCCCGGGTCACCGGCCCGGCCGTTGCCTGTCGCCTTCCCTTCCCCCGCCCGCCACGTCCTGAGAACCTGTCCGGTCAACGAGTGAACCGGCGGCGCTGGCCCGCCGACCTGTCAGGGACCGGGCAGCGGATGTCCGACGGCGGCGCCCCTGCGGGCGCGCGGGCGATCCCGATGGATGACGACAGGACGGCGCGGAGTCGGCCTCGCCCGCACACGACATCATTCATGTGTCGATAAGGAGAGACACGACATGAAGGCCCTTCCCTGGCGGCATATCTACGCGGGCCTGCTGGCCCCGTTCTTCGTTCTGGGTGGAACGCTCAACGTCTTCGCATCACCGGAAATCCTCGACGATTACCAGCGCTGGGGGTATCCGGGCTGGTTCCACTACGTGACCGGCATGGCGGAATGGATCGCGGCGGTGCTGATCGCCGTGCCCGCCTCGCGCCTTGCCGGCAGCGTGCTGGCGGCCGGGGTCATGGCCGCTGCCGCCGGCACCGTGCTGTCCCACGGCGAATATGCCCACAGTGTCCCGCCCCTGATCGTCCTCGCACTGGTCTGCCTGAACGGCTGGCTGACATGGCGGGTCCGGCACCGGGATGGCCGGTAAGGGGCGGCGTTCGCCCGTTGCCTTCTAGGACCGCGTACGGGAGTGAGAGCGACTCCGTTACTGACGAGGCCTCTGTCGCACTTGGTGCCCCCGGATCATCGCCATCCAATTGCCTTCAGTCCTGGGCCACGGTCCGTCTCGACGCCCTGGCCTGCTGAGTCGTCGTTGCTGTCTGGGCCGTAGGGGGGGTCCAGCGAATATCGCCAATGCGCCCCGTTGTCGATTTCCGTCGGATGGAACGGCCGGTGTGCAACGGGGGCGCTCGTTGCCCCGGCCGCGGCCGTCCCGGCGTGGCATACCCCGCCGGCCGCGGTGTCGGCACGGCGGGCAAACACGGAGATCAGCGCACCGACCAGCAGCGTCTGGAAGACGATGGTCGTGATCGATTTCACCCGGAGGACGACGATCAGTGCGTCCCGGTCAAGGTCCAGTCGGTCGGTGACGAGATAGTCGAAGATCCACAGCCACGAGCCGGCCAGCAGGGTGAATGCCAGGGCGCCGTAGAGGCTGTGACGCAAGGTGATCGACCGGCTCTCCATCGTTTTCTCCATATCGTGTGCGGGCCGTCGCGTACGGCCGGATCATGAACCGTGCCGGTCGTCGTTCACCGGGCTGTCGGACACCGTATCGGCCCACTCGTCCAGGAGGACGGCCAGCTGTCCCGGTCCTTCGTCGGTGCCCAGGTAGACGTGTGCGCCGGCGTCGGCGAATTCCCGCGCGTAGGCGGCCTCGGTGCGGTTGCTCATGACGGCGATCCGTGTGTGCGGGAGCGCGGACGCCAGGTGCCGGACCAGATGCAGGGCGTCGCGAACGTTGCTGTCCCCGCCCACGATCACGACGTCCGGCGTCGTGTGGGAGCGAAGCACGGAGGTGACGTCGCGCTGGCGGATCGCGGCGGTGACGACGATCCCGGGCACGGCGGATGCCATCACGTCCAGACGGATCCTCAGGCGATCGTTGTCGTGCACCAGCCAGACGGTGAGCGTCGGGTACGCGCGGTCACTATTCACGGTCGTCGCACCAGGTCTGCAGGGCCCGCCCCGAGAGCGGTCCCGCGTAGTGGAATCCCTGGACCTCGTCGACGCCGAGGGCCATCAGCGCCCTGGCCTGCTCCGCGCTCTCCACGCCCTCGGCGATCGTGCGGAATCCCAGTGAGCGCCCCATGGCGACGATGGCCGCGACCACGGCGGGGCGCTTCGGATCGCCGGCCATGGCGGCGACGAGGCTGCGGTCGATCTTCAGGGTGTCGAAGGGCATGTCCGCGAGCTGGGACAGCGACGCGTACCCCGTGCCGAAGTCGTCGATGGCGACGCGGCAGCCGATCCCGCGGAGCCGGGAGAGGACGTCGCGTACCGTGGTCCCGTCGGTTACCGCCAGCCCCTCGGTGACCTCCAGCTCCAGGCGCGTCGCGTCCAGACCGCTGTCGGCGAGAGCGGCCTGGACCGATTCCAGGAGACTGTCCGTCTGGATCTGGCGCACGGACAGGTTGACCGCGACGCGCACATCGGCGAGCGCGCCGGTCCACCGGGCCGCCTCATGGCAGGCCCGGTGCAGGACCCACTGCCCCAGGGCATGGATATGTCCGGTTTCCTCCGCCAGGGGGATGAACTCGCCCGGGGAAACGTCGCCGAGCATCGGGTCGTGCCAGCGCAGCAGCGCCTCCACGCCCGTGATCACCGCACGATGCGGGTCCCACTGCGGCTGATAGACGAGATGGAGGGCGCCGTCCCGAAGTGCAACGCCCAGGCGCTGCTCCACGAGCAGGCGGCGACGCACGGCGTCCGTCGGCTCGGGGGTGTGGTAGACGGCGGTGGCGCCGGTGTGCTCAGCGCCCGCGAGCTGCGCTGCATCGGCCTTGGCGAGGAGTTCGGTGGCGTCATGTCCGTCACGTGGATGGAACGCGATCCCGATGCGCACCGGGACAGGCCATTCGTTGCCGTCGATGACGAGCGAGCGCTGCATGATGCGCTGTATCCGTTGTGCCGTCTCCTCGACGCTGGCGCTACCGCCCTCCATCCCGATGGCGAGGGTATCGTCCGATACCCGTGCCAGTACGACCCGCCGGCCGTTGGTCACCCAGTGGAGTCGGCGCGCGACGCGGTGCATCAGCACGTCCGTGCAGCCGCCGAGCGCGTGGCGCAGCAGGCTGTAACGGGCAAGGGTCACCGCGAGCACCGCCATGCCGGTGGCGCCACCGCTGTCCCGGATCCGCCGATCGACGGTCTCGATGAACGACCCGCGGTTCCGTACGCCGGTCGCCATGTCGTAGCTGTTCATGTGGTCGATGGTGCCCGCGAGCTCGCGCTCGCGGGTGGCGTCGACCACGGTGACGATATAGCGCACCGCCTCGGCGTCGTTGCAGGTGTTGATCGATATGCTCAGGACCCGCGGGCGTCCGGGGTCGATCTCCACGGGCAGGTCACCGGTCCACCGGCCACGTCCGGCGACTTCCTGCCAGATCGCGCTGCGGATCGCCTCGTCCGCGTCGTTCGGGTAGATATCGAATATCCCGCGGCCGATCATGTCGTCTTCACTTCGGCCAAAGAGGCCGCAGAACGCCGGGTTCGCCGCGAGGATGCGCCGCTCGCCATCGAGCAGCACCCCGGCCGCCAGGGAGTGGCGGAAGAACGCCTCGGCGAACGGCTGTGGGGCATGGTGACCGGCGGTCCGGTTCGGGGTGACGCAACGCAGCGATCCGAGGACCTGGCCGTCGCCCGTGACCACTCGACGATCCTCGACCCAGCGAATGCGCCCCGCCGGATCGATGTGGCGGTAGGTGGCGATCACCGGCTCGTCACTGGTGTTGCCGGCCGGCTGCCGGAATGCCCGGTTGCGGTCCTCGGGGTGCACACACTGCCACCACCACCCGTCCTCCAGGCAGTGGCTAAGGGGCTGGCCGAGGAGCTGCCCGGGATCCGGCGTGATCTCCAGCATGCGCATCCCCTGCGCATGGAGCTCGGCACGGTAGGTCACGGACGGCGCGAACACGGCCGTAGCGTCGTGCGGCCGCGATTCCGGGCTCTCGTACGGCGACGGCCCCGTGTAGTTGTTTGGGTACCACGATTTGGAGGCCATGGCGGCCAGCTCCTCGCTAGTGATTCGATCCGCCGCCGATTCTCCGGTGTCACGAGGGGCGGCGGTATCGGTGCCTCGCCGAACGGCGTTCAGGCTGTTTCCCGGCGCCGTTCGGATAATTCCGAATACCGTCTACGCCGCCGTCGCGGTGCGCAGCATGCGGTCGGGGATGTCATCGAGGCTGACGATGGCCGAGGCAGCACCGAGGCGGATCGCCTCCCTGGGCATGCCGAAGACGACACAGCTTTGCTCGTCCTGGGCCAGGGTCATGGCCCCCGCCTCACGCATGGCGAGCAGTCCCGCAGCGCCGTCGCCGCCCATCCCCGTCATGATGACCCCGATCGCATTGCCGCCCGCGACCCGCGCGACGGAGCGGAAGAGGACGTCGACTGAAGGGCGGTGCCGGTTCACGGGGGGGCCGTCGGAGGTCGTGACGTGGTACTGGGCGCCGCTGCCGCGCAGGACCATGTGCTGTCCGCCCGGTGCAATGAGGACGAGCCCGGGCCGGACGCGGTCGCCGCTTGCGGCCTCCTGGACCCGGCAGGCGCACAGTCCGTTCAGCCGCTCGGCGAACGCCCGGGTGAAGTTCGCGGGCATGTGCTGGACGACGACGATGCCCGGGCAGTCCGCGGGCATCGCCGTGAGCACCTGCTCCAGCGCCTGCGTGCCCCCGGTGGAGGTGCCGATGGCGACGATCTGATCGGTGGTGCGTCCGAGCGCGAGCGGGGCCGAGGGCGTGGTCGCCGTTGCCGGGGCGGTCCGTGGACCGCGAAGGGCGTGACGGTTCGCCTGGCCGGCCGCCCGAACGGCCTGCACGAGCTCGCTGGCACCGTGATCCAGATACTCGCGCAGCCCGGTCGTCGGCTTGGGTATAACGGCGAAGGCCCCGGCCTCGGTGGCCTCCAGTGCCAGGCGGGAGCCGCGCTCGGTGAGCGTGGAGCAGATGACCACCGGCGTCGGATGTTCCCGCATGATCTCGCGCAGGAACGTGATCCCGTCCATGCGGGGCATCTCCACGTCGAGCACGATCACGTCGGGCCACTCCTGCGCCATGCGCCGCCGGGCGAACAGCGGATCCGCGGCGACGCCGAGGAGCTCGATGTCCGGCTCACTGTCCAGCCGCTTGCCCAGCGCCTGGCGCAGGACCGCGGAGTCGTCCACTACCATTACGCGACACGACATCGTCGTTTTCTCCATTACTGTTTGCGGTATATCGAGGGCTGCACCGGGGTCAGTCCCGCATGGATGCCGTTGAGGCTCTCGGAATGCCCGATCAGCAGGTAGCCGCCCGGCGCCAGGTGCCCCGTCAGCCGGTCGATGACGCCGCGCCGGGTGTCCTGATCGAAGTAGATCAGGACGTTGCGCAGGAAGATGACGTCGAACGAACCCAGGGTCTGCGGTAGCGGCTCGTTGAGGTTGGCGTGCCGGAAGGACACGCGCTCGCGCAGCTCGCGGGCGATGAGCATCTCGCCGGCGCGCTCCCCCGTCCCTTTCAGGCAGTACCGTTTGAGGTAGGACGGCGGCATGGCATCGAGCCGAGCCACCGGATAGCGGGCGGCACCGGCCCGCTCGATGACCGGACGGCTGATGTCCGTGCCCAGCACCGACCAGTCGCGGGCCCGGGCACGGTCATCCAGGAGCATGGCGATGCTGTAGACCTCTTCCCCGGTGGAACACGCCGCGCTCCAGATGCGCAGCCCGCGCGTCGCGCCCTCCGCGATCCGGCTGAGGAACTCGAAGTGGCGGGGCTCGCGGAAGAAGTAGGTCTCGTTCGTGGTCAGCAGATCGATGGCGATGCGGGCCTCCTCCCCCGCCGGGTCGTCGAGTAGCGGGACGTAGCTGCGGTAGTCGGACAGACCCAGTTCTCGCAGCCGGCGTCCCAGCCGGCTGCACACCATCATCCGCTTGGCGTCGGGGAGGTTGATGCCGGCCGCGCGCTGGGCAAATGCCTGGATGCGTGAGAAGTCCCGGTCCGTTATCGGTGTGGTGTGCTGCATGCCCTGCCCTCAGGCCGCGTCGAGCTCGCGGATTGCCGCGAGCTCCTGGCCGTCGACCACGCGCTCCAGCGCGAGGATGATCGTGAAACCGTCGTCACGGCGTGCCATGCCGGCGACGAAGTCGTTGCGCACGCCGATACCGAGTCGCGGTGACGGCTCGATATCGGCGGTGTCGATCTCCAGGACCTCGCTCACCGTGTCCACGACCAGGCCGAGCTGGCAGAGCCCGTCCTCGTCCTCGATCTCGACGATGACGATGCAGCTGCGCCGCCCCACCTCGCACGCTCCGAAGCCGAAGCGCGCGGCGAGATCGAGCACCGGCACGACACTGCCGCGCAGGTTGATCACACCCCGGATCGACTCCCCCATGTGGGGGACGCCGGTGAGCCGGCCGAACTCCAGGATCTCGCGGATGTGCCGGATCGGCAGGGCGAAGAGTTCCTCGCCCACCCGGAAGCTCAGGTACTGCTGGGTCACGACGGTGGTTCCGCTGTCCGCTGCGTTCATGCCGCCTGCTCCTCGTCGAAGGGAATGAAGCCGTCCTCGGCGTCGGCGGGACGGCGGTTCGCGTTGGCGAAGCCGTTGTCTCGATCGGCGACGACCGCGGCGGCAGGGATGCCCATCGGGGCGGTACCGCCGCCGTGGTGAACGCGGAAGTACGCCATCAGGCTCTGGAGCTGCTGGGCCTGACTGCTCATCTCCTCGGCCGTGGACGCAAGCTCCTCGGAACCGGAGGCGCTCTGCTGGGTCAGGCGATTGAGCTGGTCCATGGCGATGTTGATCTGCCCCACCGCGGTGGACTGCTCCTCGGAAGAAGCCGAGATCTCCTGGACGAGCTCGGAGGTCTTGCGGATCGAGGGCACCATCTCCGAGAGCAGTCGGCCGGCACGGTCGGAGACGTCGAGGCTGGACGAGGCCGTCTCACCGATCTCCTGGGCCGCGACCTGGGCGCGCTCGGCGAGCTTGCGGACCTCGGCGGCCACGACCGCGAAGCCCTTGCCGTGATCGCCGGCGCGGGCGGCCTCGATGGCGGCGTTGAGGGCGAGCAGGTTGGTCTGGTAGGCGATATCGTCGATGATCGAGATCTTCTCGGCGATCTCGCGCATGGCCTTGACCGTCTGCTCCACCGCCTCGCCGCCGTTTGCCGCCTCGCTCGCGGACTGGGTGGCGATGTTGTCGGTCACCCGGGCGTTCTCGGTGTTCTGCTGAATCGAGGCGGTCATCTGCTCCACCGAGGCGGTGGTCTGCTCGACGCTCGTCGCCTGCTGGGTGGCCGCGTGCGCCATGGACTGACCGGTGGCACTGACCTCTTCCGAGGCCGCGGCGAGCTGGTCGGCGGCGGAGCGCACGTCGCCGATGATGGCCGACAGGCGCTGTGCGGTTTCCTGCATGGCCCGCAGCAGCTCGCCCGTCTCGTCGCCGGCACTGGTATCGAGCTCGACGGTCAGATCGCCCTCCGAGATCTGCCTGGCGGCGGTCACGCAGCGGTGGATGGCACCGACGACCCGCCGGGTCACCAGCCACGCGGCGAGCACGGCAATGGCGAGCCCCGCGATGCCGAGCCCGATGAGCAGCGCCAGGGTGAACCGGTAGACGCTCTCCGCGGCGGTGGCGGTCTGCGTGAACGCCTCGCTCTCATAGGCGAGCAGGGCCTCGATCGAGTGGATGTAGTCCTCGCGAAGCGCCTGCACATCGCTCATGAGGAACCGCTCTGCCGCTTCGACATCCCGGCCGGCGATGTCGACCAGCTCGCCGGTCGCGGCCTGTAGCGCGGAAAGGTCCGCGCGGGTGCGCTCGACCAGTGCGAGGGCCTCGGGGGAGTCGGCATGCGCGGCGGTGAGCTGGTCGAGCAACGGGGGATTTGCCGCGAAAGCCCGGTCTATGACGTCGAGGCGGTCCTGCCTGATGGCAGGGTCCTCTGCGAGGAGGTAGTCGCGCAGCGATACCGCGATCTCGTTGGCGTTGTCGATGACGTCGTTAGCCCGTACCGTATTCGGCCAGCGCTGCTCGCTGAGCTCGATGGCACCGGCCTCGACGCGGGCGAGCCCGATGACGGCCGCGGTCGCCATCACCCCCATGAGGGCCAGGACCAGGCCGAATGACAGGGCCAGGCGCTGGCCGATCTTGAGCTTCTTGAACATTCAGGGATCTCCTTGGTGATGCCCCGGTCGCGGGGTGCGTTCATACTGCTCAGCGCCCGTGGATTCGGTTATCGGCGGGGATCGGAAAGGCCTCTCGGAACCGGCGACCTCGGGCTCGGACTATTCCGATACGGGGCTGGCGAACGGTCCGGACGCCGTCCGGTGTGCCCGGGGCGGTGGATCGGCGTCCCGGCGAGCCGCGGATCCGGGGCGGCGCCCTCCCCGCTGCCCCCCTGGCCGTGCCGTGGCGAAGGGCATCGGCTTCAGTCGTGGGGACACCGTTCCCGGACGGTATGGTGGGTGACGGTGAGCTGGCGCCCGGTCATACCGGTCACCGTGCCCGCTGCCGGAATGCGCTACGGGCGATGACCGGGTGCTAGGAAGGCCGGGAGTGGGCCTGCCGGTCAGGCGGGGAAGGTGTCGCTCACCCCGCCTCCCCGTCGCCGGGTGGCGATCCGGTGTCCTCCGCCGCCAGCAGCCGGGCAAGCCGTTCCACCGCCTGTCCCCTCCCCCTGTGTCCGTTGCCGAACAGCAGGCCGAGCGGGATATTGCGGGTGCCGCCGCGCTCCAGTGGCAATGCGACGAGGGTGCCGCTATCGAGGTGTTCCCGGACCAGGTGGCGGGGGAGCCAGCCGTAGCAGAGGCCGGCACGTACCGCCTCGATCGCCGCCTCGACCGTGCTCATCCACCAGATCTTGCCGTTGTCGTCCAGCTGGCCCTGCTCCGTGCCCCGAATCTCTACCCGGAGACAGCGGTTGAGATTCGCCGCATTCGGCGGTGTCTCTGGACGGACCAGAGGGTGATCGGCATGCGCGACGGCGATCAGCGGCACGTTGCTGACAATGGTGGCGCCGCGCTCGCCGGGCTCGGCGATCAGGACTGCCAGATCGAACGCATCCCCGTCGACGTCGCGAGGTGTCAGGCGCACGGTCTCGCGCAGATGGACCTCGACGTGCGGATGCATGCCAGCGAACGCCTTCAGGGCGGCGAACAGGCTCGGCCTGGGGAAAATGCTGTCGACCAGCAGCCGGATCCGGAGGTCCTCGCCGGCGGCCAGGGCCCGGGTCCGGTCCTCGAGCCGCGAGAGCTCGTCGATGAGCGGCGATGCCTCGCCGAGCAGGGTCGCGCCGGCGTCCGTCAGCACGGCCCGCCGGCCCCTGATCTCGAGCAGCCTCACGCCCAGCGCCTCCTGCAGGCGCCCGACGGCGTAGCTTACCGAGGACTGACTGCGGTGCAGGGCCTTTGCCGCCTGGGCGAAACCGCCCTCGGTGATCACCGTGCGCAGCACGCCCCACTGCTCGATGGTGGACTCAGGCAGACGTGCGATGGCGACCTCCCGGGCGTACGGCGAAAGCTATCGGAATATCCGATAATAATAACCGTAAAATCGCGCTTTTAATACGAATTATTAGATAGATAATGACGACACAATCGCACTGTGCAACACGGAGTCACACCATGAGCGAGGAGTTCGAATCGACCCGGCCCGACGAGCTGACCGGCTTCGTCGGCTGCCATCTGATCTACACCTATGACAACGGCTGGCAGTACGAGATCTACGTCAAGAACGAGCGCACGTTCGACTACCGCATCCACAGCGGCATGGTCGGTGGCCGCTGGGTGCGTGACCAGCCCGTGCATATCGTTCGCCTGGCTGACGGGGTCTACAAGCTGTCCTGGGACGAGCCGACGGGCACCACGGTCAGCGTCGCCGTCAACCTGGGCGAGCGCCGGCTTCACGGGGTCATCTTTTTCCCCCGCTGGATCGCGGAGGACCCGAAGAAGACGGTGTGCTACCAGAACGAGCACATCGAGGAGATGATCGCCCTCCGCGATGCCGGGCCGACCTACCCCAAGCTGGTGATCGACGAGTTTGCCACGATCACCTTCCTGGAATACTGCGACGCCAACGACGAGGACGTGATCGCCTGCCCGCCGTCTGAGCTGCCGGCCGACTACGCCGCCCGCCGCAACTGACCGGCACGCCCTCGCCCGCCGTGCCGTAATGGCGGACCGGTGTCCCGCTACGGGTCACCGGTCCGGGGGCGGTGCCGTGGTGGCGCGGTCAGCCGGCCCAGGCTAGTTCCTCCCGCGCGATCGCCTGCGCGGTCACGCGCGCGACGTCGAGGATCAGCGCGACCTCGCCACTGCCGAGCACGGTCGCCCCGCTGACGCACTCCAGCCGGTCGAAGACCCGTCCGAGTGGCTTGAGTACCGTCTGGTGCTCGCCGAGCAGCCGGTCGACGACCAGCCCGTACAGCGCCCCCTCGTGACGGATCACGACGACATTACGCCGCCGGGCCTCCGGCCCGGTGTGGCCGAGCGCGCGGTTCAGCGCGATCAGCGGCAGTGCGTGCCCCCTCAGCGGCAGCACCTCGCCACGGTGGCCACCCGGCAGCTCCACGCACTCGACGACCGCATCGAGCGGCAGTACGTAGGGCGTGCCGGCGACTTCGAGCAGGAAGCCATCGATGATCGCGAGGGTCAGCGGAAGGCGAATGCGAAAGCGCGTGCCTGCCCCGGGCGTCGTGTCGAGCTCGATCGTCCCGCGCAGGGCCTCGATATTGCGTCGCACGACGTCCATACCGACGCCGCGCCCGGACACGTCGCTGACCCTGTCCGCCGTGGAGAAACCGGGCTCGAAGATCACCTGGAGCATGGCACGCTCGTCGATCTCGGTACCGGGCTCGACGAGGCCCCGGGCTTCGGCGCGGGCACGCACCCGCTCCGGGTCCATGCCCGCGCCGTCGTCCTCGATCTCGAGCACCACGTGGCCGGCCTCGTGATACGCGTTCAGCCGGACGCGTCCCACCGCGGGCTTGCCCGCCGCACGGCGCCGCCCGGCGTCCTCGATGCCGTGGTCCACGGCATTGCGCACGAGATGGGTCAGAGGGTCCACGATGCGCTCGACAACGGTCTTGTCGAGCTCGGTGTCGCCCCCTTCGATGACCAGCTCGATGTCCTTGCCGAGCTGCCGGCCGGTGTCGCGCACGATGCGCTGGAAACGCCGGAACGTCTCGCCCACGGGCACGGTGCGCACGGACAGCGACACCTCGCGCAACTGCTCGACGAGCCCCGAGAGGATCTCGCTGCTCTCCGCCAGCCGGCCGCCCGCGGCGCGGCCCTCGGTCGCAACCGCCGCCGAGGCGACCACCAGCTCTCCCACCAGGTCCACCAGTGCGTCCAGCTTGTCGGAGCGCACCCGCAGGAACGACACCGCCGGCTGCGCCGTGGCGGCGGCCGCCGCGGCCGGCTCCCTGCCCCCCTGAACCGGCGATTCGGACACCTCCGTGTCCGGGGCGGACGGCGGCGTGATGGTCAGGTCGACGTCCTCGCGGACGAACTCGAACACGTCTTCCAGGGCGGCGGCGGTGGTCTGCGCGTCGAGCACGACGCTCAGGCCGAGATAGCAGCGCTCCGGCTCCAGGGCGGCAAGGCCACAGCGGTCATCCCACGACGGGGTTACCTGCCGGAGCGTGCCGAGCCCGCCGAGGTGGCGGGCAAACGCCAGCGGATCGATCCCGCAGGCGAGCACGTCCGGCTCGAAGCGGAACGATACCGTCCACTCACCCGCCGTGCCCGCCACGGCCTCCGGGGTGCCCGCGCCGGCGGGGGCGGACGCCACGCCGGCGGGTTCGCCCAGGTAGTGCCGCAGCCGTGCCACCAGCGCGTCGCCGCGGTGGCGCAGGGCGTCCGGGGCCGGCCCCTCGATGCCGCAGAGCGTACCGAGGTGGTCCCCGCATTCCAGCAGCACCGCGATGAGCTCGGCGTCCACGCTCAGCTCGTGCTCACGCACGCGGCCGAGCACGCTCTCCATCTCGTGGGCGAACGGTACGGCCGCCTCGCGGGCGAACAGCCCGGCCGAGCCCTTGATCGTGTGCGCGGCGCGGAATACGCGGTGGGGCAGCTCGGGATCGTCCGGCCGTTCCTCGAGCTGGAGCAGCGCCTCCTCCATGTCGGCGAGCAGCTCACGGCTCTCCGCGAGAAAGGTTTCGAGCATCTCGTTGTCCTGCATGGATCACGCCTCCCGGTGCAGGGTGAGCCCGCTGCCATCCAGCAGGCCGGGCATTGCCAGCGTTTCGGCAACCTCACCGCGGGCGCCGACGATCTCCCGGCCGACACCGTCGGCCGCCATCGCGAACAGGATCTGAAGCCCCGCCACGTCGAGCGCGGAGACCGCGGAAACGTCGATACGCAGTGCCGATCCGGCCCCCTCGCCCACCGTCAGGATCGCCTCGCGTATGGCGGCCGCGTTCTGGACGGTGAATTCGCCGTGGAGATGGATCACCCCGTCGGCGCAGTCGATATACGGCATATCGGTCATGGTTTCCCCCTAGGCAGCGAGCTTGGCGACGGCGTCCAGCAGCTGCTGGGGCTGGAAGGGTTTGACCAGCCACGCCCGGGCCCCGGCGGCACGCCCCTCGGCCTTGCGCGTGTCCGACGACTCCGTGGTCAGCATCATCACCGGCGTGAACCGGTAGGCCGTGTTGCCGCGCAGCGCCTTCAGGAAGCCGATCCCGTCGAGGCGCGGCATGTTGACGTCGCTGATCACCAGGTGAACGCGCTGGCCCGTCAGTTTCTCGAGCGCCGCCTGCCCGTCTCCGGCCTCGATCACGTCGTAGTTGGCGCCGCGCAGGGTGGTGGCGACGACCTGGCGGATGGAGGCCGAGTCGTCGACGATCAGAATGGTCTTGGTCATGGTTGTTGGCTCCTACGGTGAACCGGCCGGATCAGAAGAAGGTCACGCTGCCGCCGGCCGCGGTCGCGGCCGGTGTGCCTCGGTGGTTGTGGTGCTCCTCGGCCATGGCATAGCTGTTCTCGAGGGCGGCGAGCAGCTCGCTGACGTCGATGCCCGTGTACGGCCGATCGCCCCCGGACCCCGAGGCCGCGCCCTCCAGGCGGGCGGCGCCATCGCGCACGCTCTCCGCGACATGGGTGAGCATCTGGCTGACACGGTCCTGGAACTGAAGGGCGACGATCGCCGCCTCGACGTCGTCGCGGATGCCGCGATTGCACTCCTGGAGATCGTGCGCGCTGCCGGCGAGACGCCGGGTCGCGCCCTCGAAGTCGGCGAGCACGGCACCGATTCGCTCGGCGGCGTTCTCCACCGCACGGGAATCGTGGTCGGCGGATGCCTCGGTCGCGGTGAAGGCCTCGTTGAGGGCGTGTTTGATCCGCCCCACCTCCTCGCCGATGCGCTTGCCGGTCTCCCCGGAGTGGCGGGAGAGCCGGCGGACCTGCTCGGCGACGACGGCGAATCCCCGCCCGGCGTCGCCGGCCCGTGCCGCCTCGATGGAGGCGTTTAGCGCCAGGAGGTTGGTCTGCGCGGCGATCGCGCCGGCGTCGGCGGCCATGCGGTCGAGCTCGTCGGTAAAGGCCAGCAGACCCCGCATCTCCTCGACCACGCCGCGCTTGCCGTTTACCGCGGTCTCCAGTGCCTGCAGCACCGCCGAGAGGCGCCGTTCGCTGTCGCTGTAGAGGGCGTCGAGCCCGCCGTCGCCACCGACGACCCGGTCGGCGACGCCGAAGGTCTCGTCGATTCGGGTCACGACGCTGGCGAACCGGCCGCTCAGCTCCGCCACCTCGTCGACGGCATGCGACGTCGCGGCCTCGATCTGGCGCTGCCATACGGGCAGGAGCCGGGTGCCGAGATCAAGGAGATCGGTGAGCGCGGCCGTTCCGTCCGCCGCCGCCTCCGGCGCGTCGGCATCAGGGGGTTCCGGCAACGCGCGTGAGGCGCGGCGGTCGAGCCGCAGCGCCACGGCGAGCAGCCCCGCAGCGACGGCCCCGGTCCCCCACCCCGTGCCGCTCAGCGCGACGAGCGCCACGCCGGCGGTGGCGGCAAGCAGACTGTGGCTCGGCACGTATCGAGATGCAGATCGGGGAATCGACACACTGTGGCCCTCCGCTGATTCCGGAGGGCATCGTGCCGCGATCGGCGTGGTGGCGGGATCGGCGGCCGGCGTAACCGTTGCTCGGAATGGGCGCGGCCCGGTTCGGACTATTCCGAACCGGGCCCGTCGACGTCCCCCGGTCCGGGGGTGCCGGCCAGCCCGTGATCGAAGGCGTAGCGGAACAGCTCGGCGAGGTTGTCGAACTGCATCTTCTCCATGAGGCGTGCCTTGTGGCTGCTCACCGTCTTGATGCTCACGCACAGCTCGTCGGCGATCGCCGAGACCGTGCGCCCGTTCGCCAGTCCGACGAAGACCTGGTATTCCCGGGCGGAGAGCGCCTCGTGGGGCGGGCGCTCGGTGGTCCCGAGCATGCCCAGGGCGAGCTTCTCCATGAGCTCCGGGCGGAGGAACACGCCCCCGGCCGCGACCTTGCGTATGGCCTCGGCGATCTCCGCACGGCGGCTCGTCTTGGGGAGATAGCCGGACGCGCCCGCACGTACCGCGCGTACGCCGTACTGCTCGTCGCTGTGCATGCTGAACACCAGCAACCGGACGTCCGGCCTTTCCTCGCGGACCTGGCGTATGAGGTCCACCCCGCTGCGCCCGGGCATGGACATGTCCACGAGCGCGACATCGGCGCTCTCCCGGCCGAGCAGGGCCAGGAGCTGGGCGCCGTTCTCCGCCTCGCCGACGAACGTGAAGTCGGTCTCGGCGTCGATCATCTCGCGCAGGCCGTCACGAACGACGGCGTGATCGTCGGCAACCACGATACGCGTCATTGCGGTTCCTCCCCGTCCGGGACCGGCAGTCTCACCACGATGCAGGTGCCCTCCCCCGGCGTGCTGTTCACCCGCAGTTCACCGTCGAGCTGTACCGCGCGTTCGCGCATCCCGAGCATGCCGAGGGGGCGGCGCCCGCCGGACGTCCCCTCGTGGGACGAGAAGCCGTGGCCGTCGTCACAGATCTCCAGCCCCAGCCCGTCGCCGCCCTGGGCGATGGTCACCCAGACGTTGCCGGCACCGGCGTGCCGGGCCGCATTCGTCAGGGCCTCCTGCACGATGCGGAACGCGGCGGTCGCGACCTTGCCCGGCACGCGGTATTCCTCGCGGTCCATGTGTACGTGCACCCGGTAGCTCATCCGCTCCTGGTGCTGTTCGGCGAGCCACTGAACCGCCGCCGCCAGGCCGATGTCGTCGAGGATCGGCGGGCGCAGGTCCCGCGCGATACGGCGGATGTTCGCGACCATGTCCTCGACGAGCCCGCGCATGCCCTCGAGCAGCGCGTCCGCCCGTGGGCCGAGGTCGTAGCCGGTGAGCCGGTCCAGATCGATCATCAGGGCCGTCAACGTCTGTCCGAGGTCATCGTGGAGCTCCCGCGCAATCCGCGTCTGCTCCTCCTCGCGGATCGCCAAAAGCTGGCCCGACAGGGCCCGAAGCTCCTCGCGGGAGCGGCGGAGTTCGAGCTCCGCGGCATGACGTTCGCGTATGTCCCTGAGAACGACGATGACGTAGCCATCCGTGCCGTCCTCCTCGGCGTCGGCAATGACGCTGGAGACCTCGACCGGGATGGCGTGACCGTCCCTGTGGCGGATCCGCACTTCACCGAAGAAACGCCCATGCTCGTCGCGATACCGGGTCGCGGCAGCGGTGTCGGGGTCGTCCATGTCCAGCAGCTCCTCGCGGGTGAAGCGCTTGAGCTCGTCCTCGTCCATGCCGAAGAGCTGGCAGGCCTGTGGATTGGCCTCGAGCACGTGGCTCTGGCCGTCGAGGAGGACCTTGGCGTCCAGGCTGTTGTCGAACAGCGAGCGATACCGCCGTTCGTTGCGCGCGAGTGCGCGGCGCTGCTCGATCCACTCGGTCTCGTCCTCGACGATCAGGTTGACGCCGGTGACCCGGGCCCCCTGGAACAGGGGCGTTGCGGCAATGCCGGCGTAGATGTGTCCGCCGCCGACGGACATCGTTACGCGGAAGTGGTGGGGATGGCCCATGAGCGTGTCGCGAATATGGCTGACGACGCCGGCCCGCTCGTCCGGCACGACGGTCTGCACGAACGTGCGGCCGTGGAGCCCGTCCCCCTCCTCGCCGAACATCACGATGGCCGCCGCGTTGGCCGCCTGGATCACGCCGTCGGCGTCGAGGCGCAGGGCCGGATCGGGATTGAAGTCGAACAGCGTCCTTTCACGGGCCTCGGCCTCGCGCACGAGCTCGCTCTTCTCGAGCTGTTCCCGCCGGACGCCGAGCAGCATCAGTCCGGTACAGACTGCCGCGATAACGACGTAGCTCCAGCGCTGGTAGCTGACCAGCTCCTGTTCCCAGTCGCCCCAGAGCAGATCTGCCGAGACCACGAACTCGATCGTCCCGAACCAGAGCAGGCCGATGAGTATGCTGATCAGGAAACCGATACGAGGTCTGAACCGCAGGGTGCCCCCTCCCTGGCGCGGGTCGCCGATTTCGCCGGCATTCTCTCTTTTGGCCAAGTGTTACCGTTTTGCTGCTGCACGCGTCAAATACCGTCCCTGTCGTCGCCGTCCGATTCCCCAGAGGCGGTCCACTACGGCGGCGTACTGTGGCAGACTGCGCGGCCAGCCCAGCCGACGAGCGCTTCTCATGTCCGTTATCGGCCCGGTCGAGTTCTACATGACCGTTGGATGTGGTCTCTGCGACGAGGCCATGGCGATGCTGCAGCCGATCGCACAGCGGCTCGCCATCGACGTTCAGGTCCGCGACGTCCTCGACGATCCGGACTGGGAGACGCGCTACGGCGTGCGCATCCCGGTGTTGCGACGTGGCGACACCGGTGCCGAGATCGGCTGGCCGTTCGATGATGCGGCACTGTACCGGTTCCTCCTGTGAGTCCGCGCCATGCGCTGCTCGCGCTGCTGCTGTTCCTGGTGCTGACACCGGCGGCAGCGGCGGCACCCTGGGTGCTCATCGATACCGACCGTGACCTCGTGGAGGTGCGCGACGGCGGACGTGTCGTCGACGTCTTCGAGGATATTTCCTGGGGCCGCGGCGGCGTTGCCGACCTCCACCTGAACGGCGACGACACCACGCCGACCGGGGATTACCGGGTCACGCGGATCGACCGTTCCAGCCGCTTCCACGTCTTCATCGGCCTGGATTACCCGACCCTGGAGCACCTCTCGCGCGCCTATCAGCGCGGCGTGATCGACAACGCCCGCTATCGCGAGCTGCGCGATATCGCCTACGCCGGCCGTCCCCTGCCCCAGGACACCGTGCTCGGCGGCTATATCGGCCTGCACGGCCTCGGCCGTGCCGATCCGGAGTGGCACGAGCGTTTCCACTGGACCGAGGGATGCGTCGCGCTCACCGATGCACAGATCGACCAGCTTCTGAGCTATATTCACGAAGGCAGCCGCGTCGTCATTCGTTGACGGCCTGTCCGGCACGGCCGCTCACCGCGGACAGGCTTGCAACAGCCGCGGCGAACAGTGATGATTGGGCAACGATAACCGTCCGTCGGGCGGTTGAGCGACGTTCGACCACACCTATGCACGACAAGGCAAGGAGTTGCTCCATGACTACCACGCTCAGCACTGCGCTCAAGATCTCCGCCGCCGCCGCCTCCATGGCACTGCTCGTCGGCTGTGCCTCCCAGGCGACCGAGGACATGAACGCGCGCATCGACGAGGCGATGATGACCGCCGAGGATGCTCAGTCCACCGCCAACGAGGCCCAGTCCACCGCGAACGCCGCCATGGCCGCCGCCGAGGATGCCCAGGCGACCGCTGACGATGCCATGAGCGCTGCCCAGGCCGCGCAGTCCACGGCAGACCAGAACGCCCAGAAGATCGACCGCATGTTCAAGAAGGCGATGTACAAGTAAACACGCCTTCCCGGCCGATCGAGAACCCGCGTCCCTCTGGGCGCGGGTTTTTTCGTCCGGGCCACCGGTAACGACGCACAGGAACGCCCCATGTCGCTGTTTCAACGTCTTCGTAACCGCTCCACCGCGCGCCGTGGCGGTGGTGCCGGCACCGGTTACCGCCGGTGGTTCGGGCTGGCCGGCGGCGTGATCGCCGTGGTGGTCCTGGCGATCGCCGGACTCGGCTGGTACTGGAGCCAGTCGCCGGCGGCCTTTGACGTGGTCGCGGCCACGGCGCAGCGCATGCCCGAGGGGCGCGATCCCCAGTCGGTACCCGGCAGCGTTACCACCGCCACGCTCATGAACGTCGCCGGCCGGCTGCTCGACAAGCCGGGCGGCTATATCGGCAACGACGTCATGCCCCCGGGCGTGATCATGGACAACATGCCGAACTGGGAATTCGGTGTAATCGTGCAGGTCCGCGATCTGGCCCAGGCCCTGCGCAACGACATGAGCCGTTCACGCTCGCAGTCCACCGAGGACACGGACCTCGCCGTTGCCGAGCCGCAGTTCAATTTTCCCTCGGATTCCTGGTGGTTCCCCGCCTCGGAGAAGGAATACCGCAAGGGTATCGGGGCGCTGGACCGCTATTTCGGGCGCCTCGTCGATCCGGACAATGCGGACTCCCAGTTCTACGCCCGTGCCGACAACCTCAACGAGTGGCTGGGGCTGGTGAACAAGCGCCTGGGCAGTCTGGCCCAGCGCCTGAGTGCCAGTGTCGGCGAATACCGTTACAACACCGATCTCGCCGGTGACCGGGCCGCACGTCAGGCCACACCGGGCCGCGGCAGCGCGGTGGTGGCGGAGACACCGTGGCTTCAGGTCGACGACGTGTTCTACGAGGCCCGGGGCAGCACCTGGGCGCTGATGCATTTCCTGCGGGCGGCGCGCGTCGATTTCGCCGACGTGCTCCGGGACAAGAACGCGGAAGCGAGCATGGACCAGATCATCCGCTCGCTGGAGCAGTCCCAGCGGCCGGTATGGAGCCCCGTCGTGCTCAACGGCGACGGCTTCGGACTGCTCGCCAACCACTCGCTCACCATGGCCTCCTACATCGCCCGGGCCAACGCGGCGATTATCGAGCTACGCCGGCTCCTCAGCGAGGGCTAGGGGACGCCCTGGCCCGCCACGCTACCGTTGCGCGGGTGATGCAGTGGCAGCGGGGTGATCGCCCCGCGGGGCCCCGCCTCGACCCGCCGAGGCCGCCCTCCCTCGAAGACGATCATCTCGCCGGCCCGGATCGGGCTCCAGACCTCGTTGTCCGTGAGTGGCTGGGTCGCGATGACCGTGACCACGTCGTCCGGCGTGGTGACCTCGGCGAAATCCACGCACACCTCCGCATCCCGCAGCCGCGCCTCGCCGAATGGCGCGCAGCGCGTCAGCCAGTGCAGGTGGGTCGAGCAGTACGTGTGGAGCACGTGACCGTCGGAGAGCAGCATGTTGAACGTCCCCTGCTCCTGGAGTCGCGCGCACAGCCGGCGGAGATAGCGCCACGCGGTTTCGCGCCGCCGCGGCGGCCGCGGGAAGCGCTCCCGGAGCTCGCCGAGCAGCCAGCAGAAGGCGTACTCGCTGTCGGTGTTGCCGATGGGGCGGTAGTGGCGCATGGGCCAGCGGCGCACGCCCCGCAGACGCCCGTTGTGGGCAAAGACCCAGGGCCGCCCCCAGAGCTCCCGCTGGAACGGATGGGTGTTCTCCAGCGCCACCCGGCCGTGGGTGCCCTGGCGGATGTGGCAGATGACGTTACGGCTCTTGATCGAATAACGCTGGATCAGCCGTGCGACCTCGGAGTCCGCGCTCGGCGCCGGGTCATGGAAGAGACGGCAGCCGCGGTCTTCGTAGAAGGCGATCCCCCAGCCGTCCCGATGCGGGCCGGTCCGTCCGCCGCGCTGCATCAGCCCGGTAAAGCTGAAGCAGATGTCGGTGGGGACGTTGGCGCTCATGCCCAGCAGCTCGCACATGGTATTGCAGGCCTCAGGGGGTTTCGGGGGCTTCGGGGCAATCGGCGAGCAGGCGGTAGAGGTCGCGCAGGATCGCCGCGGTGGCGCCCCAGATGTAGTAGTCCCGGTACGGGATCGCGCAGAGACGGTAGCGCCGTCCGCCGTGGCTGACAGGGTGCGGGCGGTGGTTGGTCACGTCCAGCACGTACTGGAGCGGCACTTCGAAGATCTCGTCGACCTCCACCGGGTCCGCAACCAGGTGCGCTTCCGGGTCCACCAGACCCACCCAGGGCTGGATACGGAAACCGGTGCCGGTGGGGTACTCGGGCAGGGAGCCGAGGAGCTCGACGGACGTCTGCGACAGGCCGATCTCCTCCTCGGCCTCACGCAGGGCCGCGGCGAGGCTGGAGGGATCGTTCGGCTCGATGCGTCCGCCGGGAAAGCTGATCTGTCCGGCGTGGGCACGCAGGTGGGGCGTGCGGCGCGTGAGGATCAGATGGAGGCCGCCGGGACGCTCGACCAGTGGCACGAGCACGGCGGCCGGGTGCAGCGGTGCGTCCTCCGGGATGGCGGCGCGGATCGGCATGCGCGCCGCCGCGAAGCGCTCTCTCACCCAGCAGGACTGAACCGGAACGGTCATGGATACCTTCATGCAAACGTAATACGAGGATTATAAGGGTTCGACGCCCGGGCGACAGGATCGTTCGTCCCCGCCGGAAGGACGTGCCTCGGCGGGGAAATTCAGTCATAATGGTGCCGGACTCCGAACGATGATGATCCGGCCATGCGTTATCTCAACGGCATACTGGGGGCATTTGCGATTCTCGCGGCCAGCGGCGGGCCCGCCGTGGCCGGCGAGGTGTGGCATAGCCCGATGCGCCCGCAGCTCGAGCTCACCACCGAGCTGAGCGAGGCGCTGAATGTCCGTTTCGGGATCAGCACGGATACGGATCCGAGCGTCGGCAGCGGGTGGCGCGGCTATGTCCCCACCGGGCGACAGGGACTCGGTGCCTCGGCAATGGTCGACTGGGAGTTCCCCGCGGCGTCCGGCATGCGCCTGACCGGCGGCGCCTTCTACGGCAACTCCGACTGGGGCTGGCAGGGGGGTGGCAGCGCGGGCGTGGACGGCAGTCACGACGACACCGGCTACAGCTTCGACGGCAGCGGCGACTGGACGCCCTACCTCGGCCTGGGGTGGGACCAGCACTTCGGCGAGGACAGCCGCCTGGGGCTGCAGCTCGACATGGGCGTGAAGTTCGAGGGTGTCACGGATCTCGACCGCAAGGATCAGCTCGATCGCATGCGCGAGGAAGCGGCGCTGAGTACGCAGTTCGAGAGCTTCCGCTACGTGCCCATGTTCTCCGCCGGGGTCGAATACCGGTTCTGATTGCGGGGCGTCATCAGCCGGTGACGCCCTCGCCCTCCTCCAGCATCGCGTTCACGTAACGGCCCAGCTCGCTGGCGTCGAACTTCGCCAGGAAGTCGTCCGCACCGACCTTCTCGACCATCGCCCGGTTGAACACGCCGGACAGCGAGCTGTGGAGCAGGATCTTCAGGCCGCGCAGGCGTTCGTCGGCACGGATGCGGCTGGTCAGGGTGTAGCCGTCCATGCGCGGCATCTCGATATCGGAGATCACCAGCGCGACCGAGGCGAGCGTTTCCTCGTCGGTGTCGCGCAGCCACTCCAGGGCCTCCTCACCGTTTTTGGCCACGGTCACGTCCCAGCCCGAGGGCTCGAGCGTGCGCTGGATCTGGTTACGGGCGACGCTGGAGTCGTCGACCACCAGCAGCCGGTTGCGCTGGGGCGGTGCGGCGCTGTGCTCGAAATCGACATCCCGGGGCAGCGGATCGCCCATGACCTCGGCCAGGACCTTCTCCACGTCGAGGATCTGCACGAGGACGCCGTCGACGCGGGTCACCGCCGTGACGTAGCCGCGGTCGGCGATGTGCTGGGGCGGCGGGAGGACGTCTTCCCAGCTGACGTTGACGATGCGGTCCACCTCGTCGACGAGGAAGCCCTGCACCGTCCGGTTGTACTCCGTGATCACCACCGAGCCCGCGTCGCCGTGCTCCGCCGATCGGATCGCCTGGGCAAGGTCGATGATGGGGATGGTCTGGCCCCGCAGGTGTGCGATCCCGCGCACACCGGGGCGCGAATCCGGCATGACCGTCACACGCGGCGAACGGATCACTTCGCGGATCTTGAACACGTTGATCCCGAAGTACCGCCGCCCGA
This sequence comes from Arhodomonas sp. KWT2, assembly GCF_041949875.1. Taxonomy (NCBI): domain Bacteria; kingdom Pseudomonadati; phylum Pseudomonadota; class Gammaproteobacteria; order Chromatiales; family Ectothiorhodospiraceae; genus Arhodomonas; species Arhodomonas sp. KWT2. Next base: position 412,387 of record NZ_JBHFPQ010000049.1, read on the forward strand.
TCTTGAACAGCAGCATCTCGAACCGGTTGTGCCCGGCCAGCTGCGTGCGCTGGTCGATGCTGCCCATCGCCTTGGCCATATTTCCGCCCCCAGTCCCGTCGTGTAATCCCCGATGGTCATTATATCGGCCGAAGGGCGCCCGGCTATAGCCCTTTCGGGTTATCGGGGGCCTGTCGGGCGATGCCGGTTCCCGCCGCACGCCGCATGTCGTCCGGGAAGGTTTGCGTTCTCCCCCGGGGACCGGTACATGTGCACTTGAAGGGGGCGGCGCGCGGCTATTCGCCACGCCGTGACGAACGATAATGAAACGTTTCGCTAGGGGGGGGAGTCCGTGAGCCTCAAGACCCGATTCCTGCTCCTTGCCGCGACGTTGATCGTGCTGGCCTCCGTCGCCGCCTGGGCGGCCTTTCAGCGCATCGCCGAGGGGATTATCGAGCAGTGGGGACAACGGACCGCCGAACTCCAGGTTCAGTACGACAGCGCCCGGCTGCTGCAGCCGCTGGAGCGGGAGATCGCGCTCTCCCGCCAGCTGGCGGACTCGCTCGTGCTGCGCCGCTGGGCGAACGCCCCGGATGACCGGGCGCTCAGGCAGCAGGCCCTCCAGGAAATGGAGAGCTTCCGGCGCAATTTCCGCAGCAACAGCTACTTCGTCGCCCTGCGTGACTCCGGCGCCTACTACCACAACAATGCGGACAATGAATTCGAGGGCCGGGAACTGCGCTATAACCTGGACCCGAAGGATCCGGCCGATGCCTGGTTCTACCGGCTCATCGAGGCGGGGCGGGATTTCCATCTCAACGTCAATCCCGATGACGAGCTGGGGGTCACCAAGCTGTGGATCGACGTCCTGCTGCGTGCCGACGACGGCCGGGTTCTCGGCATCGTCGGCACGGGCCTGGATCTCGAGGACTTCCTGCGGGATACCGTTGACCTCAGTCAGCCGGGCATCACGACGCTGTTCGTCGACTACAACGGCGCGATCCAGCTCTACCGCGATCAGCGGCTGATCGACTTCGCCACCATCGTCAAGCCGGAGGGCCAGAAGAACACCATCGACCTGCTCCTGGACACGCCGACGGACGAGGCGCGAATCCAGGAAATGATGCTCTCGCTGCGCCAGGGGGATACGGGACCGGCGACGGTCCGTACCAACTTCGTCTCGGTCCGGGGCGAGCGTCACCTCGCCGGTATCGCTTATCTGCCCACCATCGGCTGGTACGAGGTCACGCTGCTCGACCTCGACACCCTGATGCCGGTGAACCGGTTCGCACCGGTGGCGGCGGTGTTCGCCGCCGCCCTGCTGGCGAGCCTGCTCGTTTTCCACCTGGCGGTGCAGAAGCAGATTCTCGGGCCGATCGGGGTCCTGGAGAGCGCAATGAACCGGGTGCGCCGCGGCGATCTCACCCCCGCCGCCCTACCCTCCGCGCCGGGGGAAATCGGCCGGCTGATCCAGCACTTCGACAGCATGGCCGGCGCCATCCGGTCCCAGACCTCGGAGCTCGAACGCAAGGTCGCCGAGCGCACCGAGGCCCTGCACAACCTCGCGCGCATCGATCCCCTGACCGAGCTCAGCAACCGCCGGGGCATGACCGAGCTCATCGTCGAGACCATCGCCCGCAGTACACGCGATCACCACGCCTTCGGGGTGATCTGGCTGGATCTGGATCACTTCAAGAGCCTGAACGACAGCCTCGGCCATTCCGCCGGAGACCGTGCCCTCACCGAGGTGGCACGGCTGCTCCGTGCCAGCCTCCGCGATTACGATCATGCCGCGCGCTGGGGTGGCGACGAGTTCCTGGTCCTGCTCTCGCCCTGCGACGCCCGGATACTCGGCCAGATCGCCGAACGCATCCGCGCGAGCATCGAATCGGACGCCCGCTCCGTCGGTCAGCCGCTTACCGTGAGCGTCGGCGCCTATCTGGCCCGGCCGGGGGAGGATATGGAACGCGTGCTCCGGCGTGCCGACGAGGCCCTGTACGCGGCCAAGGCCGGCGGTCGTAACGGTCTGCGCATCGCCGGTCGCGCGGGAACCTCGAGACCGCCGGCGTAGCGGCTCGTCGGAAACGGGCGGGGGGCATGCGGGGCCGGCCGCCGTAGCCCGCTAGGTGGTATGCCCGCTGGTTTGTCCCGTCGGCGTTCCCTGGTGAAAGATCATTCGCCAGTGCCCGGCCTCCCTGAGCCAGACGGAGGAGCGTAGCGCGTGCCGGCTCAGGTGACCGTCCGCCGATACGCGTGCCGAGCGGTACGTCACCAGCACGGTGCCCGGCGCGATACGTCGGCAACGGAATCCCTCGGCGTGAACGCCGGGCGGTTCCCCGTCGCTCAGGTTTGCAAGGATGGCGTCGCGGCTGTGCTCCCGCCCGGAGTAGCCAATCTCGCGGAAATCCGGATGCAGCAACACCAGCAGCCGTTCGCGGGACCGTCGCCGTACGGACCGGTGCAGCTCCCGCTCCAGTGCCTCCAGCTCGTCGGCCACCGTCACCCCGCAGAACGCCCGATACCGAGATGCGCCCCGAGCTCGTCGAGGTGGTCCACGATCAGGTCCGCCTCAGTCGTAAAATGGCCGTTGTGCCCGTTGCGCAGCAGGCACGCATGGGCCCCGGCGGCGCGCGCGGTCTGCAGGTCGTAGACGAAGTCGCCGACGTACATCATGCGCGCGGCGGCCACGCCGAGGCGCGCCACGATACGGTACAGGCCGTCCGGATCGGGCTTCGGCCGGCAGTCCTCGCGGGTGAGTATCAGGTCCACCGGGATATCGAGGGCACGGCGCATGGCCTCGGTGGTGACGCGGGCGTTGCGGGTGAGGATGGCCACGGGGACACCCATGAGGTTCAGGTCCGTCAGCAGTTCCCGTGCGCCGGGGATCCACGTCGCCGCCTCGGCCCCGGCCATCTCGTGACGCTGGATCACCGTCCACGCCCGCTCCACCGCCGCGGCATCATCCAGGGTCTCCATATGCTCGATAAGGCCGATCCCTTCGGGAAACCCGAGTTCCCGGCGCATGGCGGCGAAGTCGAGGCGGGAATCGACCAGGGTGCCGTCCAGATCGAATGCCACGGCGTCGATGCCCGTGCGGTAATCCATGCGTCCTCCGGACGGTCCAGCCGTCGTGTCACGGTGAATGCCTGCGGACGGATCAGTCTACGCGATGCGGCACAGCGCCACAGCGGCCGTCGTGCCCCGTGATCCCGACCGGGCCCGTGTTCCGCGGCGATACCCCGTCCCGGACCGGTGGGCGTCACCTGCCGCGGACCACGGTCCCCGCCAGCGTGAGCATCCGTTCTACCGGCGGCGACGACGCCCGCCCCGGGGCGGCCGCGAGGCCGAAGCGGCGGCAGAGCGGCGGGTCGAGTCCGGCCACACGCAGCCCCTTGCGCCGCTCGGGCAGGGTCGATTCCGGCACCAGGCTGACGCCGACACCCTCGCGCACGAGCGCCACGGCACTGGCCCAGTCACGCACTTCCACCCGTACGTCGACCAGCGACAGCCCGGCCGCTTCCACGATGGTGCCCGCATGGACATGACACCCGCCGGTGGCCAGTACGAAAGGCGCCGTTGCGAGCGCCGCGAGCGACACCGCGCCGCCGCCACGGGCCAGGCGATGCCCCACCGGCATGACCGCCACCCAGGCGTCCTCGCCGATCGCGATGGCGTCGCCGTCACGGGGCGGGTTGAGCACGACCCCGAGGTCGATCGTGCCGGCCGCGAGCCAGGCCTCGACCTCGCGGTCGTCCGTTTCCAGTGCCACGACCGCCACGTCGGGATAGAGCGAGCGGTAACGCCGCAGAAGCGGCGGCAGTATCGTCGCGTAGACGCTGGGGAACGCGGCGATACGAATCGAGCCGGCCTCCTCGCCCGCGGCCATGGCCGCCTCGCGCCGCATCGCCTCCAGGTGGGAGAAGGCGCTACGGGCATGCGCCAGGGCCCGTTCGCCGAACGCCGTCAGCTCGACGCCATGGCGCTGGCGGACCAGCAGCGTGGTGCCCAGCGTCTCCTCCAGGGCCCTGAGTGCCTGACTCATGCCCGATTGCGTGATGCCGACGGACTCGGCAGCAGCGGTAAAGCTCCCTGCCTCGGCGACGGCGATCAGGCTGCGCAGCTGTGTGAGGTTCATAGTGGCTGGGATCATACCAATTCAAACGGGGCGGGATGCCGCCTCGTCTTCCTGCCGGCCCGGTATCCGTGGCGCCGACGCGTCCCCGGTATCGAGCGCCAGCGTACACCGTCTCTCGCCGGCGGCCACGATCGTTGGTGTCGTGCCGGCCGAACGCGGGGACGTGTACGACCGGCACGACCGGCACGACCGGGGCCGGGCGGCGTGGCGGCATGAACCCGCCCCCGCCCTCTGCTACCGTGGCGTTCACCCAGGAACCGCCCACGCCGCGGCGCATGTCCCCGCCCGCAGGGAGCCCCGATGAAGAACGCCTCGCTCCGCTACCGCTCGTTCGGGCCGCCGCTGGACACCCTTGAACTGGCGGAGACCGACGTGGCACCGCGACCGGAGGGTGCCCTGCGCGTGGCCATGTCGCTGGCCCCGGTCAATCCCTCCGACCTGATCCCGGTGACCGGCGCCTACGCGCACCGGATCGCGCTGCCGGCGGTGGCCGGCTATGAGGGCGTCGGCGTGGTGGTCGAGGCAGCCCCGGCGTATTCCGGGCTGATCGGGCGGCGCGTCCTGCCCCTGCGAGGTGCCGGGACCTGGCAACGCCTCGTGGACTGCGATCCCCGGCTCGCCGTTCCGGTACCTGACGATGTCGACGACCTCCTTGCCGCACGCGCCTACATCAATCCCCTGGCGGCGACGACGCTGCTGCGGCTCTGGTCGGTCCGGGGCAGGCGCGTGCTGCTGACCGGGGCGGGATCGACATGTGCCGCGCTGCTCGGCGCCTGGGCGCGGTTCGACGGCGCCGTGGCGGTGTACGGGATCCACCGGTCCCCCGGCCGCGCGGCCGGTCTGGCCGAACGCGGAATCCTTCCCGTATCCCAGGACGATCATCGCACGCTCGATCGCCTCGCCGCGGAGGTCGACCTGACCTTCGATGCCCTCGGCGGCCCGCTCGCCACCCGGATACTGGGGCGCATGAAGCCCGGCAGCGCGTTCATCGGGTACGGCCTGCTGAGCGGTCGACCGGTCGCTCCCTCACGCTCGAACCGTGCCCGACTGCACCGATTCCACCTTCGCGACGAGCTTGCCGTGATGGACGCGGCGACATGGCAGCAGGCATTTCGCGGGTTATGGCCCCGTCTGCGGCAAACCGCGCTGCCCGAGCCCTCCCGCTTTGCGCTCGCACAGTGGCGCGACGCCATCCGGCATTTCTCGATACCGGGTACGACGAAACCGCTGATTCGATTCGGTGTCACCGACAGGGGGCCGTGAATCCGCCCAGGGCCGCGGCGGGCCGAATGCGCGGGACCGGGGCTCGCGTCTGATCCTCTTCGGCGGCTATCCGGCGGGCTGGCGCATCGACGCGACGGAGGACGTCATTCGCCAACGCGAGGCGGTCATGACGCTGACGGCGACCGGTTGGGGCCAGGACAATCCGGCCTGCCGGCAGATCTTCTCGTCGACGTTCATGCCCGGCGCGACGGCCGGCGGGCTGACGTGGTTCAACGAATTCCAGCGCGCCACGACCTCGCCCGCCAACGCCGTGATATCCCTGTCGACCTTCGGTGATATCGACGTCCGCGCACAGCCCACGAAGGTGCGCCTACCGACGCTCGTGTTTCGTTCGCTGCGCGATCAGCGAATTCCGGCGGCAACCGGGCGCGACATCGCCGCGACCATTCACGCGGCGGAGTTCCTCGGCCTGGAAAGCGACGGCCACCTGCTGCTCGGACGCGAGCCCGCGTCGCGGGTCTTTGTCGACGCCGTCCACGAATTCCTGGCGTGGCCCTTACAGTAGGTCACAGTGTTCGTGGCCCCGGATGAAGAACGCGACACCGAAACCGCCTTATAGTAGAAACACTTATATCAGATTATTTTTCGAGTAATTTTACTTCTGTTACCCGGTGTCTCACTGTCTGTCGCGGCACCCACGTGACAGGAGAGCCACCGATGAAACTCTATTTCGCCAGCGATACCTGCTCCTTCGCGCCGCATGTCGTACTCCAGGAGCTCGGCCTGCCCTACGACCTCGTCCGGGTGAATAACCGGACGAAGCGCACGTCGGAGAACGGCGACTTCCTCGCCATCAATCCGAAGGGCTATGTCGCGGCACTGCAGCTCGATTCCGGCGACGTGCTGACCGAAGGACCGGCCATTCTTCAGTACCTCGCGGACCTGGTGCCGGACGCCGGGCTCGCCCCGCCGAACGGGACACTGGAACGCGTACGGCTTCAGGAGGGACTCAGCTTCATCACCAGCGAGCTCCATGCCGGGGCCGCCCCGCTGTTCAACGCGACCCTGCCCGGTGCGGTGCAGGACGTGTTCAGGGACCGGCTGTACAGGCGCCTGGATGTCGTGGATACGACGCTCGCCGGCCGGGCCCACATCGTCGGCGATGGCTTTACGGTCGCGGACGCCTACCTCTTTACCGTCCTCGGCTGGATGCCGTTTTTCGGGATCACGCTCGAGCGCTGGCCGACCGTCGCCGACTACATACACCGGATCGAGGCACGGCCGTCCGTGGCCGCCGCACGGGCGCGGGAGGCCGACATTCCGCCGGTGGCGTAAGCCCCGCCGGGCAGACTGCCGTCGGGGCGCCTCCCGCAAGGCCCCTCCGCGGCACTCTCGCCGCTCTCGCTGCCCTCGCGCGCCGGGTCGCCGGTATAATCCCGACGTCCCGGAACGGGCACCCGCCGTCGGTGACCGGACACGGCCCCGGCGGCAACGCACGCACGAAGGAGTTGATGAGCGTTATGTTTGCGAGAATACTCGTCTTCTGTGTCAGCGCGGGCCTGCTTGCCGCCTGCTCGAATGCCGTACGCGAGGGCGGCGAGAGCGTCGCCCCCGATCTGGACGGCGCCTGTGACCGGGCCCTTGACTACGACCTGGACTTCGATCGCTTTGACGAGGTCGCTCAGCAGATCGCCCACGCCACGGGCTGCTTCATCGAGGTCGATGACATGGCCGCCGCCGGGAAAGTGAGGCCGAATGCGGTTCAGGGACACATGACACCGCGCGAGGCCGTTTACGTCGCCATCGAAGGGACCGCGCTTTCCGTTGTGGAAAACGAGCCCGATCGTATCGCGGTCGGGAAGCGGTAATGGCGCAGGGTCGCACCCCGTGGCCATTCCCGGGTGCGCCAGCCTCGACGCATTCGAGCGCCGGTCCCGCTCGGCACGGGGCCGGCGCTCGACCGGCCGGGAGTGAACCTCCGCGGTCAGTCCTCCGAGCGTTCCCGCTCGAACCGCCGGCTCGCTTCGTCCTGCTCGACCGCGGCATAGAAAACGAGACGCAGGTGCTTTTCCTCGTCGACGATGAAGGTGGAATGCTCGAACGTGACCGTACCGATGTCGTCGACGACGAAACGGCGCAGGCCCCGACAGCGACCGTGCACGTCGTGCCGGCGCCAGAGATCGGCGAACGAAGGCGATCGCCGTTCCAGTGCCTCGACCAGGCCGAGCATGTCCTCGTCGTCGGGCGCCTGTGCGTAATCGCGCCGGAAACTCGCCAGGATCTCGGGCGCCTGAGCGTCCCAGTCCACGATACGGCGGGACACGTCGTCGTCGGCGAACAGCATCCAGAGCATGTTCCGCTCGCCGGGGTCGCGGTCTGCGAAGCCGAACAGTCGCTGCGCGGCCGCATTCCAGCCAACGACGTCCCAGCGCAGGTTCATGACGTACGCCGGGCGCAGGTTCAGATCGTCGAGCAGACGGTGAACGAGGGGCGGCAGCTCGCACCACGGCCGCCCGTTGACGGCCGGTGGACGGTGGTGCGCGAGAAGGAAGAGGTGCCGGCGCTCCGTTTCATCGAGCTTGAGCACGCGGGAGACGTCGTCCAGGAAGGCGCTCGAGACCGTGATATCCCTGCCCTGCTCCAGCCACGTGTACCAGGTGAGTCCGACGCCGGCGAGCGCCGCGACCTCCTCGCGCCGCAGGCCCGGCGTCCGGCGCCGCTTGCCGGCGGGCAGTCCCACGTCGAGCGGTGACAGCGCCTCCCGCCGTTGGCGCAGGAAATCCGACAGTTCGGTCCGCGTACGCTGGAGACGCCGCTCGGTGCTGTTGCCCATAGTAATAGTATAATTGACTATATAGTAACAGGATAATAGGCCTCTTATCGTATGGCTTCAACGATAAGGAGCCACCATGTCCGACAACTGCACACCGGCCCTCGAATGCCCCGCACGCGCGATGGCCGACGACCGTCAGGCGCCCCCCGTGATCGCGCTGGTCATCCTGCTGCTTGGGGGGTTCGTCACCGTTTTCGACCTGTTCGTCGTCAACGTCGCGATCCCCTCCATCCAGGGCGATCTCCACGCCGAGTTCGCCGAGATCGGTTTCGTCATTGCCGGGTACGAACTTGCCTTCGGCGTGCTGCTCATCGCCGGCGGGCGCCTCGGCGATATTCATGGACGCCGCCGGCTGTTCGTGCTCGGGATGCTCGGGTTCGCCGTCACGTCGTTCCTCTGCGGTATCGCACCGGACGCGGAGACCCTGATCGCGGCGCGTTTCCTGCAGGGCGCGACCGCCGCGATCCTGTTTCCGCAGGTCTACGCGCTGCTGCGCGTGCTCTACGACGATGCCGGGCGCCGTCGCGCCTTCGCCCTGCTCGGAATGACACTGGGACTGGCGGCCATCGCCGGACAGGTGATGGGCGGACTGATCGTGGAGAGCGACCTGCTCGGCCTCGGCTGGCGCAGCGTCTTCCTCATCAATCTGCCGATCGGCGCCGTCGCCGCCGGCCTCGCCCGTTCGATACCGGAGTCGAGGGCACCCCACGCGATCACCGTGGACTGGCCCGGGGTCGCCCTGGCGACGGCGGGCCTGTTTCTGCTGCTCCTGCCCCTGCTCGAGGGGCCCAATACCGGTTGGCCGGCATGGACGTGGCTATGCTTTGCCGCATCGGGACTGCTGCTGCTCGCCTTCGTCTGCTGGGAGCGGCGTGCCGCGGTGCGCGGCCACCATCCGGCCATCGATCTCCAGGTGTTCCGGGATCCCGGATTCTCCGCCGGCGCGGTGGTGGTCTTTCTGATCTATTCGACCGCCACATCGTTGTTTCTGTGTTTCGCGCTTCTGGTGCAATCCGGCTTCGGGCTCACACCCTTCGAGGCGGGAATGCTGTTCGCCCCCGCGAGCATGGGATTCGTCGCGTCATCGCTGCTCGCCCCGAGGCTGGTCACGCGCCTGGGTAATCCCGGTATCGCCGGCGGTGCCCTGATCTATGCCGCGGGGATCGGATGGCTCATCGGTGATGCCTACGTGGTCGCCGATCACGGCGAGGTCGGGACCCTGGTGCCGGCACTCGTGCTGTTCGGTTTCGGCCAGGGCCTGTCGATGACGCCACTGCTCAATCTCGTCATCAGCTTTGTCGAGACGCGCCATGCGGGCATGGCAGCCGGTTTCATATCCACCATGCAGCAGGTCGGCGGCGCTTTCGGGGTGTCCATCGCCGGCATCTTCTTCGTCCAGGTCCTCGGCGGACGCGGTGGCGCGGACATCACCGATGCGTCCCGCTATGCCGATGCCTTCGGCGGCGCGATGACGTATAACCTGACCGCGGTCCTGGTGGCCTCCGCCCTCATCGGCTGGATATCGCGCCGACAGGCGGCCTCGTGATGTCGAGGAGATTCGCGCCGCCGGGGCACGGCCGGTGTCCCGGCCCGCCGTGGCGGTCGCCGCGCGCGAAGTGTGGGCCGCAACCGCTATATGCCCGCCGGTCCCGAACTGCGGTATCCTCCGGGTGGTCCGGACCGTCTCGGATCGACGCGACGCGTTCGCCGATTCGGCGGGGTCCTGACCGCCCGGTATGATCCCCCATCGCCCTGAGTGCACGACATTCGAGAGGAAAACCCCATGACCACCCCCAGGATCCTGGCCTTCGCCGCTTCGACCCGGACCGGCTCGTTCAACGCCAGGCTCCTCGATGCCGCCGTCAGACATCTGAGGGACGCCGGGGCGGAGGTGACCGACATCAGCCTCGCCGACTACGACATGCCGATCTACAACGGCGACATCGAGGCGGACGACGGCGTGCCGGAAGCGGCCGGGAGGCTGCACGAACGCTTCCGCACCCACGACGGCATATTCATCGCGAGCCCGGAATACAATGCCAACGCCACGCCCCTGCTCGTGAACTCGCTCGCCTGGCTGTCGCGGGTGCAGGAGAATGGCGGCGCGGGCGCGGCGTTCGGCCAGCCGGTCTTCGCGCTCGGCAGCGCCTCACCCGGCGGCTTCGGCGGCTACCGGGGGCTGATGGCGCTGCGCCACATGCTGGAGCTGCAGCTGGGCGCCCGGGTCCTGCCGCAGATGGTCTCGGTTGCAGGGGCTCATGAGGGCTTCGACAGCGACGGCGAGATCGTCGCCGAATTCCCGAGGAAGATGCTGAAGGCCGTCGTGGACAGCCTGGTGAAAACGGCGGGCTGACGTATCGGGGCCGGCGTGCTCCGCCCACGCCGGCTGCCACCCCGTTACCCGCGCGACGACGCAGAGCGGGAGACCAGCCCGCGAACGGGTTGGAGAAACGGATCGCTCCCCGGATTCGGGACGGCCGTCGAGACACAGCCCGGGCCCGTGAAGCCGCTCCACCCGTCAACGCTTGCCACAACCTCCGCCCCGCCGGCCCGGCACTTCCGGTCGTCGCCGGGCCCGGGCCTGTGTGGCTACCTGATCACGGGGTTCCCGGCGCGCCAGCCTCTTGCCGGCGCGGCCGCATCCGGGCGGGAGCTGGCACCGGGACAGCGGCACGCGGTGGACGGTAGTGGCGGAGGAGGAGGGATTCGAACCCCCGGACCCTTGCGGGTCTGCGGTTTTCAAGACCGCCGCCTTCGACCGCTCGGCCACTCCTCCGTGAGCGCGCTATTCTCCCCCGAGGTGTCGCGGGACTCAAGCGCCCTCTATTGCAGCAGGGCCACCGTCTCGGCGTAGGCGTTCTCGATCTCGTCGGTCAACCCCTCGCAGTCCTGGGGCGCCAGGCCTGCCAACGTCCACGCCGGCGCCGTCTCCGGCACGATCGCACCGATATCGGCGACGCCGCCACGCAGGCCGATGGAGACCCGGCTGCCTAGGTGCACGATCGCCGCCTGCCCGTCGTAGGCAGTGGCGCGTTCGGGGTGCACGTGCCAGCGAACGGCCGCCGCAACGGCCTCGGGCAGGTGCCATTCGCTCAGCAGCTCACTGCCGACGACGGCCTCGTCGCTGGCCATTACCGCGCGCTCGATGGTCAGCAGCGGGTCCGTGCTGTCATGGAGTTCGTGGAGGAGTGCGCTGCGTGCCGCCTCCGGCAGCAGGAGGCACACGACGACGCTGCCGACGTCGTGGAGCAGCCCCCCGAGGAAGGCCCGGGCCGGGTCCATGCGCACCGTCGACCGTGCAGCGAGGCGGGCGCCGGCGACCGCGGCGTGCGCCGAGTTGCGGAAGAAGTCGTCCATGTTGACCAGCTCCGCCGGTACCCCGCGGAAGCTCTCGACTACCGACGTCGCCAGCACCAGTCCGCGGACCTCCTCCGCCCCGAGGAGCATGACCGCCTCCTCCACCGTGGCGATCTCCCGGCCGACACCGTAGTAGGGGCTGTTGACCATGCGCAGCACCCGGGCGGTTACCCCCGCGTCGACGCCGATGACCCGCGCTATGCGCCCCGGAGTCCACTCCGGGCGGTCGAGCTCGACGGTGAGCTGGCGGTAGACCTCCGGCGGGGACGGCAGATCATGCAGCGTGCGCACGAGGTCGTGTGCGACGGGACCGGCGCTCATCCCGCCCTCCCCCGGCGCGGGTCCGCGCTCGGCGGGGCCGGGCGTTCGCCATCGCCGTCCGGTGGAACGGTCGGGGTATAGCCGGGCAGTTCCACCCGTGCAATGGGGGTCTCGCGGGCCTCGCCGAGGTAGTGGCCCTGGACGTAGTCGACGCCGAGCTCGCGCACGGCCTCGAAGGCGGCCTCGGATTCGACGAATTCCGCGATGGTCTCCTTACCGAGACTGCGCGCGATGGAGATCATGTGGCGCACCAGGGCCTGGTCCACGGGATCGTTGGCGACGTTGACGATGAAGCTGCCGTCGAGCTTGAGGTAATCCACCGGAAAATGCTTGATGTAGTTGAAGGTGCTGAACCCGGAGCCGAAATCGTCCAGGGCGAAGCGGCAGCCGAGGGCCCGTAGCCGGGCGATCAGCTCGCGGCTGCGGGCCATGTTCTCGATCGCCGCGGTCTCGGTGATCTCGAACAGCAGGCGGTCCGAGGGCACGCGGCTCATCTCCAGCCGCCGTGCCAGCAGATCGAAGAGCTCGCGGTTGAGGAACGCATGGGCCGAGAGGTTCACCGAGACGCGCACGTCGCGTTCACCGCGGGGCTGGGCTGCAAGGAAGTCCAGCGCCCGGTCCACCACCCACATGTCGAGCCGGTGGATCAGCCCGGTGCGTTCGGCCACGGGGATGAACTCCCCGGGCATGCACACGTTGCCGTCGCGGTCGCGCATACGCAACAGGCACTCGTAGTGCGTGATGCGTCCGTCGCGGGTCCGCACGATCGGCTGGAAACACAGGAACAGCCGGTCCCGCTCGATCGCCTCGCGGATCAGCGGTGCCCAGGTGTGGTCGCGACGAAGGTAGTCCAGTTCCGGATCGCCCTCGCTGTACGCATGCACCCGGTTGCGCCCGTGCTGCTTGGCGACGAAGCAGGCCTGGTCGGCCTGCGCCATGAGCTCGCTGACCGCCGCGCTGCCGGTGCCGCCTTCGATGCCGGCGACGCCGATGCTCGCGCAGGTACGATACTGACGGCCGCCATGACGGAAGCCGTAGCCCTCGAGCTCGCCGCGTATGAATTCCGCACGTTCCAGCGCCTGCTCCGCGGACAGGTTTTCCAGGAGGACGGCGAACTCGTCGGAACCGATACGGGCCACCGTGTCGGTATGCCCGGCGTGGCGGCGCAGCAGGCGCGAGACCTCGATGAGAAAACGATCGCCGGCCTCGTGCCCCTCCAGGTCGTTGACCAGTTTGAACCGGTCCATGTCGATGAGCAGCAGCGAGCACGGGCGATCGAGGCTGGTGGCGCGAAAGATCGCGAGCTCGATAGCCTCCTTGAGACGACGGCGGTTCCAGAGACCGGTGAGATCGTCGTGATAGACGAGGTGCTCGAGCCGCGACTCCATGACCCGCAGCTCCGAGACCTCGGACTCCAGTGCCCGTTCGCGCAGGCGCAACGCACGGTGTTCGGCCTGGGTCCAGAGCAGCAGCGAGAAACGGTGGGCCATGCCCTCCTGCGCCTCACCGGTGGTGAGCACGTCGAGAAGCCCCCGCTCCCGGGCAGCCGCCAGATCGCCGGGACGCACGCCGGCGCGGGAGCGGCGCAGCAGGACCAGGCCGACCCCCGCCTCCTGCGCCAGCGCCAGCAGATCCCGGCCTGGACGGCTGTCCGCCTCGCCCAGCAGTGTCTCGCCCACGACGGCGAGGAGCATGTTGCTACGGGGATCATTGATGCATGCCCGCAGATGCTCACGCACGCCCTCCAGACTGTGGACCACGCCACGGACGCTGAGACCGGCGGTCTGGAGGTTGCTGGATGTCGCCATGGCCACGGCGGGCTCGCCGTCGGCGATCAGAATCGAGCCCTCTCCGCCGTGCTCAACAGCAGCCATGAATTAGTGCCCCTTGGTTTCTTTTTTCAGGGCAGGATCACCCCGTTGGGGCCGTTAGTGGTCGGGGCCCCGTTTCGAGCGCATTCACGCTTTGTCCCCCAAGCAGCTGTTACTAAAGCATATCGGATGCGCTTTCACAAATGACGCCGTTATCGGCGACCCGCCACCGCCTTCGGAATCACGGGCGCCGCCCCCATACTGAACGCATCGTCCGCCAAGGAACCGGGATGCCCTCAATGACTGTGACCCTGCTGATCATCGGCGTGACCGTCGCCGTCTCCCTCGCCGCCTGGCAGCGCCCCACGCTGTTCGACGCGCTGATCTACTGGCCTCCGGGCGTGGCGCGGGGCGAGTGGTGGCGGCTGCTCACCCACGGCTTCATTCACGCCGACGGCGCTCACCTGCTGTTCAACATGGTGACGTTCTACTTTTTCGGCCGGGTCATGGAGCAGGTGCTGGTGCCCTACATCGGCGCGCCGGGCTACGCGCTGTTCTACCTCGCGGGGATCGTGGTCGCCATCGTGCCGACGCACATGCGTCACCGCCACGACCGCCTGTACCGCAGCCTGGGTGCCTCCGGTGCGGTATCCGCGGTCCTGTTCGCCTATATCCTGCTGCAGCCGTGGTCGACCCTGCTGGTGTTTTTCCTGCCGGTACCCGCGATCATCTTCGCCGTCGCGTATGTGGGCTACTCGGTCTGGGCCGACCGCCAGGCATCGGATAACATCAACCATGGTGCCCATCTCGCCGGGGCCGCTTGGGGCGTGGTGTTCATGCTCGTGCTGGAGCCGCGGCTGGCGGGCCACTTCCTCCATGCACTGCTGACCCCGCTGGGCTAGCCGGCCGCATCGGCCGTGACGCCGCCCTTTCATTGGTCGACCGGGGGCTCCTGCTGCGTTAGCTTTGTCGCAGAGGAACGGATTCAGTGACGAACCGAGCATGTTCCATGCATGAGTGAACAGCGCCTCCCCTGGGACGACCTCCGGCTGGTCCTGGCGATTGCGCGTACGGGTTCCCTGTCCGGGGCGGCACGCCGGCTCCGGGTCAGTCACGCCACCGTCTATCGCCGCCTCGGTGACCTGGAGCGGCGTCTCGGCGTGCGCCTGTTCGAACGCCAGCGAAGCGGCTACACGCCGACGCCCGCCGGCGAGGAGGCCGCCGCGGCGGGCAAAAGGGTCGAGGACGAGGTCCTTGCGGTGGAGCGCCGGGTCGTCGGTCAGGACCTGCGGCCGTCCGGTACCGTTCGGGTGACCACCACGGACAGCCTGCTTCTCGGTCTGCTCTCGCCGCTGTTCGCCCGTTTCCGCCGCCTCGAACCCGACATCGCCCTGGAAGTCTCGGTGTCGGACGTGCTGTTCAGCCTGCCCCGGCGCGAGGCGGATGTCGCCCTGCGGGTGACCAGGCGGCCGCCGGAGCACCTCGTCGGCCAGTGTATCGGCACCCTGGCCCAGGCGGCGTATGTCTCGCGGGATCTCGTGACCGATCCGTCCTCGTCCCCGGATCCGGAAGAGCTGGACTGGATCGGGCCGGACGAGAGCTGGAGTCAGCGGGAGCTGATCCGGTGGATGGACGCGAGTGGCCACGATGGGCGCTGCCGGTTCCGGGCGGACACCCTGGTCGGCATGTACGCGGCGGTGCGGGAGGGGATCGGCGCGGGGGTGCTGCCCTGCTATCTCGGCGACGCCGAGCCGCGCCTCACTCGTCTGACTGCACCGGTGCCGGAGCTTGCCATGGACCTGTGGATCCTGATGCATCCGGATCTTCGCGGGGTGGCGCGCATCCGGGCCTTTGCCACGTTCATGCGCGAGGCGGTGCGCGCCCTGCAGGACCGTCTCTCCGGCCACGGCTGATCCGGCACCGCGGTTCGCCCCGGGATCATGGTTGTACGGGCATTACGATGCCCCGCCCGCCTGCACCGGCCACTCCCCTACGGAGTGCCGCGGCACCGCTGCGGTAAGGCCGCCGCCCCGCCGTCCCGGCGGCGGGCCCGCCGTCGGAGCGCGCGCGCGGCGCGAAACAAGGCCCGCAACGCTGCGCTGATCAGGTACAGCGTGACGGCACCGCGAGCGGCAGCCTGCATCTCCAGGCTCTGGTGCATCAACGTGCCGGTACGCAAATCGTTGTCAGGTGTGGGCACCTTCCGGTTTTCCGCATTCATGGCGACCTCCCTTGATGTCGCGATCCCGCGTCCGCCCGCTACCGATTGCCGGGTCGAACCGCACTACGCCGTGATCAGCGTGTTCCGGGAAGCGTAAGCCTGTTCCTGAATGCAAAAAATTCCATATAGGCGGGGATTGAGTTTGCATTAGTGCAAACTCTTGGGCGTGATCGTCGAGGGTGCGCAACGCGCACCGAGCGGACAAGGCAGCGGGTCGGGATCACCGGATGTCTTTACGCACGGCAGGCCCCCCACCGTGATCCGTGGGGGTGGGAAGTGTCCTGCCGCTACGTCTCGGCCGGCGACGGTCGCAGCGACTCGTCCCGGAGCGCCCTGGCGCACTCGCCAATCAGGCCCGGCCCCCGGTAAATCAGGCCGGTATAGAGCTGGATCAGCGCCGCCCCGGCCCGGCGCCGTGCCGCCGCGTCATCGTCGCAGGTGATACCCCCGACACCGATCAGCGGGACCCGGCCATCGAGCGCCCCGGCGAGTTGCGTGAGCGTGCGGCCGGCGCGGTCACGCAGCGGGGCGCCGCTCAGTCCCCCGGTCTCGGCGGCCATGCGGCTATCGGTAAGGCCGTCCCGGGACAGCGTGGTGTTGGTCGCGGTAACGCCGTCGATGCCGCAGGCGAGCACGCGCTCGGCCATGACCGCGACCTCGCCCGCGGCCATGTCGGGCGAAATCTTGATCACCAGCGGGACGCGTCGGCCGTGCCGGCCGGTGAGACGTTCCCGGGTCTCGCACACCGCCTCGAGCAGCGCGCCCAGGTGATCGCCGCCCTGGAGCTCGCGCAGGCCGGGGGTGTTCGGTGACGACACGTTCACCACGACGTAGTCCGCGTGGGCGTAGACCCGTTCCAGGCAGTGCCGGTAGTCGTCCACCGCGGCGGTCAGCGGGGTGTCCCGGTTTTTGCCGATGTTGACCCCCACGACGCCCTCGAACCGCCGTGCCTGGAGGCGCCCGACCAGATGGTCCACGCCTTTGTTGTTGAAGCCGAAACGGTTGATCAGGGCGGTATCGCCGGGCAGGCGGAACAGTCGTGGGCGCGGGTTCCCCGGCTGCGGGCGCGGCGTCACCGTGCCCACCTCGACGAAGCCGAAGCCCAGCGCACCCAGGGCGTCGACGTGGTCGCCGTTTTTGTCGAGGCCGGCCGCCAGTCCCACCGGGTTGGGGAAACGCAGGCCCATGACCGTGACCGGGTCACCGGCGGGCGGCCGCGCGGCCAGCCCGTTCAGCCCCAGGGCATGGAGCCGGTCGAGGCCGGCAAGGGTCAGCTCGTGGGCACGTTCGGCATCCAGTGAGAACAGCAGCGGACGGATCAGGCGGTACAACGGCGCACTCCAGGCCGGCGGTGGCCGCCCCGGCGGCGTGCGGGGCGGGTTGAGGGCGATCAGTCGTCGCGGCGCAGGCGGCCGCTGACGCGGAAGCGGTTGCCGGGGCGGACGTCGACCTGTTCCACCTCCATGACCGCTTCCAGCGGATGGGGCTCGTCGGGGCGCTCCGGCACGCGCAGGCGCAGGCCCGCGCCGGGGACCACGGCGGCGTCCGTCTCGAAGGTGACCCGCTCGGCGGCGATCTGCAGGTCGGCCCCCTGCTGGATCCGCCGGCTGCCCTGCTCGCGGAAGGTTACCTCCGCCGCGGAGAATTCACTGCGGAAGCGGTTACGCGGTTCGGTATCGGTGGATATGCTCATCGTCGTCACCCCCAGCTCGGAAAACGGCGCGGGATTATCCCATCCCGACCCCGTCGCTGCCATACGATGGTGTCGTCATGGACGCGGGCACACAGGCCCGCGGACCTGCCCGCGAGTCGCGACCCCCGGCCGCCCTCCGCTGGCGACCTGCCAAGCATGGTCGCTCGCGGCACGTTTTGCCAGCCGGCCGCCCCGGCCACCGTGTTACGCTTGCCGTCACCCATGTGTAACGGGACTACCATGAGCGACACCCTGCCCGAGCTCGCACCGCGGCTGAGCGCCATCATCGAGGCGCTGACGCCGGCGTCCATCGTTGCCGTCGGAGGCGGACTGGCGCCGGAAGAGCGCTGGCACGCGATCACTACGACGCTCGCCGCCGACGATGCGCTGGGACATCTGCAGCCGGGCGTGCGCTTCGATCTGGCTCTGGCGGACGCCGCCACCGGGCCCGCTGGAGAAGACGCCGCCGTGATCCTGGCCCGCCTGCGCGACCTGTGCGCGAGGCACGTGCTGGTGGCTACCCATGATGGCGCCGCCGCGCCCTGGCGGCGGCGTGACCTCGTCGGTCTCGGTTATGTCCATCTCGGCGACTGCGTCGAAGGCCGACGCGAGGTGCGGTTGTTCGAATTCGATATCTCCACCTACAAGACGACGCCGGACTGGTTGAGCCCACGCAACTGGGCCAATCCGGAAATGTGGGACCGCTACCGCTGGTAGACGCCGGCCGCGCGGAGCCAGTGCAGGACCCTGTCGGCCACCGGCTGCCAGTGCGGCTCCAGCATCATGCCGTGTCCCACCCGGCCGGCGAGTTCGTAGTCCGCGCCGATCTGCTGCGCCGCGGAGCGCAGCTCTTCCGGTGCGAACAGCGCGTCCTCCGCGGCGGCCACCAGCAGTGTCGGCACCCCGGCCCGGCGCAGCGCCGCGGCACTCGGCAACGGTCCGAACGTCATCTCCCACAACGCCCGGGGCGATTCCCGCTGCATCAGCGGCGCGAAACGCTCGACCACTGCGTCCGGGACCCGCGGTGAGAACAGGGCGCGGCGGGCCACGTCGATATCCACCAGCGCCGGACCGGCCCCCTGAAGCATCGAGAGCTGGCCGGCGAGCATCGGGTCGCGCCCCATCAGGCGCAGGCCGGAGCCCAGCAGCCCGGTGGGCGGGACCGGTGCCAGCAGCACCGCTGCCGCAACCTCGTGCCGCGCGCGCTCGATCAGGCGCTGCACGACGAACCCGCCCATGGAGTGGCCGACGAGGATGCAGGGTTCCCCGGTCCGGGCCATTACCGACTCGACGTCCGCCACGTAGGCGGCGATGCCGGCGGTATCCAGGCGTCCGCCGCTGTCGCCGTGGCCGCGCAGGCTCACTGCGAGGCCGGGCACGCCGGCCGAGGCCAGGTGGTCCAGCCAGTGGGCCTGCCAGCACCAGGCGGCCGCATACGCACCGTGGACGAGGATCACCGGCGGCGAGCGGCGCCGGTGCACAGGCAGACCCGGGTGACGCACCTCCAGCGACGGCACCGGCCCTGCCGCCATGGCGTCCAGCCAGTCCGTCCAGGTACCGAACATCAGGCCTGTCCCCGCCGGCCGAGGACAAACCAGACCAGGCCGGCGGACTGCAACAGCGCCAGCGTCCCGAGGCAGACCGTGTAACCGGTAGCGCCGTAAGTGCTGGTCGCCGGATCCTCCCAGAGGTGAAGTACGCCGCCCATGCCCCACTGCACCGCGAACGCGCCAACGAACACCAGCAGATTCAGCGCGGTATTCGCGCGTCCGGCCAGCTGGCCGTGGAAGTGCTGCGAGAGCGCGGCGTACGGCACAGTGCCGGAGGTGCCGAGGAGACCGAAGGCCATCCACAGCATCAGCGGGAAGGCGCCGCCGGAGAGGATCAGCGCGATCTCGACGAGCAGGAAGCCCGTCATGCCGCACACGGCGACGGTCCCCGGTGCCACCCCGCGCCGCGCGAACCGGGTCGCCACGGTGCCGGAGAGCAGGAAGCCGGCCACCACCGCCAGGCTCAGCCCGGTGAGATGCAGGGCCACGCCGCCGCGGTCCAGCCCGGCCACGTCCCGTAGCCACGGCCCCGCCCACAGCCCCTGTATGGCGAGGAACGCCGCCTGCGAGGCAACCGTGAACGGTGCCAACCGCCAGAAATAGCGGTCGCGGAAGACCTTGGCAATCCCACCGAGCTGCTGTCCCAGGCCCAGATGCGCCGGGGCCTCCTCGTGTTCCGGCGCAACCTGGAGCAGTGTCAGCGAGATGAGCACGGAAAAACCCGCGAGACCGATGAACAGCATCTCCCAGCTCGTAAAGCCGAGCAGCCACTCCACCGGGGCGGTTGCGGCGAGGGCGCCCGTGCTGCCCACCGCCATCAGGCAGCCGTTGATGAACGGCAGCCGGCGCGCCGGGAACCACTGCACGAAGGCCTTGAACGCGGCCATCATGCAGCCGGATACGCCGAGACCGATAAACGCGCGCCCGACGGTCAGGCTGACCAGCGAGTCCCCCTGGGCGAACAGCCACGCGCCGAGCCCTGCGATCAGCAGCAATGCGGCCTCGACCCGCCGCGGGCCGAAACGGTCAAGCAGCATCCCCAGCGGCAGCTGGGCAACGGCGAACGCCAGGAAGAACGCGCTGGTGAGCAGCCCCAGGTCGGCGGCATTGATACCCGTGTCCGCCACCAGGTTGGGGGCGATCACGGAATTGACCGTTCGGTAGATGTAGGACAGGAAATAGCCGAGGGCGAACGGCACGAACACGCAGAGCGCCGTTGCCACGCCTGGCCTTGTCGATGTCTGTCCCGCCATGTCGCCGGAGGAGCTCATGCCCTGCCCCCTGTGCCCGAAAGCGATGCAGTCTAACAGAGGCCCCGGGGGGCGGCATGGCGCGGTGCGGAACGGCGGTGGCCGTCACCGGTCAATCGTGCAAGGCGTCCCTAGGCCATACCGGTCTGGGGCGATACCCTAGTGTCCTGGTCCAGGACATCGGGGATCCGTCGCCGCGGACCCGAAACCGGAATTGGGAGAATCGATGAGCACCGAGCCCGCCACCGTTTACCTCAGTGACTACACGTCCCCGGCCTACCTTGTCGACGAGGTGGCCCTGGACTTCGAGCTCGGCGACGAGGAGACCCTCGTCCATTCACGGCTGCAAGTGCACCGCGCGGGGCATACGGCACCCGGCTCGCCGCTGGTGCTGGACGGCGAGGACCTCGCGCTGGAGGCGCTGGCCATCGACGACCGCCCCCTGGACGCCACCGAGTTCGACGTCGACGAGCGCTCGCTGACGCTCGCCGGCGTGCCGGAGCGCTTTACCCTGTCCGTCACCACGCGGCTGCGGCCCCAGGACAATACCCGGCTGGAGGGGCTGTACCGTTCCGGCGGGATGTTCTGCACCCAGTGCGAGGCCGAGGGCTTCCGCCGGATCACCTATTTCCCGGACCGTCCCGACGTGATGGCACGGTATACCGTGACCATCACCGCCGATCGCGGCGCCTGTCCGATACTGCTGTCCAACGGCAACCCGGTGGGTAGCGGCGAGCTCGACGACGGCCGTCACTGGGTGCGCTGGCACGACCCCTTCCCCAAGCCGAGCTACCTGTTCGCGCTGGTCGCCGGCGACCTGCACTGCCACGAGGACCGGCACACGACCCCCTCCGGGCGTGATATCCGCCTGGCGATCTACACCGAGCACGCCAACGCCGGGCGCACGGCCCACGCCATGCGTTCGCTCAAGGCGGCGATGGCCTGGGACGAACGGACCTACGGGCTCGAGTGCGACCTCGACAACTACCTCGTCGTAGCGGTCGGCGACTTCAACATGGGGGCGATGGAGAACAAGGGGCTGAACATCTTCAACACCCAGTACATCCTCGCCCGGCCCGACGTCGCCACGGACGCCGACTACACCAATATCGAGGCGGTGATCGGCCACGAATACTTCCACAACTGGACCGGCAACCGCGTCACCCTGCGCGACTGGTTCCAGCTCAGCCTCAAGGAGGGGCTGACGGTCTTCCGCGAGCAGCAATTCAGCGCCGACCGCGGCGCGCCGGCGGTGCGCCGCATCCAGGAGGTACGTACCCTGCGTGCCGCCCAGTTTCCCGAGGACGCCAGCCCCATGGCGCACCCCGTGCGCCCGGGCGCGTACGCCGAGATCAATAATTTCTACACCGCGACGGTGTATATGAAGGGCGCCGAGGTCATCCGCATGTACCACACCCTCCTGGGCCAGGAGGGGTTCCGCCGCGGACTGGACCTGTATTTCCGGCGTCACGACGGCCAGGCGGTGACCTGCGAGGACTTCCTTGCGGCGATGGCGGACGCCAATGACGTCGACCTCGGCCAGTTCGCCCGCTGGTATAACCAGTCGGGCACCCCGGTGATGCGTGTCAGCGACGAGTACGACCCGGCAGACGGCCGCCTCACGCTGACCGTCACCCAGGAGACCGCACCGACGGCGGACCAGCCGGATAAGGCGCCGCTGCACATCCCGCTCGCGATCGGCCTGGTCGGGGCGGACGGCGCCGACCTGCCGGTCCGTCTCGCCGGCGAGACGGATGCCCCGGCGCCGGGCACCCGTGTGCTGGACGTGCGCGAGCCGGAACAGCGTTTCGTGGTGGAGGGACTGACGGAACGGCCGGTACCGTCTCTGCTCCGCGGCTTCTCCGCACCGGTGCGTCTGGACTATGACTACACCGACGAGCAGCTGGCCTTCCTGTTCGCCAACGACAGCGACGCCTTCAACCGCTGGGAGGCCGGCCAGCGCCTGGCGACGCGCATCCTGCTGCGCTGGGTGGAGAATGGTGTCGGCGAGGTCCCTGCGACGTTCGTCGATGCGTTCCGCGAGACACTCAACGACACGGCGGCGGCCCCCGCGCTCGTCGCCGAGGCCCTCACCCTGCCCGGCGAGGGCTTCATCGCCGAGCAGATGGCGGTCATCGAGGTCGACGCGATCCACGAGGCGCGCGAACACCTCCGCGCCGCCCTCGCCCGCGCCCTCGCCGCGGACCTCCGCACGGTCTATACCCGCAATGCGGTCGATGGCCCCTACCGGCCCGAGGCGGAGGACATGGGCCGTCGGCGGCTGCGCAACGTCGCCCTCGACTACCTCGCCACGGTGGAGGACGACGCGCTGGCACGCTGCCTGGCGCACTACCGCGAGGCGGACAACATGACCGACACCATGGCCGCCCTCGCCCTGCTCGCCGACCGCCCGGATGCGGAGGCCGAGGCCGCGCTGGAGGCGTTCGCGGAGCGCTGGCGCGACGATCCGCTAGTGCTGGACAAGTGGTTCCGCGTGCAGGCGCTCTCCCGCCGCGAGGACGCCTTCGAGCGCGTGCGCGCCCTCGCCGCGCACCCGGCATTCGATCCGCGCAACCCCAATCGCCTGCGTTCGCTGATCGGTGCGTTCTGCCAGGGCAACGCCGTGCGTTTCCACCGCGCGGACGGTGCGGGCTACACTTTCCTCGCGGACTGGGTCATCGAGCTGGACGGGATGAACCCGCAGGTCGCCGCGCGCCTGGCCAAGACGCTGAGCCGCTGGCGGCGCTACGATCCCCGGCGCAGTGAGGCCATGCGGGCCGCGCTCGAACGGATCGAAGCGCGTCCGGCGCTGTCCAAGGATGTTGGCGAGGTCGTGGCGCGCAGCCTCGAACGCTCAGAGGATCATCACAACGGGTAAGCCCATGAAACGTCTCTTCTCGGTCCTGGCCACCGCGATCCTCGCGGTGGCGCTGACGGGGGCGGCGACTGCCCAGTCGCTGCCCCGTCCCACGTCGCTGCAGCAGGGGGAGGCCCGGCTGATTGCCGAGCTGCTCAGCCAGTACCATATCCGTGACCAGGCGGTGAACGACGACCTCTCGCGGGCCGTCTACCGGGCGTACTTCGACGCCCTCGACCCGCAGCGCTACTACTTTCTTGCCAGTGACATCCAGTCGTTTTCGGGCTACCGCACCGAGCTCGACGAGATGGTGCGCAACGGCCGGCTCGACCCGGCGTGGGAGATCTTCAACCGCTACTACCAGCGGGTCCGCGAGCGCGTTGACTATGCCCTGTCGCTCCTCGACGGGGACTTCATCCGCAACGGCGAAGGGCGATTCCAGCTCGACCGGGACGACGCGGACTGGGCGGCCAGCAGCGACGAGCTGGACGCGCTCTGGCGCAAGCGCGTGCGTCACGACGCCCTCACCCTGCGGCTCAACGACACGCCCTGGTCGAAGGTCCGGGAGACCCTGCGCGGACGCTACGAGCGCATGGCACGGACGCTCGGTCAGTATCGCCCGGAAGACATCTTCCAGACGTTCATGAACGCCTGGGCCGGGCGTTATGACCCGCACACCAGCTACCTCTCACCGCGTCGCTCCGAGAACTTCGACATCAACATGAGTCTGTCGCTGGAGGGCATCGGCGCGCTGCTCAAGGGCGAAGGGGCGTACACCGAGATCGTCGAGCTCATCCCCGGCGGGCCCGCCTCGGGCAGCGGTGAGCTCTCCCCCGGCGACCGAATCATCGGCGTCGCCCAGGGCGACGGCCGGATGGTGGACGTAGTCGGCTGGCGGCTCTCGGACGTTGTCGAGCTGATCCGCGGTCCGCGCGAATCCGTCGTGCGCCTGCGCGTGCTCCCGAGCGAGGCCGGTGGCAGCGCCTCCCCCGAGGTGGTGAAGCTCACCCGCAACCGCATCGAGCTGGAGGAGCAGGCCGCGAGTTCGCGGGTCATCGATGTGGACGAGGGTCTCAACGCCCGGCGGATCGGCGTGATCACCATCCCCGCGTTCTACATGGACTTCCAGGCGGCCGAGGCCGGTAAGAAAGACTATCGCAGCACCTCACGGGACGTCGCCGACCTCATCGACGGTTTCGACGGCAAGGTCGACGGCATCGTGCTCGACCTGCGCGGCGATGCCGGCGGCTCCCTGGAGGAGGCGACCCGCGTGGCCGGTCTGTTCGTGCCCGAGGGGCCGATGGTCCAGGTCCGCCGCAGCAGCGGCGACCGCGAAGTCCTGCGTGACAAGGACGACGGCACCACCGCCTACGACGGGCCGCTCACGGTACTGGTCGACCGCTTCAGCGCCTCCGCCTCGGAGATCGTGGCCGGCGCACTGCAGGACTACGGCCGTGCGGTCATCGCCGGCGACCGCACCTTCGGTAAGGGAACGGTGCAGACCCTCGTCGACCTCGAGCGTTTCGGGCTGGACGGCGACGAGCCCACCGGCCGGCTCAAGATGACGGTGGCCAAGTTCTACCGGATTACCGGCCACAGCACCCAGCTTCGCGGTGTCGAGCCTGACATCGATCTGCCCATCGCCAGCCCGGACGAGACCGGTGAACGTGCCACGGACAACCCTCTGCCCTGGGACGAGATCGATGACGTGGCGTTCCACCATCGTGCTGCCCCGCTGCCTCTCGAGCGCCTGCGCGAGCGCCACGAGGAGCGGATGAAGACCGATCCGGCCCTGCAGGCGCTGGCCGGCGAGGTGGCCCGGCAGGAGGCGGCCCAGGCGGATACCACGGTATCCCTGGACGAGGCGGTGCGTCGTGACAGGGCCGACAAGGCCCGGGCCGCGAGGCTCAAAGCGGTCAACCGTGAGCTCGAGGCGCTGGGCCGTTCCCCGGTGGAGAGCCTGGATGACCTCTCCGACGACAATCGTCCGGATCTGGTGCTGCGTGAAGGGGCACGCATCACCGCCGATTTGGCCGAGCTGACCGGCTCGGATCCGGCACGTCATACGGCGGCGGCGGAGGAGTAACCCCCGCCGCGGGTCTTGCCCTCCTCGGCCCGGCATCGCAGAGTGTAGGGCCACCGGGCCAACGCGGGGATTTCTCTCGAATGCAGCGGCTTGTGCAGTTTCCGCTCGACAATCCGTGGCTGTCCGCCCTGTTCTGGGTGGTCGTGGCCGTGGCCGTGCTCTACCTGGCGAGGCGACCGGCACGCCGGTGCATCCGGGTGGGCGGCACCGGCCTCGCCCGGGGCCTGCAGCGGGCCCATGCGCAGCTGTCGGCCGTCCGCCGGCGGCTCGGACGGACCTATCGCCGCCTGCTGGTGGCCTATGTCCGCGAGGGTGCGCGCGTGCGCACCGAACGTGAGCTTGCCCATCTCGAGCACACGATACAGCGAGACCTCTCCGGCTTTCCCCACCTCCAGCAGGTGCTCACCGGCCAGCTGCGGGACCTGGAAGCGGACTACCGCCAGACGGAGGAGACACCACCACGGCCGCCGGAGTGGGTTCGGGCGGTGGACTCCGTGGTCTCGCTGGAGCGCCCGGACGACCCGTCCGTGGCCCGTGTGCTGGACGACATGCACGCCACGCTGGAACGCGCCTGTCACAACACCCTGCAGAGCTACCGTTCGGCCAGTCATCGCCGGCACCGGGTGATCCGGCGCATGGTGCCGATCTGGCGGCGCATGAGCCGTACGCTGGAGACGATCCGCGGCGGTGTGGAGCGTGTCGAGGGCCGTGCGGCGGCGCTGGACCGGCGCATTTCGGTCTTCGAGCGCCTGAGCCAGCGGGAGAGCGATCCGGTCCGCCGCGCCGCCGGGCAGGCGCTGGTCCGCTGGATCGGAGCCCTGCTTGCCCTGGCGGTCACCGCGACCGCCGCCGTGACCCTGCACGCCCTGCTCGTGCGGCCGCTCAACGAGATCGGCGCGGCCACCGGTACCGGGCCTGCCGGAATACCGTTCTCCGCCTGGTTGTCAGCGACGTTCATCAGTGTCACCGCCCTCGCCGGCTTCGTGCTGGCGGAAACCACGCGGGTGACGCGTATGGTGCCGGCCCTGGGCAATGCGCGGACGGCGATACGTACGGGATTCGGAGTCCTCGCGGGCACGGTGCTCGCCTTGTTCGCGGTGATGGCCGGCGCGCTGGCGCTCACGCGCGACTATCTATTCGCCCTCGATGCCGCCGGGGATGCGCTGTTCGCTGGCGGCACCGCCTCGATCGCACCGCCCGTATTCATGTGGACGCCGGCACTGGTCGAGGCGGGTCTGGCCTTCACCCTGAGCCTGGTCGTGGCGCTCATCCCCATACCGCTCGAAAACACCCTGCGCCAGGGCCTGGTCGCGATTACGGCGGCCGCGGTCGCGCTCCTGCGGGTGCTGGACGCGGTCGTGCGTCTCGCCACGGCAACCTGTGTATTCCTGACCCGCCTCGTCCTGGCGCTCTACGACCTGATCGTCTTTCTGCCGCTGTTCGTTGAGCGTGCCGTACGCCGCCGCCGAACAGGGACCACCACGGAGGCCCCGGAGGGCGCCACGTGAGGGGATGTGGCATTACCCGCGCCACGGCACTGGCGGTGCTGCTGGCCACCGGCACCGGAATCGCGGCCCCCGGGACCGGGACGCGCCACTGCCTGCTGGTGGACCCGGCGGCCGCCGCCGCGGTCCCGCCCCAGGTCCTGTTCTCACAGATGGGCCGTCCCGACGCCGGGGACACGCTGCGCATCGTTGTCGGGGCCGACCGGGTGACGGATGTCACGCTCTCCCCGCGCCCGGGCCTGCGAACCGCGGAGCTGCTGGCCGGTGCCCGAGGGCTGGCGTCAGCGGGATCGGCAGCGGACGGCGGTACGGCCTGGCGGCCGTCGCCGGCCCGGTGCCTCGGTGACGGTATGCCCACGCGTGTGGTGGTGGCCGGACGTCTGACAGCGACGCCCGCCCCGGAGAAGGTGGCGGCGGGGACGCTCGCCGACGTCACCCTGCTGTCCCTGCCGGTCGGCGACGATGCCGGTGACGAGACCGGGCTGGATGCCTGGCGAAAGGCCTGGCCGGCGGCAACGCCGGTGCGGCTGATGCCCCTCGCGGGACCGGAGCTGCCGGCGACGGAGGAGTCGTCCGACGACGGCTGAACGGCCCCTGGCTCTGTCCGACCCGGCGATCCCGTCCGGCGGGCCGTTGCCGGCCGCGTGGGCCCGTGTGCCATGCCGGGATTCCGGATTCAGGGGGCTAGCTATGCCGGCTCCATGTGCACGACGACGAGCTGCAGGCGTTCACGGCCGCGGTAGGCGTTGACGTCCAGGCGGTAGGCCGCTCGCACCGCGCCGTCCAGATCATCCCAGCCGTGGTCCGCGCCCCCGAAGGCGATCGCGTCCACCACCGGCCCACCCTCCACCGGCGAGAGCCGCAGCTTGAGATGGCTGCCCCCGACGATCCGGCGCTCACGCACGGCGAACGTCCCCTCGAAGACCGGCTCGGGAAACGCCTGGCCCCACGGGCCGCCGTTGCGCAGCCGTGCCGCGAGCTCCAGGGTGAGCTCATCCGGCGCCAGCGTGCCGTCGGTGAGTACCGTGGCGTCCAGGTCGGAGGCGCTGACCCAGGACGTTACCGTCTCCACGAAGGCCTCCCGGAATCGTTCCAGATGGGCGTCCGGCAGCGATAGCCCCGCCGCCATGGCGTGTCCGCCGAAACGCGGAATCAGCCCGGGATTGAGGGTGTCAATACGCTCGAGCACGTCCCGCATGTGCAATCCCGGAATGGACCGTGCGGAGCCCTTGAGCATGCCCTCCTCCCCTGCCGGGGCAAAGGCGATTACCGGGCGGTGGAAGCGCTCCTTTACCCGCGAAGCCACGATGCCGATGACGCCCTGGTGCCAGTCCGGATGTGCCAGGCACAGGCCCGGCGGGACACCGTCGTCGCCCATCTTCGCGACCAGCTCGTCCACGTGGGCCACGGCCTCGGCCTTCATCCGCCCCTCGATCTCGCGGCGCTCGCGGTTCAGTCCGTCAAGGCGCTCGGCAAGTCCGCGGGCGTGGGCGGGGTCGTCGCTCAGCAGGCACTCGATACCCACGGACATGTCGTCAAGGCGACCGGCGGCGTTAAGCCTCGGCCCCAGGGCGAAGCCGAGGTCCGAGGCAACGACCCGGGCGGCGGTGCGCCCGGAGACGTCCAGCAGCGCCTGTATCCCAGGGCAGCCCTGCCCCGCGCGGATCCGTGCCAGGCCCTGCTGGACCAGGGTGCGGTTGGTGCGGTCGAGCGGCACGACGTCCGCGACGGTGCCCAGGGCGACCAGATCGAGAAACGCCGCGAGGTTGGGAGGTGCCATGCCGTTGGCGTCGAACCAGTCCGCGGCCGCCAGGCGGCGGCGCAGCGCGGCCATGACGTAGAACACCACCCCGACGCCGGCGAGCGCCTTGCTCGGGAACGGGTCGCCGTGGCAGTTGGGATTCACGATGGCATCCGCCGACGGCAGCGTCGGCCCGGGCAGATGGTGGTCGGTGACGATCACGCGAATGCCCGCGTCACGCGCCGCGGCGACACCATCGAGGCTCGATATGCCGTTGTCGACCGTAACGATGATATCCGGCGAGCGCTCGCGGGCGACCTCGACGATCTCCGGGCTCAGGCCGTAGCCGTACTCGAACCGATTGGGGACGAGGTAGTCGACATTCGTCGCGCCCATCGCCCGGAGGGCGCGTAGGCCCACCGCGCAGCTGGTCGCACCGTCAGCGTCGAAATCGCCCACGAAGAGCACCCGCTGATCGCCCTGTACCGCTTCGGCGAGCAACGCCGCGGCGGCGTCGGCGCCGCCGAGGGTGGCCGGGTTGGCGAGCGTCGCGAGTGCCGTGGAAAGATCGGCCGGGTCGTCGATACCCCGTGCCGCGTAGACCCGGCGGAGCACCGGGTGCCAGTCCGGCGGCATGCGGTCGGGATCGCCGGTGATCGCGCGACGCTCCAGACGTGCGGCCATCAGGCGCGCTCCAGGTGGTGGGCCAGTGCGCGGACCCGGCGCCAGATGCGGTGGCCGTCGCCGCGCCGGCACCGCCAGCCCGGAACGCCGCCGGTATGGATCCGGATCTCGCTGCGGCGGCCGGACGCCAGGGCCGCAGTGAATGCCGGGACCCAGTGGCTCTCGAAGCGCTGCAGCGCTGCGAGCCACCCCTCAAGGTCGCCACTGGTGATCGCGGCGTCCGGCGCCGCCCAGTGGACGATGTCGTGACCGTCCCCCTCGGGCAGGCGACCGTCGTCGGCAAGCGGTTCGTGCGCCGCCCCGCCGCTGGCGAGCGCCAGTCCGGCAAGCACCGGGTCGCCGGTGAATGTGCGGCTGCCAGCGAGGACGCCGCCGGGCTCCGGGTGGGGGGCGTAGCCGCCCCCCCAGAACCACAGTCCGTTCACCGTCAGACGGCCCGCGTCCTCACGGGCCGCGTTGAAGGCGAGCCCGTGAAGCAGCATCTGGGTCTCGTTGAGCAGCCCGCGCCAGGCACGGCCGTCCTCGCCCTCGGGCAGGAAGGCGTCGATGTAGCGGCCCGCCAGCTCACGGGTCGAGGCGACCTCGGGGCCAGGGCGAGCCGGCGTGACCAGGCGCAGGAACAGACGGGATCCGATCGCGGTCACGGTCAGCCCGTCTTCGCGGAACAGGCCGTTGAACGCGTCGGCGACGGCCTGCGCCTCCGCCGGCTCGAGGCTTGCCGCGTCACCGGCGAAGGCCAGAAGCCGGTCGCGGTCCGGGCGCAGATGGAGCGGGTCGGCGCAGTACCACAGGGCCTCGTCCGGGCTGCCGCCGGCGCCGGCGAGCCCCAGTGCGCCGGCGCCGGGGAAGGCGGACGGCCACGGGGCGATGCCTTCCGGGGCGGACACCCGCAGCCGGGACGCACGGGCCAGTAGTCGCTCCGTGGCGGGCACACGTCCCGTCTGCGCCAAGTGGTCCCGCAGCTGCGGCGGCAGCGGCCCAAGCAGCCCCGGTGCCAGGAAGTCGAGGCGCGGTGCCCTCACAGTGTTATCAGGACAGACGGCCGAGGATGGCGTCTTTCACCGCGCCGGTGGTCGCGTCCACGGTGCTCACTGCGCCGTCGGCATGCTGCTTCGCCACGTCCGGGTCCTTGAGGCCGTGGCCCGTGAGCGTGCACACGACGGTGCTGCCGGCCTCGATCCGCCCGGAGCGGACATCGCGCAGCGTGCCGGCGACCGATGCCGCCGAGGCCGGCTCGCAGAAGATGCCCTCATGGTCGGCGAGCATGCGCTGGGTGGCCAGGATCTCCTCGTCGGTGAGCTCGTCGAACCAGCCGCCGGACTCGCTGCTGGCCGCCCAGGCGTAGTCCCAGGACTGGGGATTGCCGATACGGATCGCCGTGGCCACCGTCTCCGGCTCGCTCACCGCGCCGCCGCGCAGGAACGGCGCGGAGCCGCTGGCCTGGTAGCCGACCATGCGCGGGCGCTCGCGGACCACACCGCTGTGGAACGGGCGGTGACCGCAGGGCAGGTACGCCGCCGTCGGCGGGTCGTGGGGTCCGAGGGCGAGCTCCGAGTAGCCCATCCAGTGCGCGGTAATGTTGCCTGCGTTGCCCACCGGCAGGCAGTGGTAGTCCGGCACCCGCTCGAGCTCCTCGACGATCTCGAACGCGGCGGTCTTCTGACCCTGAAGACGGTAAGGGTTGACGGAATTGACGATGCTCACCGGGGCCTGCTCGGCGAGCTCCTTGACGATGCGCATGCCGTCGTCGAAGTTGCCCCGGATCTGCAGCACCGTCGCACCGTGCATGATCGCCTGGGCGAGCTTGCCCAGCGCGATCTTGCCGTCCGGGATGAGCACGAAGGCCTTGATACCGGCCCGGGCGGCGTATGCCGCCGCCGAGGCCGACGTGTTGCCGGTGGACGCGCAGATGAGCGCCTCACTGCCCTCGGAGACGGCGTGGGTCACGGCCACGGTCATGCCGCGGTCCTTGAACGAGCCGGTCGGATTGAGCCCCTCGTACTTCACGTAAAGGTCAACGTTGCTGCCGAGCGTACGCGGGATGTTGTTGAGCCGGATCAACGGCGTGGCGCCCTCGCCGAGGCTCACGACGCGCACGTCGTCGGCCAGCGGAAGGCGGTCATGGTACTTGTTGACGAGGCCGGTGTAGCGGGTTCTGAACGGCATAGGTCCTTCCAAGTGACAACCAGCACGGGCGCGTGCAGGGAATGGACCGCGGTGCGGTCCGGCGCATTATTCCAGTGTTTCCACCCGGATGCGATGCACCTGGCCGCGGATCGCCTCCATCGCCTCGATGGCCTCGCAGGCCTGGTTCATCTGCATCTCCTCGACCCGGTGGGTGAGGATGATCACCGGCACGTCCTCGGCGCCCGGTGCCGGCTGTTTCTGGATGATGGCCTCGATGCTGATGCCGGAGGCGCCGAGCAGCCGTGCCACCTCGGCGAGCACACCGGGGCGGTCGAGCGCCTGCATGCGCAGGTAGTACGCCGTCTCCACGCGGTCCATGGGGACGACGGGGTCGTTCGAGAGCGCGTGGGAGTGGAAGGCGAGGTACGGCACCCGGTCCTCCGGGGCCAGGGTGAACTCGCGCACCACGTCCACCAGGTCGGCCACCACCGCGGACGCGGTTGGCTCGGCGCCCGCGCCCGGACCGTAGTAAAGGGTCGGCCCGAGGGCGTCTCCGTGGATCATGATGGCGTTCATCACGCCATCGACGCTCGCGAGCAGCTGGCGCTTGGGCAGCAGGGTCGGGTGCACCCGCAGCGCGATGCCGGTCTCGGTGCGGCTCGCGATGCCCAGGTGCTTGATGCGGAACCCGAGCTCGTCGGCGTAGGCGACGTCCTCCTGGCCCACGTGCGAGATGCCCTCGACGTGCACCTTCTCGTACTGCAGCGGGATACCGAAGGCGATGGACGCCAGGATCGTGAGCTTGTGCGCCGCGTCCACGCCCTCGACGTCGAAGGTCGGGTCCGCCTCCGCGTAACCCAGGCGCTGGGCTTCGGCGAGCACATCGCCGAATTCGCGATCGGCGTAGAACATCTCCGAGAGGATGAAGTTCGCGGTGCCGTTGATGATGCCGGCGAGCCACTCGATATGGTTGCCGACCAGACCCTCGCGGATCGCCTTGATCACCGGGATGCCGCCGGCCACCGCCGCCTCGAAGGCAATGGACACGCCCTGCTCCCGCGCCCGCTCGAAGATCTCGTTGCCGCTTGCCGCGATCAGCGCCTTGTTGGCGGTGACCACGTGCTTGCCGAGTTCGATGGCGCGGAGGGTGAGGTCCTTGGCCAGGGTCTCGCCGCCGATGAGCTCGACGATAATGTCGGTCTCCGGATCCTCCACCACCTCGAACGGGTCGGTGGTCAGACGGATGCCCTCGGTGGAGCAGGTGCGCGGGCGGTCGAGATGCCGCGCGGCAGCGTGCACGATCTCGATGTCGCGCCCCGCCCGGCGGCTGATCTCGTCGCGATTGCGCTGCAGCAGGTTAATCGTGCCGCCGCCGACCGTGCCCAGGCCCAGAAGGCCGACCTTCACCGGTTTCAAGAGCTCGCCTCCTTCAGGTAACCGTCTCTGCGAAACATCTGTTTGATCCCGCGAATCGCCTGCCGCGTGCGGTGTTCGTTCTCGATCAGGCCGAAGCGCACGTGGTCGTCGCCATAGTCACCGAAGCCGATGCCCGGCGACACCGCCACCTTTGCGTCGGCGAGGAGCTTTTTGGAGAATTCCAGCGAGCCCATGTCGCGGTAGGGCTCCGGGATGGGCGCCCACACGAACATGGTCGCCTTCGGCCGCTCCACCGCCCAGCCTGCCTGGTTGAGCCCGTCACAGAGGGCGTTGCGACGCCGCCGGTAGGTCTCGCGGATCTCCTCGACACAGTCCTGCGGGCCGTCCAGGGCGCTGATCGCGGCGACCTGGATGGGCGTGAACATGCCGTAGTCGAGATAGGACTTCATGCGCGCGAGCGCGGCGATCAGCTTGTCGTTGCCGCAGACGAAGCCGACGCGCCAGCCCGGCATGTTGTAGCTCTTCGACAGCGAGAAGCACTCAACCGCCACCTCCTTCGCCCCGGGCACCTGGAGGATCGAGGGGGCCTGGTAGCCATCAAAGACGATGTCCGCGTACGCGAGGTCGTGGACGACCCAGATGCCGTGCTCACGGCAGATGTCGACCACGCGCTCGAAGAACTCCAGGTCCGCGCAGTTGCCCGTCGGGTTGGAGGGGAAGTTGAGGATGAGCATCTTCGGCTTGGGCCAGGTGTCCTTGATCCCCTTCTCCAGCTCCTCGAAGAAGTCGACCCCGGGCACCAGCGGCACGTGGCGGAGGTCCGCGCCGGCGATGACCACGCCGTAGGGGTGGATCGGGTAGCTCGGGTTCGGTACCAGCACGTTGTCGCCCGGCCCAAGCGTGGCCAGGGCGAGGTGTGCCAGCCCCTCCTTGGACCCGATGGTGACGATGGCCTCGGACTCGCGGTCGAGCGTCACGTCATAACGCCGCGCGTACCAGTCGCAGATGGCCTTGCGCAGGCGCGGGATGCCGCGGGACATGGAGTAGCGATGGGTGTCCGGGCGCTGGGCGGCCTCGACCAGCTTGTCCACGATATGTCTCGGCGTGGGGCGGTCCGGATTGCCCATGCCGAAATCCACGATATCCTCGCCGCGGGCCCGTGCGGCGGCCTTGAGCTCGTTGACGATATTGAAGACGTAAGGCGGCAGCCGGCGTATGCGCTGGAATTCCTCGTTCACCTCAGGGCCCCTGCGTGATGGTTGCAATGTATCGAGCCCCGATTCGGCGCGCGGATCGGGGGGTATCGGTCACGAGCTCAGATAGAGGCCAAAAGCTACTCACGGTACGGAAGGCTGTCAATTGACCGACGGCGCGCCCTTGCCGCCGCGGCGCGCGCTTCGCTATCGTGACCGGTATGAAGCTGAGTGAAGAAAAGGGCGACGGCAGCTTCCGCATTCGAGGTTACGATGCGGGCCGGATCGTTGTAAACGAGACCGGTTACGAGCACAGCCTCGTGCTGGCACCCGAGCACCTGGACACGGACTGGCCGCCGCAGCGCTTCGACGACCTTCGTCGTGAGCACCTGGACGTCGTCCTTGAACTCGACCCGGAGGTTATCCTGCTCGGCACCGGCGGGCACCAGCGTTTCCCGGGCCGCGATCTCATGCTCTGCGTTCTCGAGCGCGGCATCGGTTTCGAGGTGATGGACACCGCCGCGGCCTGCCGCACCTACAACATCCTCATGGCCGAAGGGCGGCGGGTCGCCGCCGCCCTCCTCATCGACTGACTCCGGGGCCGCCCCCGGCGGCACCGGCTATCCGAATACCGTGTCCTGGGAAAAGCCGGCGCGTTCCATGACGTCCCGCAGCTTGCGCAGGGCGTCGATCTGGATCTGCCGGACCCGCTCACGGGTGACGCCGATCTCGTTACCCACCTCTTCCAGCGTGGCCTTCTCGTGGCCGCGCAGCCCGAAGCGCCGCATCACCACCGCCCGCTGCTTCTCCGAGAGCTGCTCCAGCCAGGCGTCAAGATGTGCCAGCACGTCGCTGTCCTCCAGCGCGGAGAACGGATCCGGGTTGGTATCGTCCGGGATCGCGTCGAGCAGCACCCTGTCCGCCTCCCGGCCGATGGGCACGTCCACGGAGGTCACACCCTCGTTGAGCCCCATCATGCGGCGAACGTCCTCCACCGGCCGGTCCATCGCCTCGGCGATCTCCTCGATGGTGGGCTCGTGGTCGAGCTTGTGGACGAGCTGGCGGGCAGTGCGGAGGTACTGGTTGATTTCCTTGATGACATGGATCGGCAGGCGGATCGTGCGGGTCTGGTTCATGATCGCCCGTTCGATGGTCTGGCGTATCCACCACGTGGCGTAGGTGGAGAAGCGGAACCCCCGTTCCGGGTCGAATTTCTCCACAGCACGGATCAGCCCGAGGTTGCCCTCCTCGATCAGGTCGAGGAAGGCGAGGCCGCGGTTCATGTAGCGCCGGGCGATCTTCACCACCAGGCGCAGGTTGCTCTCGATCATGCGCCGCCGCGACGCCTCGCAGCCGCGCTGGGCGCGACGCGCGTAATAGACCTCCTCGTCAGCGGTGAGCAGCGGCGAGAATCCGATCTCGTTGAGGTAGAGCTGGGTAGCGTCGACGGTGTGCTCGTGCCCCTCTCCGCGCCGGCTGCGCGATGGGGCGGGTTCTTCGGTAGCGCTCTCCCCGTCGTCGGCGATGCCTCCGGCAGCAGCCGGGGCAGCGGCGGGTTCCTCGAGCAGCAGCTCGTCCTCCTCAATACCGCCTACCGGGACTACGGCCTCGGGTTCAACCCTAAGAGCCTGCTTACTGGCCATGTTGCTCCTCCATGCCCGCCGGTACCGACACGCCGGCACCGGACATCTAGGGAACCGGTCGTTCCACGGGAAAACGGGCTTATCGTTATATGGGTCCCAATATATGCCTGCTCGGGAGGCGAAGCAACGGGGCGTGGGCGGGATTCGGAGCCGCCTTAGCGGGACGGGAGATATTTCAACGGATTCACCGGGTTACCGTTTCTCCTCAACTCGAAATGTATCCCGGTATGACCTTTCGGCGTCCGGCCGGCGTGCGCGAGCGGCGTCCCTGCGTCGACACGCGTGCCCTCGGTGACGAGCAGCTCCCGGTTGTAGGCGTAGGCAGTGAGGTAGGATTCATTGTGCTTGACGATGACGAGCCGTCCGTAACCACGCAGGCCGCTGCCACTGTAGACCACACGCCCCGAGGCGGCGGCACGGACGGTATCGTCGCCGCCGGTGCCGATCGTGATCCCGTGCTTGCCGCTGCCGCCCGCGCTGTAGCCCTCCAGCACCTTTCCTTTCAGCGGCCAGCGCCAGTCGCCCGGTGGCTTCGTTTCCGGCGCGGGGCTGCTGCTGCGGGTACCCGCACTGCGTGTGCTCCGGGAGGAGCTGCCGGAACCCGTCGAGGTGGCCGCCGAACGGCTGCCTCCGGACGACGGACGCAACGTCAGGCGCTGCCCCGGGTAGATGGTGTACGGCGCCCCGATGTGGTTCCAGCGGGCCACCTTCTTGTAGCTGAGCCCGTAACGCCAGGCGATGCGGTAAAGGGTGTCGCCGCGCTGGACGCGGTAGGTCGCCGGTGGATCGCCGGCGGAGCCGGCCGGCGGCAGCCGTGAGCGGCCGTAATCGAACTCGGCGCAGCCCGCGAGCACGAGTGCAAGCATCATCACCAGAGCCGGCGCGGCCAGCCGGATCACAGCCGGACGACGACCACCGCCAGGACGATCAGCGCCACGCTCGCCCAGCCGATCCGGTCGACATAGCGGCGCAGCCAGGGCTCCACGCGGGGACCGCCCCAGGCAACCACCGCCGCCACCAGCACGAAGCGCGCGCCACGCCCCACCGCGGAGGCGAGCACGAAGGGCGCGAGGGCCAGTGACATGGCACCCGCGGCGATGGTGAACACCTTGTAGGGGATGGGCGAGAAGCCTGCGGCGAGCACCACCCAGAACCCCCATGCCGCGAACCACGTCCGTGCGGTCTGGTAGGCGGACCAGTAGCCGAGGTCGTGGATCAACGGCTCGACGACCTGCAGTGCAAACGCACCGATGGCGTAACCGGCGAGTCCGCCCACCACCGAAGCGAGCGTGGTCACAACGGCGAGCCGCCACCACCGCTGCGGGCGCGCCAGCACCATCGGTGCCAGCATCACATCCGGCGGGATCGGAAAGAAGGACGACTCGGCAAAGCTCAGCGCCGCCAGCAGCCAGGCGGCGTGGCGGTGGGCGGCCCAGGCGAGCGTCCGGTCGTACAGCCACGAGAACACCCGCGTCACGCCAGGCCTGCCTGCATCGGCACGAAGCTCACGTCCGAGAGCCGCCGCACGGACACGCCCTCCCCGTCACGCTCGTAGACACACAACGATTGCCCGCCGGATTCGCCGATTGGCGCGACCAGGCGCCCGCCGGGGGCGAGCTGTTCGAGCAGGGTCTCCGGCAGATGGGATGGCGCCGCGGTCAGGAGGATGGCATCGAACGGCGCCTCACTGGGCCAGCCGGCGTAGCCGTCGCCGAGGCGCTGACGGACGTTGTGCACGCTGAGCTCGCGCAGATGGGCGTTGGCCTTGCCGTAGAGTGCCCGGATCCGTTCGATGGTGAACACCCGCGGCACCAGCGCGGCCAGGACGGCGGTCTGGTAGCCGCAGCCCGTGCCGATCTCGAGCACCGAGCGCGGCTGGGCACCGCTCGCGATCAGGGCCTCGGTCATGCGGGCCACGACGAACGGCTGGGAGATGGTCTGGCCGTGGCCGATGGGCAGCGCGGTGTCCTCGTAGGCTCGGCTGGCCAGGGCTTCGTCGACGAACAGGTGGCGCGGGATGTGACGCATGACGTTGAGTACCCGGGGGTCGCCGATACCGGCGTCGCCGAGGCGGCGCACCAACCGCTCGCGGGTACGTTGGGAGGTCATGCCGATGCCGCGGCGAAGCTGATCCGGGGTCATGACAGCCCCCCGAGCCAGCCGGCGATCTGTTCCAGTGCCGAGTATCGCGTGAGGTCGACCTGCAGCGGTGTGATCGACACGTAGCCACGGCGGACGGCGTCGAAGTCGGTTCCCGCGCCCACGTCCTCGGCATCCCCCGGCGGGCCGATCCAGTAGATGGGCCGGCCGCGGGGGTCGGTATCGCGGACCACGGGCTCGGCGCGGTGACGTTGGCCGAGCCGCGTCGCCTCGAAACCGGCGATGCGCTCCAGCGGCAGGTCGGGTACGTTGACGTTCAGGATCGTGTCCGCCGGCAGCGGGTCGCGGCGCAGCTGCTCGAGCAGTCTCTCGGCCACGGCAGCCGCCGTGTCGTAGTGGGTCGGCTCGTTGCCGGCGAGGGAGACGGCCACCGCGGGCAGCCCGAGGTGCCGGCCCTCCATCGCCGCCGCCACGGTGCCGCTGTAGAGGACGTCATCGCCGAGGTTCGCACCGGCGTTGATCCCGGAGACCACCATGTCCGGCTCCGGGTCGATCAACCCGGTCACCGCGAGGTGAACGCAGTCCGTCGGGGTCCCCTCGACCCGGAACACCCCCTCGCGGACCGGCCAGACCCGTACCGGCGTATCCAGTGTCAGGGAGTTCGAAGCGCCGCTGCGGTCGCGCTCGGGGGCGACGACCACCACTTCCGCATGCCGATCGAGCGCCGCGGCAAGGGCCCTCAGTCCCGGTGCGCGGTAGCCGTCGTCGTTGCTGACCAGAATGCGCATGCGCCTCCCCAGTGCCCGTCACAATGACGGCCAGTATACCGTGACTGCGAGCCGCATCCAGCAGTAGCGGTGCGTATGCGCAGACAGGTAGCATGTCGTCGAGGCCGCCACCGGCGCACACCGGCGTCAGCCCAGAGGGAACGATGAGCGAGCATGATCGGGACAGCGACCCCACCCTCTTTCGCGAGGCCATGCGTGACGTCCGCCCCCTGAAGGACGACGGCCGGCACGACGCCGCGGCACCGCGTCCGCGGCCGGTCCCCCGCCAGCGCCTCGCGGACAACAGCCGGGTGATGGCGGAGCTGCTGCGCCCGCCGCAGGACGACACCGACCTCGGTCCGGAGCGCGGTGAGGCGCTGAGCTACCTCCGCGACGACATCGACCGCCGGGTGCTGCGCCGCCTGCGACGCGGACGCTTCGTGATTCAGGCCGAGCTCGACCTCCACGGGATGGTCGCCGCGGACGCCGTCGGCGCGCTGCGGGATTTCCTCCAGGAATGCCGGGAGCGGGACGTGCGCTGCGTGCGCATCATCCACGGCAAGGGCCGGCGCTCCGGCAACGACGGCCCGGTGCTCAAGGGCAAGGTCGACCGCTGGCTGCGCCAGCGTGACGACGTCCTCGCCTTCTGCTCGGCGCGCCGCGTGGACGGCGGCACCGGCGCGGTCTACGCGCTGCTCGGCGACTGACTCAGCTCAGGTATTCGGCGCCACCGAAGTACGGTCGCAGGACCTCCGGCAGGCGCACGCGGCCGTCCGCCTCCTGGTAGTTCTCCAGTACCGCGATCAGGCAGCGCCCGACAGCAAGACCCGAGCCGTTGAGCGTATGCACGGGCTCCGGCCGGCCGGTCTCCGGGTTGCGCCAGCGCGCCTGCATCCGCCGGGCCTGGAAGGCCTCGGTGTTGCTGCACGAGGAGATCTCCCGGTAGGCCTGCTGTCCCGGCAGCCACACCTCCAGGTCATAGGTCTTGGCCGCGGCGAAGCCCATGTCGCCGGTGCACAGCGTGACCACGCGATACGCGAGCCCGAGGTCTCGCAGGACGCGTTCGGCGTGGCCGGTGAGCTCCTCCAGCGCCTCGTACGAGCGCTCCGGATGGCTGATGTGCACCAGCTCCACCTTCTCGAACTGGTGCTGGCGGATCATGCCGCGGGTGTCCTTGCCGTAGGAGCCGGCTTCCGAGCGGAAGCACGGGGTCTGTGCCACCATGCGCAGCGGGAGCGCGTCCGCCTCGATGATCTGCTGGCCCGCGAGGTTGGTCACCGGGACCTCGGCGGTGGGGATAAGGTACAGGGGGTGGTCGCCGGATACGGCGAACAGGTCCTCCTCGAACTTGGGCAGCTGGCCGGTGCCCTCCAGGGTCTGCGGGGCCACGAGATACGGGACGTAGACCTCCTCGTAGCCGTGCTCGCGGGTGTGCACGTCGAGCATGTAGCCGGCGAGCGCCCGGTGCAGCCGGGCCACCGGCCCGCGCAGGACCACGAAACGCGATGCCGCGATACGCGCCGCCGCCTCGAAGTCCATGCCGTTGGCGAGCGCGCCCAGGGCGACGTGGTCCCGGGGCGTGAAATCGAACGCCGCCGGCTCGCCCCAGTGGCGCAGGGGCACGTTGTCCGACTCGTCGTCGCCGTCGGGCACGTCGGGATGCGGCAGGTTAGGGAGCCCCAGATGGATCTCGTGGAGCTCGCGCTGAACCGCCGCCAGGCCCTCCTCCGCCTCGCTCACCCGGTCAGACAGTGCCGAGACCTCGTCGAGCAGCGGCTGGATGTCCTCGCCGGCGGCCTTCGCCTGGCCGATGGCCTTGGAGCGGGTCTTGCGCTCGTTCTGCAGCTCCTGGGTGCGCACCTGCAGCGTGCGGCGCTCCTCCTCCAGGGCCTGGTAGCGCTTCGTATCCAGCTCGTAGCCCCGGCGGCGGAGCTGGGCCGCCACGCCGTCGAGGTCGCCCCGCAGGGTCTTTACATCCAGCATAGGTCTGTCCGTGTCTCCGGTTCTCTACAACACTCGGCGCGGGCCACGCCCGGGCCGCGCCGGGGTGAGCTCGCGCCCGGGCCGGCCAGGGTGGCGGCGGGCGCGCGACATCGCAGCACGGGATTGTAACCGCCCCGGAGCGTCGGCGCGAAGCGGCCGCCGCCCCGCCCGCGCGAACGATCGCGATGACAGGTAGAATCGGCGTTTCCGCAAAGGTGCGGGACGGACCGTCCCGGCCGGGACGATGTGAGGCAGAGTCATCGCGCCGGGTCGGCGGCGCGGAACGAGGCGTTGATGGATCTTTTCGAGAGCAGCGCCGGCGGCGAACACG
Organism: Arhodomonas sp. KWT2; assembly: GCF_041949875.1. Taxonomy (NCBI): domain Bacteria; kingdom Pseudomonadati; phylum Pseudomonadota; class Gammaproteobacteria; order Chromatiales; family Ectothiorhodospiraceae; genus Arhodomonas; species Arhodomonas sp. KWT2. The sequence continues at coordinate 453,155 of NZ_JBHFPQ010000049.1, forward strand.
AGCCGCTGGCCCATCGCATGCGCCCCCGGGATCTCGGGGATTTCGCCGGACAGCCGCACCTCGTCGGCGAGGGCAAGCCGCTGCGGCGTATGGTCGACTCGGGCGTGATCCGCTCGATGATCCTCTGGGGGCCGCCCGGCACCGGCAAGACGACGCTTGCGGAGGTGCTCGCCACCGCCTCCGGGGCACGCTTCGAGCGGCTGTCCGCGGTGATGGCCGGTGTCCGCGAGATCCGCGCCGCGGTGGACCGTGCCCGTGCCGCCAGCGGTGAGGCGACCGTGCTGTTCCTCGACGAGATCCACCGCCTGAACAAGAGCCAGCAGGACGCGCTGCTCCCCCACGTGGAGTCCGGGCTGCTGACCCTGATCGGGGCGACCACCGAGAACCCCTCCTTCGAGGTCAACTCCGCCCTGCTCTCCCGGGCCCGGGTGTACGTCCTCAAGGCCCTGGACGAGGACGCGCTGGTTACGGTCATGGAGCGCGCCCTGGCCGACACGGAGCGGGGCCTGGGAAAGCGTGGCATCCGTGCCGACAGCGACGCACTGCATACCATAGCCCGCGCTGCCGGCGGCGACGCGCGCCGGGCCCTGGGACTGCTGGAGACCGCGACCGACTTCACCACCCGGGACGACGGCGACGAGCGCCTCACCATGGACGCCCTGGAGGACGTGCTTGGCCACCAGGGCACGGTCATGGACCGCCAGGGCGATGCCTATTACGACCTGCTCTCGGCGGTGCACAAGTCCATCCGCTCGTCGCGCCCGGATGCCGCCCTGCTCTACATCGCGCGCTTCGTCGACGGCGGCGGCGATCCCCTGGACGTCGCCCGGCGGCTTGCCGCCATCGCCTCCGAGGACGTGGGCAATACCGACCCCCGAGCCCTGCCCCTGGTCATTAGCGCCTGGGATGCCTATCTCCGCCTGGGTGACTACGAGGGTCAGCGCGCCCTGGCCCACGCCGCGATCCACCTCGCGGTCGCGCCCAAGAGCAACGCCATAGACCGGGCGTGGAAGTCGGCGCAGGCGTATGTACGTGCCCATCCGGACCTGGAGGTGCCGCTGTACCTGCGCAACGCGCCGACGAGGCTCATGGAGGGGCTCGGCTACGGCAAGGGCTACCGCTACGCGCACAGCGAGCCAAATGGTTATCCCGCCGGCGGGGATCACGACTGCTGGCCGGAGGCGCTGACCCCGGAGCCGTTCTTCGAGCCCACGGACCACGGTCAGGAACGCCGCTTCCGCGAGCTCATGGAATGGCGTCGCCAGCTCGACGGGCAGGCGGACAGCGGCGACCGGTCCTAGGCCGGCGAAGAGGGCCGGTTCCGCCGCCCCCGGAACCGGCATGACGCGTGACTGACTAGCCGCCCTGGCCCGCCTCGTACTCCGGCGGCGCGATCAGGTCCGAGCCCTCGGGCACCTCCGTGGCGAAGACGTCCTCCGGAAGGGTGACGTTGCGCTCCAGTGCCGACAGCTCCAGGCGGACCGTCTGGCCCAGCCCGTCCTCCAGCCGCAGGACGCCTGGGACGCCGTCGTTCATGCGCAGGCGCACGCGCTGCACGCTCCACCGGTCGTTGCGTGGTTGCAGGCGGATCCAGCCGTCGTCGCCGACGCTCATGTCGAACTGCTCGCGCAGGTCATTGAAGCTGCCGCTCAGCAGCAGCGCCGGACCCACGCCAAGGACGTCGCCCACCGGGCGCACGGTCACCTGGCGCAGATCACGGTCGTTCACCCACAGCCACTCGCCCGTGGCGACGATGCGCTGGGCGTACGGCGTCTCGTAGACCCAGTCGAACTCGCCGGGGCGGCGCAGGGCGAAGTGGCCGGTGGCGCGTTCGACCACGGCGCCCGACTCGTCCCGGGTGGTCTGCACGAATGCCCCACGGAGGGTGTTCACGGACTCGAAATAGGACTGCAGCGCGTCCAGCGGTGCCGCCGCGGCGGTGCCGGTAACGACGGCCAGCGCGAGCGCGAGGGCGTGGATGCATCGCTTCACGGGTGGTACTCCCCTGGGTCGGTGCGTTCAGTCGGCAGGGGGCGGCGGCGAGGCGAGGACCTCGCGGCCGCCGTTGGACTGCAGCGGCCCCACGATACCGGCGCTCTCCATCTCCTCGACCAGCCGGGCGGCACGGTTGTAGCCGATCTTGAGCCGCCGCTGCACGCCGGAGATGGAGGCCTTGCGGGTCTCCGTCACCACTCGCACGGCCTCATCGTAGAGCGGGTCGCTGTCCTCGCCGCCGCCGTCGGAGGACAGTCCCGGGATGCTCGCGGAATCGCTGCCGGGTTCCTCCAGGATCTCCTCGACATAGTCGGGGCTGCCGCTGCGCTTGAGGTGTTCGGCGACCCGGTGGACCTCCGCGTCGGAGACGAACGCGCCGTGCACACGCTCCGGCATGCCGCGGCTGCTCGGGCCGAGATAGAGCATGTCGCCCTGGCCGAGCAGCGACTCCGCGCCCATCTGGTCCAGGATGGTGCGCGAGTCCACCCGGGAGGAGACCTGGAAGGCCATGCGCGTGGGGATGTTCGCCTTGATCAGGCCGGTGATCACGTCCACGGACGGCCGCTGGGTGGCGAGGATGAGATGGATGCCGGCGGCGCGCGCCTTCTGCGCCAGCCGGGCGATGAGCTCCTCCACCTTCTTGCCGACCATCATCATCATGTCGGCGAACTCGTCCACCACCACGACGACATAGGGCATGGGCTCGAGCCGCGGTGCCTCGGGGACCGCGTCCGGGTCGCCCGCGTCCGAGGCGGGCATCTCCGGTGGTGTCCACAGCGGGTCGGCGAGGGGTTCGCCGCGGTCGGCGGCCTCGCGGATCTTGCGGTTGCAGCCGGAGATATTGCGCACGCCAAGGGCGGCCATGAGCCGGTAGCGGCGCTCCATCTCGCCGACGCACCAACGCAGGGCGTTGGCGGCCTCCTTCATGTCCGTCACCACCGGCGAGAGCAGGTGGGGGATGTCGTCATAGACCGAGAGTTCCAGCATCTTCGGGTCGATCATGATCAGGCGCACGGCCTCCGGGGTATTCCGGTAGACCAGGCTGAGGATCATCGCGTTCACGCCGACGGACTTGCCGGAACCGGTGGTGCCCGCCACCAGCAGATGCGGCATCTTGCCGAGATCGACGGTCACCGGGGCGCCGCCAATATCCTTGCCGATCGCCAGCGTCAGGGGCGCATGGGCGCGGGAGAAGGTATCCGACTGAATGATCTCGGAGAACGCGATCACCTGGCGGTGCTCGTTGGGGATCTCCAGCCCCACCACGGACTTGCCGGGGATCACCTCGACGACGCGCACGGAGGTTACCGACAGCGCCCGTGCCAGGTCCTTGGACAGGTTGGAGATCTGGCTGACCTTCACGCCCGCCGCCGGCTGGAGCTCGAAGCGCGTGATCACCGGGCCCGGGTGGACCGCGACCACCTCGACCTTCACGCCGAAGTCCGCGAGCTTCGTCTCGACCAGCTCGGACATCGTCCTGAGCGCCTCCTCGCCGTAACCGGCCTGCTCCGCCGGCGGCGGGTCGAGGAGATCGGTGCCCGGCAGCTCGCCCGGACCCACGTCCTCGAGCAGCCGCAGCTGGTCCCGGGTGCTCGCCGGGCGCTGTGAGGACGCCGGCGCCGGCTCGACCTGCGGCTCCTTTGCCACCTTCTTCGGCTTGTCCCTGCCACGGCTCTTCGGCCTCGCCTTCTCCGCCGGCGGCGGCGCGGGCGATTCCACCACCTTGGGCCGGCGGGCCCGTTCGGCACGCCGCTGACGCGCCGACTCGGCCCCCCGGTTGATCGCCTGGCGCACCGCCCGGGTCAGCGCAAACACGAACCGGCCAATCCGCTCGGCAAGCCGTATCCAGGACACACCCGTGCAGACGGTGAACCCGGCGGCGAAGGCGGCCATTGCCAGCAGGGTGGCACCGGTGAAACTGAACGCCTGCTCCAGCGCCCGCGCCGTGACCACGCCGAGGATGCCGCCGGAGCTGAGCGGCACGGTCCCCGGAACCGGCGCCACGTGGAGCGTCGCCACTGCGGTGCCGGCGACGAGGGTGACGACGAAGCCGGCAAGCCGCAGCCCGAAGACACCCCAGTGCATCGCACCGTGGAGACGCTGCCACTGCCAGACCAGCGCCGCGCCGAAGGCGATCATCGCCGGGATGAGGTAGGCCAGGTAGCCGAGCAGGAACAGGCTCAGGTCGGCAAAGAACGCCCCCACGCGGCCGCCGGCGTTATGGACGTCGGCGACCAGGGTGGTATAGCTCCAGCCTGGGTCCCTCGGGTCATAGGTGACCAGCGAGAGCAGCAGGAAGCCGGCGACGGCGAGCAGCAGCAGCAGGGCTGCCTCCCGCAGGCCGCGGCTGATATGTTGCCCCCATGGCAGGGCGGCGTTTTCGGTGGACTGTGCCTTGGCCACTACGTCGGCCCCATGCGTTCACAAACAGTCAGAAGTTTAGCGCGTAAGCGCCTATCATTGCGAGAAAATGATCAATGGATGAAGCGGTGCCAGAAGGCCCCGGCCCGGATACGTCCCTGACCCTGGAGCTCGTCGACGACATTCGCCGTGTCCCCGCGGCGGCGTGGAACGCCCTCGAGGGTAGCGGCAATCCGTTTCTCCGCCACGAGTTCCTCGCGACACTGGAGGCATACGACGCCGTCGGCGAGACGGTCGGCTGGCTGCCCCACCACCTCGTCCTCCGCGACCACCACGGGGATATCGTCGCCGCCGCGCCGGCCTATCTCAAGACCCATTCCTGGGGCGAGTTCGTGTTCGACTTCGCCTGGGCCGACGCCTACGCCCGGCACGGGCTCGATTACTATCCGAAACTGGTGGTTGCAGTGCCGTGGACGCCCGCCACCGGACCGCGGCTGCTGCTGTCGCCCGGCGGGGACGCCGGGCGCCTGTCGCGGGCACTGTTCGACGGCGCCCGGGAGTGGGCCGGCCGCAGCGGTGTGTCCTCCGTGCACTGGCTCTTCCTCACCGCCGTGGAGGCCGACCGTGCCGAGGCGGCGGGGTATGCGCACCGGCTGGGCTGTCAGTTCCACTGGCACAACAACGGTTACGGGGATTTCGACGACTTCCTGGCCGCGCTGACGTCCAAGCGGCGCAAGAACATCCGCCGCGAGCGACGGCTCGTGGCAGACGCAGGGCTGCGGATGCGCACCGTCCACGGCGACGAGGCGGACGCCGATCTCTGGCGTGCGATGCACCGGTTTTACTGTAACACCTTTCATGAACGCGGAAACGTGCCGGTACTCAGCGAGGCCTGCATGGCGGCGCTCGGGCGATCACTGGGGCGGCGGGTGGTGCTGTTCGTCGCCGAGCGCAACGACCGTCCGATCGCGGCGGCGATGTGCCTGCGTGACGGCGAGACCCTGTACGGCCGCTACTGGGGGTGCGACGAGGTGGTCGATGCCCTGCACTTCGAGACCTGCTATTACCAGGGTATCGACTACTGCATACGCGAGGGGCTGCGGTGTTTCGAGCCGGGCGCGCAGGGCGAGCACAAGGTGCCGCGCGGGTTCATGCCGACGCTGACCCACTCTGTACATCACCTGCATGAACCCGCATTCCGGCGGGCGGTCTCGGAATTCCTCGGCCGTGAGCGGCCCGCCGTGAAGGCCTACGCCGAGGAGCTTACACTGTCGGGACCGTATAGGCAGAGCGACTGAACGACGACGATGACGCAGGTTCCATGGATCGCACCCGGTGACAACGAGACACCGTTCCCGGACCCGGAGACGTTTGCGCTCGAAGAGCCGAACGGACTGCTCGCGATCGGTGGCTCGCTGACGCCGTCACGGCTGATCGAGGCCTACGCAGCGGGGATATTCCCGTGGTTCTCCGAGGACCAGCCGGTGCTGTGGTGGAGCCCCGACCCCCGCGCGGTCATTCCGCCGCACGCCATCCACGTCGGGCGCAGCCTGCGCAAGCGCCTGCGCCATTCCGGTCTGTCCGTGACCCTGGACCGGGCGTTCGAGGCCGTGATCCGGGCCTGCGCGGCACCGCGTGCCGATGAGGCCGGCACCTGGATCACACCGGCGATGGCCGATGCCTACACGGCCCTGCACCGGATGGGCATCGCCCACTCCGCAGAGGTCTGGGACGATGGGCGCCTCGTCGGCGGGCTCTATGGCGTCTCCCTGGGCGCGGCCTTCTTCGGCGAGTCCATGTTCAGCCTGGTCGCCGACGCGAGCAAGATCGCCCTTGCCCGGCTGGCCGGGCAGCTTGACGAGTGGGGTTTCGGGCTGATCGACTGCCAGCTCCCGACCCCACACCTGGAGCGCCTCGGTGCCCAGGCCTGGCCGCGGCCGCGCTTCCTGCGTGCGCTGCGCGAGACCCAGCAACGCGCACAGCGGCACGGTCCATGGGCCTTCGGGACAATTTCACCGCTGGAGGGGGCATCGCAGCCATGACCGAGGGTGCGCCCCGCCGTCTGGCCGCGTACCTCACCGGCGAGGAGCCGTGTCCCTACCTCCCGGACCGGCAGGCCCGGACGGCCTTCCTCGACCCGGAGGCAGCAATGTCCCCGGCGCTCTACGGACAGCTCCTCGCCATGGGGCTGCGCCGCAGCGGCGCCTACGTCTATCGGCCGCTGTGCCCCGGCTGCAGCGCCTGCGAGAGCCTGCGCATCCCCGTGGCGGCGTTCCGGCCGCGCCGACGCCAGCGACGCGCGCGCCGGGCTGCCGCCGGCTGGCGTGTCGAGGTCTCGCCGGCGCATTACGACCCCGCGCACTACGCCCTCTTCCGGCGCTACATCGACAGCCGCCACCCGGAGGGCGGGATGGCCGACACCGACGAGGCGGCCTACCGGCGTTTCCTGTTCGCGGACTGGTGTGACACGGAGCTGATCGAGCTCCACGATGGCGATCACCGCGTGGCCGTGGCCGTCACCGACCGGGTGCCGGACGCACTGTCCGCGGTGTATACCTTCTTCAATCCCGCCTACTCGTTTGCGAGCCCTGGCACGGTGGCGATCCTGCTCCAGCTCGAGCGGGCCGCCGCCCTCGGGCTGGATTGGCTGTACCTCGGCTACTGGATCGCGCAGGCACCGACCATGCGTTACAAGAGCGAGTTTACGCCCCATGAGCGTTTCGAGCCGGATGGGCAGTGGTACCGTATCGAGGCCAATGGCCGCCGCCGACTCGCGCCGAGTGAGCCGGTAACGCGATAAACACTTGGAGGGTAGGCCCCGGATTCGCTAGCATTAGGGGTTTAGATCAGCTCCGATGGCGCACGTCCGCCCGGGGCGTTGTCGGGCAACAAGAGTAGAGGCTGAATGGCGAAAGAAGACAACATCCGGATGAACGGCACGGTAATCGACGTGCTCCCGAACACCATGTTCCGCGTCGAACTGGAGAACGGTCATCAGGTTACCGCGCATATCTCCGGTAAGATGCGAAAACACTACATCCGGATCCTGCGCGGCGACAAGGTAACGGTGGAACTCACCCCCTACGACCTCAACAAGGGACGTATCGTCTACCGCGCCCGCTGACCCGCCTCTCGCCGATCACCGCGGTCGCCGCCGGACAGGCTCCGGCGGCGACACCCTGTAAGGCGACTCCCCGTCGCCTGATTACTCCTCGACCACCGCCTCGCTGATCTCGAAGAGCAGCTCGTCGGTACCCTCGTCTGCGTCGATGGCGACGTGGCCACCGTTGGTGAGCCGGCCGAAGAGCAGCTCGTCCGCCAGCGGCCGCTTGATCCGGTCCTGGATGAGGCGGGCCATCGGCCGCGCGCCCATCTTCGGATCGTAGCCCTGGGTCGCAAGCCATCGCCGCCCGTTGTCGGTAACGTCCACGGTGACCTTCTTCTCCGCGAGCTGGTGACGCAGCTCCCGGATGAACTTCTCCGCCACCTGCTCGACCACAGCCGGGGCCAGCGGGTTGAACTGGATCATCGCGTCCAGGCGGTTGCGGAACTCCGGCGTGAATGTCCGGCGGATCGCCTCCACGCCGTCGCTGGCATGATCCTGCGTGGTAAACCCGATGGATCGACGGCTCTGCTCCTCGGCCCCGGCGTTGGTGGTCATCACCAGGATCACGTTGCGGAAATCGGCATGACGGCCGTTGTTATCCGTGAGCGTACCGTGGTCCATGACCTGCAGCAGGAGGTTGAATACGTCCGGATGGGCCTTCTCGATCTCATCGAGGAGCACCACCGCGTGGGGGTGCTTGATCACCTCCTCGGTGAGCAGCCCGCCCTGGTCGAAGCCGACGTAGCCCGGGGGGGCACCGATCAGCCGCGAGACCGCGTGACGCTCCATGTACTCCGACATGTCGAAGCGCACCATGTGGATACCCATCTGCTCGGCGAGCTGGCGGGTGACCTCGGTCTTGCCCACGCCCGTCGGACCGGCGAAGAGGAACGAGCCCACCGGCTTGCCGGTGTCCCGCAGCCCGGCGCGTGAGGTCTTGATCGTCGCCGCCAGGGTATCGATGGCCTCGTCCTGGCCGTAGATATTGCGCTTGAGGTCCCGCTCCAGGTGCTCGAGCATCCGCATGTCGGAGTTCGAGACCCGCTTCGGGGGGATTCGGGCGATCTTGGCGATGATCGTCTCCACATCCGACGCTCCCACCGTCTTCTTGCGCCGCGACGGCGGCAGCAGCCGCAGGTTCGCGCCCGCCTCGTCGATTACGTCGATGGCCTTGTCCGGCAGACGCCGGTCGGTGATGTAGCGTGCGGACAGCTCCGCCGCCGCCTCCAGGGCCGGCTGGGTGTACTTCACCCCGTGGTGTGACTCGAAGCGGTCCTTGAGTCCGCGCAGGATCTGCACCGTCTCCTGGACCGTCGGCTCGGATACGTCGATCTTCTGGAAACGCCGGGCCAGGGCCCGGTCCTTCTCGAAGATGCTGCGGTACTCCTGATAGGTGGTCGAGCCAATGCACTTGAGCTCGCCGCTGGCGAGCATCGGCTTGATCAGGTTGGAGGCGTCCATCACGCCCCCGGAGGCCGCACCGGCACCAATGATGGTGTGGATCTCGTCGATGAACAGGATCGCGTGCTGCTCCTTGTGCAGCTGCGCGAGCAGCCCCTTGAGGCGTTTCTCGAAGTCACCGCGATACTTGGTACCCGCCACCAGGGCGCCGAGGTCCAGGGCATAGATCTTGGCGTCCTCGAGCACGCTGGGCACGTCGCCCTCGACGATAAGACGCGCCAGGCCCTCCGCTATCGCGGTCTTGCCGACACCCGCCTCGCCCACGAACAGCGGGTTGTTCTTGCGCCGCCGGCACAGCACCTGAATCGTGCGCTCGATCTCGTGACGCCGCCCGATCAGCGGGTCGATCTTGCCGCGGCGGGCACGGGCGTTGAGGTCGGTGGCGAAGCTCTCGAGCGGGGTCTTCTGGGACGATTCCTGCACGGTCTCCTCTTCGTCCTCCTTCGGCGAATCCGGCTCGCCGGCACCCTCCTCGCCCGGCACCTTGGAGATACCGTGGGCAATGTAGTTCACGGCGTCGAGCCGCGAGATGTTCTGCTTGTGCAGCAGATAGAGGGCCTGGGACTCCTGCTCGCTGAAGATCGCCACGAGCACGTTCGCCCCGGTGACCTCCTTGCGCCCGGAGGACTGCACGTGAAGGATCGCGCGCTGGAGTACGCGCTGGAAGCCCAGCGTCGGCTGGGTCTCGCGGGTATCCTCCGGCGGCAGCAGCGGCGTGGTCTCGTCCAGGAAGGCCTCCAGCTCGTCGCGGAGCTGGTCGAGATCGGCACCACAGGCCCGCAGCACCTCGAGCGCCGCCGGGTTGTCCGTCAGTGCCAGCAGCAGGTGCTCCACCGTAAGGAATTCGTGCCGCTTGTCCCTCGCCTCCTTGAAGGCGAGGTTCAGGGTAAACTCAAGTTCTTTGCTCAACATGCGCCCTCACCCGATTGCCCTCGTGCCAGGGCCTGGCTTTGCCGTGGCGAAAAAGCCGGTACTCGATCGGTTGGACCGGGCACTCGGCACGCGGTTCCCATTCAGGCCGGTTCCATGGTGCACATCAATGGGTGTTCGTGGGTCCGGGCATAGTCCATTACCTGCTCGACCTTGGTCTCCGCGATATCCCGACTGTACACCCCACAGATGCCTTTGCCCCGTGTATGTACGTGTAGCATGACCTGCGTGGCCTGACTGCGATCCATGCGGAAGAACGTCTGCAGCACCTCGACCACGAAGTCCATGGGGGTGTAGTCGTCGTTGAGGAGCACGACCCGGTAGAGGGGCGGCCGCTTGAGCTTCGGGCGCGCCTCCTCGACCGAGACGTCTCCTTCCTTGCGCGGATCGTTCGGCTCACTCATCGATATTCATGCCTGCCTTTCTGGTCGAGTGATATGGGCCCTGAGGGTCGATTTTAAAAGGTCCCGGCGGGGTAACCAACGCCGACGCAAGCCGCAGGTAGGCGCTGAGCCTATATTAACGCGATCAATGGGCGCGGCTGTCCCCGGCCGCCATGCACCTCGCAATGGCGCGACGGGCATTGGTCATACGATAACAGGGACGAAAAAAAGCCCGGTGCCTGACCGGCACCGGGCCCCGTTCGGGCAGCTCGCCGCCGCGGTCTACTTCGCCGCGGTCTTGAACTGCTCCTCCTCGGTCGATCCGGTCATGGCCGTCACGGAGGAGGTGCCGCCCTGGATCACCTGGGTGACCAGGTCGAAGTAGCCGGCACCCACCTCGCGCTGGTGGCGCGTGGCGGTGTAGCCGTCCTTCTCGGAGGCGAACTCCGCCTCCTGGAGCTCCGAATAGGCCTCCATCTGACGCTCCTTGTAGCCCTTGGCAAGGGTGAACATGGAGTAGTTCAGGCTGTGGAAGCCGGCCAGCGTGATGAACTGGAACTTGTAGCCCATCGCCGCGAGCTCGTTCTGGTACTTGCGGATGGTCGCCTCGTCGAGGTTGCCCCGCCAGTTGAACGACGGCGAGCAGTTGTACGCCAGCAGCTGGTCCGGGTACTCCTTGCGGATCGCCTCGGCGAAACGCTTGGCGAAGCCGAGGTCCGGCTTGCCGGTCTCGCACCAGATCAGGTCGGCGTACGGGGCGTACGCGAGACCGCGGGCGATCGCCTGTTCCTCGCCGGCGCGGGTGCGATAGAAGCCCTCCGCGGTACGCTCACCGGTGATGTAGGCGTGGTCGCGCTCATCGATGTCGGAGGTGATCAGGTCCGCCGCCAGGGCGTCGGTGCGGGCCACCACCAGGGTCGGCACGCCCATCACGTCCGCCGCGAAACGCGCGGCCACCAGCTTCTGCTCGGCCTCCTGGGTCGGCACGAGCACCTTCCCGCCCATGTGGCCGCACTTCTTGACCGCCGCGAGCTGGTCCTCGAAGTGCACACCGGCGGCGCCCGCGCGGATCATGCTCTTCATCAGCTCGAAGGCGTTGAGCACGCCGCCGAAGCCGGCCTCCGCGTCCGCCACGATCGGCGCGAGCCAGTCGACACTGTCATCGCCCTCGGCGGTGGTGATCTGGTCGGCGCGCAGCAGCGCGTTGTTGATCCGCTGCACCACGGACGGCACGGAGTTCACCGGGTACAGGGACTGGTCGGGGTACATGGTCTCGCCGAGGTTGGCGTCCGCCGCCACCTGCCAGCCGGAGAGGTAGATCGCCTTGAGACCGGCCTTGACCTGCTGCATGGCCTGGTTGCCGGTCATCGCACCCAGCGCGTTGACGTAGTCGTCGTCCTGCTGGATCAGGTTCCAGAGCTTCTCCGAACCCAGGCGGGCCAGGGTATGCTCGATCTGCACGGAGCCGCGCAGTCGCACCACGTCTTCGGCGCTGTACGGACGGGTAATGCCCTTCCAGCGCGGATTCTCCGCCCACTCGCGCTCGAGTTCGCGGATCGCAGTCTGTTTGTCACTCATCTGTCTTCGCCTCCCGTTGACGGGGCCTTCGCAGGCCCCTGCAAGTACAGGTCGTCAGCTTCGTGTCTCCGGGGGATACGGCGTCCTGACCGGCGTCTGGCCGGTACGATCTGGCCATGGGACGCTTTAGACTGTGCGCCTCTCATCGATCGACACGGACGCCTCCCGAAGACGGACGGCCCTGCCGCCCGCGCCGGATCCCGGCCCGGGCGACTCTCCACCTGGGGCCATGTCGGCACGCCACAGTGTGGTCGTGCCTCAAGCCCGTCGGCCCCTGGTGGCACCGGCATCCCGCGCCTCAATCTTTAGCCCCACGGCCCGGGATGCTGATCTGGAGCATAATGCCGCGACGCAACATTTGACAACCCTATTTCAACAATATTCAATATTGGAAATTCCAATCATTATGCTCGCGAGGTATCAACGTGGCGGATGAGCCGGACAGCATCGGGCGCATCTATTACAAGCACAACCGCATCAAGCAGCTACGCGCGTTCTGCTTTGCCGCCCAGTCCGGCAGTATCTCCAAGGCGGCGGAACGGCTGTTTCTCAGCCAGCCCTCGGTATCGCTGCAGATCCAGGCGCTGGAGCGGGAGCTCGCGATAACCCTGTTCGAGCGCCGTGGCCCACGGATACGGCTGACGCCGGACGGAGAGACGCTCTACGAGCTCGCACAGCCGCTGGTGGAGGGCGTCGACGCCCTGCCCGAGCGTTTCGCCGCACGCAGCCAGAGCCTGCACGCCGGACGGCTCGACATCGCCGCCGGCGAGAGCACCACGCTCTATATCCTCCCGGACCTGATCCGGCGGTTCATGGCGCAGTACCCCGAGGTCCACGTCAAGCTCCACAACCTCCAGGGCCGGGAGCTCTGCCAGGCCATCCGCCAGGACGAGGTGGACTTCGCCGTGGGCTCCATGCTCGACCTCCCGGACGACATCAATTACCGCGCGGTCTACTCCTACGGCCTGTCGCTGATCACGCCGCTGGATCACCCCCTCGCCCAGAAGTCGGTCATCAGCCTCGAGGACCTGGCGGACGGCGAGCTGATCGTCCCCCCCAGGCAGCTGACGACCTGGCGACTGATCAACCTGGTGTTCCAACAGCACAGCGTGCCCTATCACGTCCGCCTGGAGGTCGGCGGCTGGGAGATCATCAAGCGCTACGTGGAGCTCGGCTTCGGTATCGCCATCGCGAGCAATATCTGCCTCACCGGCGAGGAGGCCATCGCCGTACGCCCGCTGCCGGACATCTTTCCCCGCCGCACCTACGGCGTGATGACGCGCCGGGGCAAGTTCCTCTCGGCCCAGGCGCGGCGCTTCATCGAGCTGATGAAACCGGACTTCTTCGCCGGCGAGAGCGCGCTGCGCGCGAACCCCGCCCCCGCGGTCAGCGAGAACGTTTTCGTCTCCGCGGACGACCTGGAGGCGCCGCCCCACAATGACTGAACGCTGGCATCCCCACGTCACCGTGGCCGCCGTCATCGCCGACGGCGACCGTTTCCTGTTCGTCGAGGAGTCCGTGGACGGCAGCATGCGGCTGAACCAGCCCGCCGGCCACCTCGAGCCCGGAGAAGGTCTGGTCGATGCCGTGCGCCGTGAGACCCTGGAGGAGACCGCCCGGGTCATCGAGCCTACGGGCATCGTCGGCATCTACCGCTGGCGCCACCCGGAGCGGGACCGGACCTTTCTGCGCACGACGTTCGCCGCCCGGGTCGTCAGTCACGATCGCGATCGGGCCCTCGACCCGGACATCCACCGCACGGTGTGGCTCACCGCCGGCGAGGTTACCGCGGCACGTGAGCGCTGGCGCAGCCCCATGGTCGGCCGCTGTGTCGAGGATTACCTGCGCGGCGCGCTCCACCCCCTGGAACTCCTCAGCGACCTGGCATAGGTGCCGGCCGGCGCCCGGGGCGGTGGTCAGCGGCAGTGCCGGGTTAGTAAGATCCCCAGATGACTTCCGAGCGCATCATCGTCGGCCTCTCCGGGGGCGTGGACTCCGCGGTCGCGGCACTGACCCTGCTCGAGCAGGGGCACCGCGTCGAGGGACTGTTCATGAAGAACTGGGAGGACGACGACACCGATACCCACTGCACCGCCGCCGAGGACCTCGCCGATGCCGCGCAGGTCTGCGACGAGCTCGGCATCCCGCTGCATCAGGCCAACTTCGCCGCCGCCTACCGCGAAGAGGTCTTCGCCCACTGCCTGCGCGAGTACCGCGCCGGGCGCACCCCTAACCCGGACATCCTGTGCAACCAGCGGATCAAGTTCCGGGCGTTCCTCGATCACGCACGCCGGCTCGGTGCCGACCGCGTCGCCACCGGGCACTACGCCGGCATCGGCGAGGCGAACGGACGCCATACGCTCCTGCGCGCGGCCGACCGCAACAAGGATCAGAGCTACTTCCTGTACACGCTGGATCAGGAACGCCTCGCCGCCGCCGTCTTTCCCCTGGCGGGGATGACCAAGCCGGACGTTCGCGAGCGCGCCGAGGCCGCCGGCTTCGACAACTTCGACAAGAAGGACAGCACCGGGATCTGCTTCATCGGCGAGCGCGATTTCCGCGCCTTCCTGGCCCGTTACATCGCCACCGACCCCGGCGACATCGTCACGCCGGACGGCGAGGTCGTCGGCCGCCACCAGGGCCTGGCCTTCTACACGCTTGGCCAGCGCCGCGGCCTCGCCCTTGGCGGGCGCGCCGGGCACGGCGACGGGGCCTGGTACGTGGTCGACAAGGACATGACCGGCAACCGGCTGATCGTCGGCCAGGGCCACGACCACCCGCTGCTGCTCAGCACCGGCCTGCGTGCCGGCGAGCTCTGCTGGGTGGACGGGGAAGGCCCGGCGGGACCGCTGCGGTGCACCGCCAGGACCCGCTACCGCCAGCCCGACCAGCCCTGTCGCCTGACCCCGGAAGGCGACACCGTCCGTGTCACCTTCGAGACACCGCAGCGCGCGGTGGTGCCCGGGCAGTCCGCGGTCTTCTACGACGGTGAGCGCTGCCTGGGCGGCGGCATCATCCAGGAACGCCTCGCCGGCAACACCCCGGAGGTCGTGCGTGGCGTCGCGTGAAATGGATCAGGTGCTGGCCCTTGCCGGGATTCTCCAGGCCCTGGAGCAGGTACGCGCCATAGCCGCCCACGGCCACGCTGACCCCAGGCGGATGGAGCCCTGCCTGCGGGGCCTGCTCGGGACGATGGATGGGGGCGTGGCGGATCTCTACGGCGGCCGCGAGGCCCTCTATCCGGGCCTGCGCCTGCTCGTCGAACAGCTCAGCGCACCCCGCGAGGCCCAGCTCACCCGCTATCTCGTCACCGTCCTGCATCTGGAGCGCCGGCTCTCCAGCGACCGCCGGCGCTTCCCCCGGGTCGTCTCCGGACTGCGCACCGCGGCGGAACAGGCGAGCTATTTCGGCTCGGTGCGCCACGACAACGTCCTCCACAATCTGGGCGATCTATACTCCGAGACGGTGAGCACGCTGCGGCCCCGGATCATGGTCCAGGGCGAGCGCGCGCACCTGGAGGACGGCCGCAACGCCGCGGCGATACGCGCCCTGCTGCTCAGTGCGTTACGCGCCGCCGCATTGTGGCGTCAGACCGGCGGCAGCCGCTGGCGGCTGGTCTGCTCCCGTCACCGCCTCATTGAGCGCGCGCGCGAGGCCCTGGCGACCACCTGAGCGCGCACGGGTGTGTCGCCGATGGCGCTACCGCACTGCCACATCAATACTTTCCTCGTGTATCATAGCCTGCGCTTTGAGCTAGCACATCCAATGGACACGCAGTGCATCACCGCCCGGCAACGGCAGGGAGACAAGGCCGAAGCCGCGGGGCTGACTGCCCGCACTCGCACTGGGAGGTAAAATGAGCAACAGCTTCAATACAAAATCCACGCTGGAGGTCGGCGGGAAAACCTACGACATCCACAGCCTCGACGCCCTCAAGGGTCAGCACGACGTCGACCGCCTCCCCTACTCGCTGAAGATCCTCCTCGAGAACCTGCTGCGCAAGGAAGACGGCGAGGCGGTCACCGCCGATCACGTCCGGTCCGTGCTCAACTGGCAGGCGAAGGCGGAGCCGTCCGACCAGATCGCCTTCACGCCCGCACGCGTGGTGCTCCAGGACTTCACCGGCGTCCCTGCGGTGGTGGACCTCGCGGCGATGCGCGATGCGATGCAGGAGCTGGGCGGTGACCCGAACCTGATCAACCCGCTGGAGCCGGTGGACCTGGTGGTGGACCACTCGGTGATGGTCGATCACTTCGGCAAGCCGGATTCCCTCGATCTCAACACCAAGATCGAGTTCAAGCGCAACGAGGAGCGTTACAAGTTCCTGCGCTGGGGCCAGAAGGCGTTCTCGAACTTCCGTGTGGTGCCGCCGGGCACCGGCATCGTCCATCAGGTCAACCTCGAGTACCTGGCCAAGGGCGTGATGACCAAGGAGGAGAACGGCCGCACCCTCGCCTACCCGGACACCCTGGTGGGCACGGACTCCCACACCACCATGATCAACGGCCTCGGCGTGCTCGGCTGGGGCGTCGGCGGCATCGAGGCGGAAGCGGCGATGCTTGGCCAGCCGATCACGATGCTCATCCCGCAGGTCATCGGCTTCAAGCTCAACGGCTCGCTCCGCGAGGGCGCCACCGCCACCGACCTGGTGCTCACGGTCACCCAGATGCTCCGGCAGAAGGGCGTGGTCGGCAAGTTCGTCGAGTTCTACGGCGACGGCCTGGACAACCTGCCCCTGGCGGACCGGGCGACCATCGGCAACATGGCCCCGGAGTACGGCGCGACCTGCGGCATCTTCCCCATCGACGCCGAGACCATCCGCTACATGGAGCTCTCCGGGCGCGACGCCGAGACCGTCGAGCTGGTCAAGGCCTATTCCAAGGCCCAGGGCCTGTGGCGCGAGACCGGTGCCCGCGAGGCCGACTACTCGGATACCCTGGAGCTGGATCTCGGCGACGTCGTGCCGAGCATCGCCGGCCCCAAGCGTCCCCAGGACCGCATCGCCCTCACCGACGCGAAGAGCGCCTTCCTCGATACGCTGGAGAACGAGCTCGAGGCCCACGACGCGATGCCGGCGAACGGCGACGTCGCCCGCTTCGAGGGTGAGGGCGGCCACGCCGCACCGGGCAACGAGAACTGGCACGAGGCCGGCGCGGTCGAGTTCGAGCTCGACGGCGAGAAGCACTGGCTCAAGCATGGCGACGTGGTGATCGCCGCGATCACCTCCTGTACCAATACCTCCAACCCCGCGGTCCTGGTCGCCGCCGGCCTGGTGGCCAAGAAGGCGCACGAGCTCGGTCTCACGACGAAGCCCTGGGTGAAGACCTCCCTCGCCCCCGGTTCCCAGGTCGTGCCGGCCTACCTCAAGGATGCCGGGCTGATGCCGCACCTCGAGGCGCTGGGCTTCAACGTGGTCGGCTTCGGCTGCACCACCTGCATCGGCAACTCCGGCCCGCTGCCCGAGCCGATCCAGAACGCCATCCGCGAGGGCGACCTGGTCGTCTCCTCCGTGCTCTCGGGCAACCGCAACTTCGAGGGCCGGATCCACCAGGACGTGCGTACCAACTACCTCGCCTCGCCGCCGCTGGTCGTCGCCTACGCCCTCGCCGGCTCCATGGCCAAGGACCTCGACCGCGAGCCGCTGGGTCAGGACAAGGACGGCAACGACGTCTATCTCAAGGACATCTGGCCGTCCCAGCGCGAGATCTCCGAGCTCATCGAGAGCAAGATCAACTCGACCATGTACCGCGACAAGTACGCCGACGTGTTCGCGGGTTCCGAGACCTGGCAGAAGCTCCCGGTGCCGGAGGGTCAGATCTACGAGTGGCCGGAGTCGACCTACGTCAAGAACCCGCCCTACTTCGAGGGCATGGCCATGCAGCCCGCCGGTCTCGGCGACATCAGCGGCGCGCGCTGCCTGGTCAAGGTCGGCGACTCCATCACCACCGACCACATCTCCCCGGCCGGTGCGATCAAACCGGACAGCCCGGCGGGCAAGTACCTCCAGGAGCAGGGGGTGGTGCCGGCGGACTTCAACAGCTACGGCTCCCGCCGCGGCAACCACGAGGTGATGATGCGCGGCACGTTCGCCAACGTGCGGCTGAAGAACCAGCTCGCCCCGGGCACCGAGGGCAGCTGGACCACCTTCTTCCCCACGGACGAGCGCACCAGCATCTACGACGCCGCCATGCGCTACAAGGAGGCGGACACCCCGCTGGTCGTGCTTGCGGGCAAGGAATACGGCACCGGCTCCAGCCGTGACTGGGCGGCAAAGGGCACGCGCCTGCTCGGCGTGCAGGCGGTCATTGCCGAGGGCTATGAGCGTATCCACCGCTCCAACCTGGTCGGCTTCGGCGTCCTGCCGCTGCAGTTCAAGCAGGGCGACAGTGCCGACAGCCTCGGCCTCACCGGCGAGGAGGTCTTCGACATCGCCAGCGTCGAGAACGAGCCGGAGACCGTGAAGGTCACCGCCCGCGGCGCCGACGGCAAGACCACGGAGTTCGAGGTGGACGTGCGCATCGACACGCCCACCGAGTGGGAGTATTACCGCAACGGCGGCATCCTCCACTACGTGCTTCGCCAGCTCGCCGAGAACGGTCACGCGGCCTGACCCGGCCGGGTAAGGCATGACGTGACGACCAGGCCCGGCCCTCCGCGGAGGTCCGGGCCTTTTCCTTGTCATGAAGACAGCGAACGCTCGCGCCCTGCCCATGGCCTCGCTGGAACGCCGCCTGCTCGCCGGCGAATTCCTGGGGCATGTCCTGCTCGTGGTGCTGCTGCTTGGCGCCGGCGTCCACTGGCCGGTGGCCATCGCCGTGGCGATCTCTCTGGCGCTCGCCGGTCGCGCGGGCTATGTCGCTTTCTCCCGCACCCTCGCCCGCACGCTGGATGACCGTCCCGCGCCGCGCACCGGGCTCGCCGCCGGGCTTCGCGCCGGCGTTGGCGAGTGGCTCGCGCTCACGTTCACCCACAGCGTCCTCCAGCCGTTCTGCGCCGGATTGCTCCTCAGGTGCCGCTGGCCGTCACCCGGCGACCGCGACGAGCCGGCCGTGGTCCTCGTGCACGGCTACTGCGCCACGGCCACCTACTGGCTACCCATGTTCCTGCGCCTGCGCCGCCGGGGCCTGGCGGTGGTGCCGCCGCCGACCCTGGAGCCGGCGTTCGGAGGCATCGACGAACAGGCCGACGCCCTCGGCGCGCACCTGCGCGACGTCCGGGCCCGGTATCCCGGGAGGCCCGTCGTGCTTGTTGGTCACAGCATGGGCGGACTGACCGCCCGCGCCTGTCTCGCCGCCGGCGGCGGCGACGCCGTTATCGGCATGGTGACGCTGGGCACGCCCCACGGGGGCACCCGTCTGGCCCGGTTCGGCCCCGGGAAGAACGCCCGCCAGATGCGCCCCGGTAGCGCCTGGCTGGCGGAACTGGAGCGCGTGGCACCGCCGGGCGCCCTGCCCCTGACCGCGGTCGCGGCGAGCCACGACGAGCTCGTCAGCCCCTGGCGTAGCGCACTGCCCGCAGGCGCGTGCGCCCACCGGATCGTGCCGAGCGGTCACCTCGCACTCGGCTGGCAACGCGCGAGCGCGGACGCGGTCTCGGAGGCAGTGTCCGCCGCTCGTCGGCGGCCGGAGTCACCGTCGCCAAGGTGATCACAGAACACGAATCCGTAGGCCGCGGTCGCCGGCCGGGACGCTAGACTTCAGGACCCGGGCCACGCCATGCAGTGACGGAGGCGGACTATGGGATTCCTGCATCAGCTTCGCGAGGAGCAGGCGGCTATCCGCGAGCGGCTCGACGCCCTGGAGCGCGGCCTCGCGGCCTTTCACGCCGCCGACCATCCGGACGCCCGCGCCCTGCACGATGACACCCTTGCGCTGGTTCAGGCGCTACTCCCGCATCACGTGCACGAGACCCAGGCCCTTGCCCGCTGTCTGGCCGCCCATGAAGGGAACGGCCGTGCCGAGGCCCTCCGGCGCGCGGCGGAGCGGGTCCTGGAGTGCGGTCAGGCGCTGCTCGAGCAGCTCGAGGATATCGAGGAGGACATCGTCATCCCCCGCGACCGGCTCCCGACTCTCGGCGAGCGATTCATCACCGTGACCCGGGAGCAGCTACGCCGGGAGGAGCAGGAACTGCTGGACGCGGCGGAGGACACCCTGAGCGCCGGCGAGTGGCGGCGCCTGGCGAAGAGCCATACCGGCGCCACCGCGGACCGTGGCTGAACGCCCGGTCAGGCGCCGCCGGGGGTAACGACCCGGTCGCCGCCCGCCTCGTGGGCAGCGTCCGCGGCAGCGCGGGCCCGTCCGATGAGCGTCCACGTGTCGTCGTCGTCCTTCAGCGAGGCGACGCCGACGGACGCAGACAGCCGGATCGTGGGCGCGAGGTCCTGGAAACGGCAGCCGCTAACGCGCTGGCACAGCGTCTCCGCCCACTCCAGCGCCTCCGATTCGGCGACGTCCGGGAGCGCGACGAGAAACTCCTCACCGCCGTACCGGCCGACGGTGTCGATCGCACGCAGCTTGTCGCGCAGCGCGTCCGCGACACGCCGGAGCACCACGTCGCCGGTATCGTGCCCGTACTCCCGGTTGATCGCCTTGAAGCCGTCCAGATCCACCATTACCACGGACAGCGGTTGTCCCAGGCGCAGCCCCCGGCGGACCTCCTCGGCGACCGCGTTGATGACCGTAGGGCGGTTGCTCAGTCCCGTGAGCGGGTCGAGGACACTCAGGTCATGGGCCCGTTCGCGGGCGCGCTGAAGCTCGATCTGCTGGCGCTTGAGCTGCCGCCTCAGCCCGTCCACGTAGCCGGCAAAAAAGCCGCCGCAGGGCACCATCACGGCCAGTGCGATCAGCTGCAGGACCTCTTCGCGGGGATCGATCGCCCATGGCCGGGTGTGCATGAGCAGCGCCACCACCGCGCCGTAACACCCCATCGCCAGCACGCCCACGGTCGTGAACTGCCAGTTGCGCAGGCGGAAGACCCCGAACATCAGCAGGATCAGGTAAAGCAGCAGCAGCGCTCCGCGCGCCCCAGACACATAGTAGAGGCTGAGGGTCATGAACACGCAGGCCGCCACCATCTGCACGCCGGTGATACTCGGATCGCGCAGACGTTCGTTACGGCCGCTGCGCAGTATCGCGTAGATCACCGCGTTAAAGACCAGGATCCCGGCGGAGATGCCCAGCCACGGACGCCAGTCGAGCAGCCCCTGATGGACGTACAGCCCCTTGACCCCGATGGCGGTGGCGTAGACCAGACCGGCCATCAGGAAGCGCTTCACGCGAAGGCGCTGGAAAGGATCGTGATCGGGGATCACACCAAGCGTCGTCATCACCGCCACCTCTAGGGCCCGTCAGCCGTCATCCGACCGTACGGGCTCATCCGATTCCAGGTCCCCGAGCTGGACGTTAAGCGCGTCTATGGAGATCCAGATCTCGCGTAGCGACAGCCCCAGCGAGACCATCATCGCGCACAGGCTCACCCCGAACGCGATCTTTGCAGGTCCCGGCTGTGCGGCGAAGATCAGAAACATGCACAGCACGCACAGGAACAGGCTCGTCACCCCCGCGACCTGCATGTGCCGGATCAGCATCACCCGCCGCCGCAGGTTATCGATCTGCCGGCGTACGCTGTGGCTCTGCTCGCTGCGATAACGTGCCTGCAGCTCCCGAATGAGGGCCGCAAGGCCGAGGAACCGGTTCGTATAAGCGAGCAGAAGCAGCGAAATGGCGGGAAACAGGAGGGATGGCGTGGCCAGGGAGAGTTCCATGGGGCCAACTATACCCCCGGCCGCCGCCCGCGGACAGCGGCCGGGAAACGCCGGTGGCTACTGGCCGCCGCCCTGGGGCTGGCCGCTGCCACCCCCCTTCTTCTGGGCCGCCGCCGCATCACGCATGCGCTTACGCAGATCACGCTGGGCCGCGTTGTACTGCTTGATGAGGTCCTCGGTGTTCGGGTCCTCTTTCTTCATGGCCGCCAGGAGTTCATCGCGGAACTTTTTCTGGGACGCCTGGATATCCTCGTTCGACAGCGCCTTGCGCCGGGCCTCGAGGAGCGCCTCGCGCTTCTTGCGGTACTCCTTGGTCAGGGCCTTCTGCTCCTCGCCCTTGACGTCGCCGGCGCGCAGCTTCTTCGCGATCTCGCGCAGCCGCGCGACATCCTTCTTGGGATCGACGCCGCTGGAGCGAATGGAGTCGTTGACCGACTGCCGGAGCGCATCCCGCTGCTTGGCGAGGTCCGGATTGTTCTTGATCGCGGACTGGCGGATCTTGGAGAGCTTCTGGCTGAGCTTGCGGACCTTGAGCCGCGACTCGACCAGCTTGCCGCCCTGCTGGGCCGCCTTCTGCTGGGCCGCCTGGCCGCCCCCGTTACCCTCGCCATTGCCGTTCTGCTGGGCCATGGCCGGGGCGGTCACCGCCAGTGCGCCGGCGAGCAGACCGACGATCAGGCCCTGGCGGGTGGTGAAGCGCTTCGATTTCAGCATAGTGCTCTTAGCCTCGTTTGCGGATGTCCGGTAAGGCACCGTCCGCGTGCATCTGTGAAACCCGATCACGGCGCCGCGCGCCGAGGCAGAGACACTAGCAATGCCCCGCACCTTCCTGTCAATCGCCGCCGTCTCCGGGGGTATGCCGCGCACGTGCCATGTGCTCGGCGAGGCGCGACTGGTAAGCGGGGTCCGCCCACAGGGGCGCGGTACCTCCGCGTTGCGCCTCGACCTGCTGGCGCAGGGCCGTCAGCCGCCGCCTCGCCTCGCGCGCCGTCGGCGTGTGGGCATCGTCGACGTGTGCGAGCAGCTCCTCGAGCTGGTTGATCTCGCGACGTCGCTCGAGCTCCGGCGGCAGGCAGTTCGCGTTGCGCAGCACGCGGTAGGCCATACGCAGGTGCTCCGGCATCAGCGGGTCGTCGTCCAGCGGCAACGCCCCGCCGGCGCCGGGCAGTCCCTCGAACTCGCCACGGGCCTGCGCCTCGCGCATGCGCTGCTCGGCAAGCTGTTCCATCGGGTCCATGCGTGTTCCTCCCGCATCGCGACGATGCCCGGCGACCACCTTAGCGGAGTTGCAGCCCACCGGCGACCCCGCTTCAGCCAAACAGGTCGAACTGCCCGTCCTCACGCGGCGGGCGAAAGGCGGCACAATCGAGCACCGGGCCGCCGCCGTCGAGGCCCAGGCGTCGCGCGGCGACACGGAAACGCGCAGCGATGACGTCGGCATGCGCCCCAGTCCCGCGCATCCGCGAGCCGAAGCGCGAATCGTTGCTGGACCCGCCGCGCATCTGCTGCACGAGGCTGAGCACATGTGCCGCGCGGTCCGGATAGTGGGCCTCGAGCCATTCCGTGAACAGCCCTTCCACCTCCCGGGGCAGGCGCAGCAGCACGTAGGCCGCCGATACCGCGCCGGCGTCGCTGCTCTGCGCGAGCACCGATTCCATCTCGGCGTCGTTCAGCGCCGGGATCACCGGCGCGAAGAGCACTCCTGCCGGGATCCCCGCCTCGGTGAGCGCCGTCAGGGTCCGGAGGCGGCGTTGTGGTGCCGCCGCCCGTGGCTCCATCCGCCGCCCGAGGTCGCGGTCCAGTGTCGTGATGGACAGATGCACGGACACGAGGTTCCGTCCCGCCATCTCCGCGAGGATGTCCAGATCGCGCTCAACCAGGGCCGACTTGGTCACGATCACCACCGGGTGGCGGGCCTCGGCCAGCACCTCCAGGACGCCCCGGGTGATCCCCAGCCGACGTTCCGCCGGCTGGTACGGGTCCGTGTTGGCGCCGAGGGCCATGGGCGCGGGAGTGTAGCCCCGCTGCGCCAGCGTCCGCCGCAGCAGCGCGGGCGCGTCCCGCTTGGCCAGGACCCGCGTTTCGAAGTCCAGTCCCGGCGACATGTCCAGGTAGGCGTGGGTGGGGCGCGCATAGCAGTACGGACAGCCATGCTCGCAGCCCTTGTAGGGATTCACGGAACGATCGAAGGGGATGTCCGGCGATGTGTTCCAGCTCACCACCGAGCGGCTGGGATCGTCGAGGATCCGGGTCGGAAGCCGCTGCGGCGGCGGTTCGGCGCTGTCCCACCCGTCGTCGAACACCTCGCTCTGCCAGGCACTGAAGCGGGAAGCGCGGTTGGTGAAGCTCCCCCGTCCCTTGAGCGGTCCATCCGTGCGGTGCGCCGGCATGATCGCCTCCATTCGGTTCCGGCCCGTAGCTGGCCATACGTTCACGGTGACCCTAAACTCCGCGTCGTCGCCCGACTGGCGCGGCGCCGACAACTGTTCTCCATAGGTTCTCATACCCGGGGGCTCCGCACCACGGGTCCGGCTGACGAGACGACTCGACCATGTCCGACACCTTTCACCGCCGCTTCGACCCGGCCAACGGGCGCTTCACCTCCCGCGTGCACTGCCTGGAAATGCGCTCGCCGCCGCAACGCGGGCCGGGACCGGTGCCGGTCGGGACGAGCATCGCGGAATGGCCGGCCCCGGCCCTTGTCGATTACCTGGCGCTGTTCCACCGCGTCGGCGATCCCTGGCTCTGGTACGGCCGGCTGGAGGCGACGGCGGCGGAGATCGGGGCCTACCTGCAGGCACCGAGCACCACCATCCTGCGCCTGACCGTGGACGGCGAGGCCGCCGGGCTGGTGGAGCTCGACGCCCGCGATAGGGAGGCCGGGAGCGTGGAGATTGCCTACTGTGGTCTCGCGCCCGGTCAGACCGGTCGGGGGCTGGGCGGGCTGCTCCTCCGCACCGCCGTCGCGCGTGCCTGGTCGGAGCCCTGGGTCCGGCGGGTATGGCTGCACACCTGCAGCGAGGATCACCCGGACGCGCTGGCGGTCTACCAGCGCGTCGGCTTCCGGGTCTTCGACACCTATGACGAATGGGTCGCCGACCCCCGGCTGCGGGGACTCGTACCCCGTGAGGCGGGTCCCCACGTGCCGATCCCGGCATGAGCGGCCCTCGGCCGGCGGCCGCGCCGGTGCGACCGTGCAGGCGCCCTCACAATCGACAGTACCGCTGAGAAGACTAATGACCGGTGCGGGGCCGGAGGTGGCGGTTGAGGCGCCGCTCGACGAGGCGGAAGCCGCCGAGGATGAGGAAGGTGATCAGCACGTAGAGCACGCCCGCGGCCAGGAAGATCTCCAGTGGCGTATACGTCCGCGCGATGATGGTGCGGGCCATGCCGGTCAGATCAAGCAGCGTGATCGTGCTCGCCAGCGCACTGCCCTTGAGCATCAGGATGACCTCGTTGCTGTAGGCCGGCAGCGCGATCCGGAAGGCCCGTGGCAATACGATCCGCCGCCAGGTCACGACCCGGCCCATACCCAGCGCGCGTGCGGCCTCGACCTCGCCTTCCGGCACCGCCTGGATCGCCCCGCGCAGGATCTCCGCGGTATAGGCGGAGGTGTTGAAGGTGAACGCGATGATCGCGCACCAGTAGGCCTGGCTGAGCACCGGCCAGAGCAGCGAATCCCGGACCCATGGCGACTGCCCGAGCCCGTAGTAGACCAGGAAGATCTGCACCAGCAGCGGCGTGCCGCGGAAGAAATAGATATACACCCACGGGAAGGCGCGCACGGAGGCAAAGCGTGAGCACCGTACGATCGCCATGGGCACCGCGATGGCGAGCCCCAGAACGCCGGAGACGAGCACGAGCTCGAGTGTCAGCCAGGCCCCGTGCAGAAGCTGCGGCAGGTTTTCCAGAATGACCGACCATCTCATGACGACAGCGTCCGCATTCCGTGGCTAGTGTGGCGTTCGAGCGTGTGTATCACCAGCGTCGCCACCGCCGTAAGGCCCAGGTAGATCAGTGCCGCGGCGAGGTAGAACGTGAACGGTTCCTTGGTGTAACCGACCGCCAGGGCCGTCTCGCGCATGAGGTCCTCGATCCCGATCACCGACACCAGCGCCGTGTCCTTGAGCAGTGACATGAATATATTGCCCACCGCCGGCAGGGCCACGCGCCAGACCTGGGGCAGGACGATGCGCCGGAATATACGGCGGCGTCCGAGCCCGAGGGCGAGCCCGGCCTCGACGTGGCCGCGGGGAATGGTGTGCAGCGCGCCGCGGAACACCTCGGTCAGGTAGGCACCGTAGTTGAAGGCGAGCGCGACCACGCCGGCCGCGAAGGCCGAGAGCTCGACATAGCCGTTGTGGCCGAACCATCCGGCCGCGGTGGTGAGCAGGCGTGCCGAGCCGAAATAGACCAGCAGGATGACCAGCAGCTCCGGCAGGCCGCGGACCATGCCGGTGTAGAGGTTAGCCAGCCATCTCAGCGGCGCGACCGGTGCCTCCTTGGCGAGGGCGCCGAGCAGGCCCAGCACGACGGCCACCGCCATCGCGTACACGGCCACCTGGGTGGTTACCCACGCGCCGGCGGCAAGCTGGGCGCCGAATCCCTGCAGTTCAGGCATCAAGGGGGTCCCAAGCAGCTGCCCGGGCCGCCGCCGGCGGCCCGGGGCGTCGGATCAGTAGATATCGAACGGGAAGTACTTCTCGTTGATACGCTGGTACGTCCCGTCCTCACGGATGGCCTTGATGGCGTCGCTGAAGCGATCCGCGAGCTCGGTGTTCCCCTTCTGCACCGCGATCGCGATCTTGTCGTCGTCGTAGACCGGATCGCCCTTGAACTCGTAGGCCGAACCATCCTTCGAGTTCAACCACTCCCAGCTCACGTACTTGTCCGCGAGGATCGCATCGAGGCGCCCGGAGGCGAGGTCCAGGAACGCGTTCTCCTGGGTGTCGTAGCGCTTGATATCGACACTGTCGCCGAGATTGTCGGCGAGCCACTGGGCAGCGATGGTCGCACGCTGGGCGCCGATGGTCATGCCTTCCAGGTCCGCCGTCGGGTCGAAGTCGCTGTCCTTCGGCGCGATGAACTGGAGCTTGTTGGAGTAGTACGGCGCACTGAAGGTGACCGCTTCCTGGCGCTCCGGGGTGATGGACATGGACGCGATGATGGCGTCGTACTTACCGTTGATCAGGCCCGGGATGATGCCGTCCCAGTCCTGGGTGACGAGCTTGCAGTCTGCCTCCATCTCCTCGCAGAGCGCGCGGGCGATATCGACGTCGAAGCCCTTCACCTCACCGGACTCGTCGATGAAGTTGAAGGGGGGGTATGCGCCCTCGGTGGCGATGCGGATGGTATCCCCCGCGTGGGCGGCGGTACCGGCGAGGCCCGCCGCGAGGGCGGCAGTAACGATCAGCTGTTTGATTCTCATAGTGCTGGCTCCTTGTGCTGCGGCCCGCGCGGGGCGTCCGCTAGAGATGACTCGCCAGAAACTCCCGGCAGCGCGGGGATTCCGGCGACTCGAAGACCTTCGACGGCGGGCCCTGCTCCTCGATGCGGCCCTCGTGGAGGAAGACCACCTGGGTGGAGACATCCCGTGCAAAACGCATCTCGTGGGTAACGATGAGCATGGTCCGCCCCTCCTCCGCCAGATCGCGGATCACGGCGAGCACCTCCGTAACCAGTTCGGGGTCCAGCGCCGAGGTGGGCTCGTCGAAGAGGATCACCCGGGGGTGCATGGCCAGGGTCCGGGCGATGGCGGCACGTTGCTGCTGGCCACCGGAGAGGAACGCCGGATAGCCGTCGCGCTTGTCGGCCAGGCCGACCTTTTCCAGCAGCGACTCGGCGTCCGCGATCGCGCGGTCCCGGGAGTACCCCAGGACCTGGCGAGGGGCCTCGATGACGTTCTCCAGGATCGTCATGTGGGGCCAGAGGTTGAAGTTCTGGAACACGAAGCCCACGCCGGCGCGCAGCCGGGTGATCTGCTGCTGGTCGGCGGCGACGAGGGTGCCGTCCCGTGCCCGTCGCAACGCGAGGGACTCGCCGTCGAAGATGATCTCGCCCTCGTTGGGCGGCTCGAGCAGGTTGATGCAACGCAGCAGCGTGCTCTTGCCGGAGCCGCTGGAGCCGATCAGCGTGATGACGTCGCCGGAGCCGGCGCGCAGATCGATACCGCGCAGCACCTCGAGCCCGCCGAAGCGTTTGTGGATGTTGCGCACCTCCAGCGCCGCGCTGGTCTCGTTCATATTCGCGTCATGCCCCCCGGTTTGCGGTGAAAGAGTACCAATGCCTCCGCGGTCTGACCATGGGGAATCAGCGCGGCGGGAACAGATCCACCAGCAGCGGGTCGTGGTCGCTGCTTCGCCATGGGCCCCGCCCCGCGGCCACCGGCGGCTCATCGGCGTTGATGTGCCACAGGCGCACGCCGCGTACCGACTCTGCCAACCCCGGGGTCGCCAGGGCATGATCCAGCAGGCCGGCACGACCACGATAGACATAGCTATAGCGTTGCCCCGGCGGGATGTGGCGCACCGCGAGCGCCTGCAGCCGGCGTCCGCCGGCGAGGACGCGTAGCGGCGGCTCGCCCGGATAGGTATTGAAATCACCGAGGACGAGAGCGCGGTCGCCCC
The DNA here is from genome assembly GCF_041949875.1 of Arhodomonas sp. KWT2. Classification (NCBI taxonomy): domain Bacteria; kingdom Pseudomonadati; phylum Pseudomonadota; class Gammaproteobacteria; order Chromatiales; family Ectothiorhodospiraceae; genus Arhodomonas; species Arhodomonas sp. KWT2. The sequence goes on from NZ_JBHFPQ010000049.1 coordinate 481,358, forward strand.
CCGCCAGGCCGTGCAGCCAGACGCTCAGCGCCCTCGCCTGGCGTGTGCGTCGCCGCGCCCAGCAGCCCGCCCCCCGATCCACGTCCCCTTCGGCCGGACAGCCGCCGCGGGACTTGAAATGCACGCTGACCACCCACGCCCGCCGGCCTCGAGCGTCGCGCAGGCGCGCCGCCACGGGGGCACGGTTGTGGGTACGGTCCTGGTCGAGGACCACGCGCTCGACGGAGAACCGCGAGGGCCGGTAAAGCAGCGCGTTGCGCAGTACCGCGCCGCCCCGGTCGCGCCCGGCAGCCGCGGACCGGTAATGGCGTGCCCCGGGCAGGCTGCGGTTGAGCGCCGCGACCAGCCGACGGACCGCCGCCGGGCGGTTCTCGATCTCCTGCAGGGCGAGCACATCGGCGTCGAGCGCGGTCAGCGCGGCGACCAGCCGTCGTTGCTGGGCTCGGAAGGACGCCGCCGTCGGCGCCCCCCGGCCGCCCCGGGTAATGAAATAGTTTTCCAGGTTCAGGCTCGCGACGCGCCATGCCCCCCGCCGCCCCGGTGCGCGGGCACGCGGGTTACCGGCGGCGAAGCGCGGCGGCTCCACCGGATGAATGCGCCAGGCGCCGAACGCCCGATCGAGTATCCCCGTGACCGCATACACCCGGTCGCCGGCGCGCCGGGTGCCGTTGCCGTCCAGATACGGGACGGGACGCGGATCCCGGGTATAGCGCCCGTCATCGAGCAGCACCCCGGCGGGCTGGCCCCGTTTGCCGCCCGACGAATGGAGACGCCTCCCCACGGCCAGGCGGAGGCTGCCGTAACGCCCGAGATCATGGTTGCCCGTGACCACGAGCGGGCTGTCCAGGCGCACCAGGGTATCTTCCAGCATGGTCAGCCGCCCGGCGGTCGCGGGTAGCTCGAGCGCGACCGGCGCAAGCGTCGCACGCCCGCAGCGCTCGATGCGCTGGACCCATTCCAGCTGGAAACGCCCGTGGTAACGCCCGCTCCGCGCACTCACACGCACCCGCGTCCCCGCCGGCGGCAGCTCTGCTGCGGTCCGGTCCGGGGCATAGACGAAAACGCCTGCCGGCTCGGACCCCGTGGCCTGTACGTACAGACCGCCAAGGGCGTTGTCACCGCCGAAGTTCGCCGCCACGACCCCGTGGACGGCGACAGCGTCGCCCTCCGGCGGCGGTTTCTCCCTCAGGGCGGCCGGCGAGACGGCGGCGTCACCGCAGTCGGCACCTGCCACCGCCGGGAGCAGCAGCGCGAGGACGGCGGCGAACGCGGCCGCCCTCATCCCTCGTCCCCGTCCGTGCCGGCATCCCGCGGCAGGCTGCCGGCCGGCGCCTGATTCCGCCGGGTCATGGCTTCGTCCTCGGTATGCCGCCCCCGGGCCGGGCGGCGGGCCTGCTGGGCCCGAGGGGACATGAATGCCAGCACCACGTCACCGCGTTCCGGAGCGAGCGCCCGGCCGGCCTCGCGCAGACGCAGGCCGCCATCGGCGCGTACCGCGATCATCGGCATGGTGTCGTCGCCGAGACCCGCGAAATACTCGCCCGCGCGGTAGTTGCGGGTGATCCGGGTACGCTGCAGGCGCCAGCCCTGGTAGTAACGCTGCTGAAGGACCTCGTAGCGGGCCTCGCGCCCGTAGAGCGGGCGCCCCGTGAGCGGACGCTGGATCTGGCGCGGGTGGTCCTCGGCGTCCGTGGGCAACTGGAAAACGTGCTCACGCCCGAGATCGCGGGTGTAGCGGCTGCATACCAGAGCGTTATAGGCGTCATTGTCCGTTGCCGCGACGAGATAGCCGATATCCGCCAGGTCGAGACTCTGCTCCGCCGTCTCGGAGAGGACCTCGCCGTAGAAATACGGGATGGACGCCAGGCGCACCGCCCGCAGGCGGTGCCAGGACTGGTCGCAGATGATCACGTAGACACCGAGCTCGCGCAGCCGGATCGCCAGCGCGACGCTCCACGGCGAGGCCCCGACGATCATCAACCCGTGGCGGTCCCGGGAGGCGAGCCCCAGACGCAGGGCCACCGTGCGGATGGAAAAACCATGGAGGACTACGGTCACCAGCACCAACAGGAAAACCAGTGGTGTCAGCGCCCGCGCCTCCGGATAGCCCGCAGCGGCCATCTCCGGGGCGAACACGCCGGCTACCGCGGCGGCGACGATCCCGCGGGGAGCGATCCACGCCACCAGGGCGCGTTCACCACGGGTCATCGGGGTGCCCTGGGTTGCAAGCCAGATCGCCACCGGGCGCACCACGAAGACGACCGCGAGAAGCAGCGCCACCGCCCGCCCGTCGATCATCGCGAGCATGGCGGTATCCACGTCCGCGGACAGCAGGATGAATACCGTGGAAACCAGCAGGACAGCGAGGTACTCCTTGAAACGGCGGACCTCCTGGATGTCCGCGAGCCCGGAGTTGCCCAGGACCATGCCCATGACCGTGGCGGCGAGCAGCCCGGCCTCCGCCTGCACCGCGTTGGCGCCGGCGTATACCACGAGCACGCTCACCAGCAGCACCGGCGGTTTCAGGAACTCCGCCACCTGCCCGCGCAGGAACAGCGCCACCATGCCGCGGGCGGCCAGATAGCCACCGCCGGCCCCGACCAGCGCACCGCCAATGAGGCGCCAGACGATCTCCAGCGTGGCGCTCGGGGCCTGGACAGTGACGAAGAACTGGAAGACCAGCACCGCAAGCATCGCGCCCAGCGGGTCGTTGATGATGCCCTCCCACTTCAGATAGGAGGCCGGGCGGCGGCGCAGCGCAGCGTGGCGCAGCAGCGGCATGATCACCGTTGGCCCGGTGACCACGATGATCGCGCCGAATACCAGCGCGACCGGCCACGGCAGCCCGCCGATGTAGTGGGCGGCCAGACTGCCGAGCAGCCAGTTCAGGGGCAGTGCCGGGAACAGCAGCCGGCGGACGCCGCTGCGTGCCTCACGGAACTCGTGCCAGCGCAGGCTAAGTCCGCCCTCGAAGAGAATTACCGCGACGCACAGCCGGATCACCGGGTGCACGAGCTCCCCGAGATCGCGGCTGGGCACCAGCCAGCCGGTCACCGGCCCGGCGACCACGCCGAAGATACAGAGCACCACGATGGCCGGCCACTGGAGCCGCCACGCGAGCCACTGGGCCCCCACGCCCAGTACGGCGATGACCACGAGCACGTCGGTGAGATGGGATTCGGGCATACGCGTCCCCGCACCGGCTGGCAAAATGGCCGCGGAGCATAGCAGAGGGTCCACACCGCGGCGACCCTCGATGACACCGTCCCGGAGGCGCCCATGGCCCGCACCGAGATCTACTGCTCGACGGACATCGAGACCGACGGCCCTGCCCCGGGGCTGCACAGCATGCTCTCCTTCGGTACCGCCGCCTACACCGCGGACGGGGCGCTCCTGGCGACCTACTCGGCGAACCTCGTGCGGCTAGCGGACGCCGTCGAGCACCCGGACACCATAGCCTGGTGGCGGACGCAGCCGGAGGCCTGGGCCGCATGCCGGGCCGAACCGCGACCGCCGGAGACGGTGATGCCCGGCTACGCCGCGTGGCTGAAGGCGCTTCCCGGGCGGCCCGTTTTCGTGGGCTACCCGGCGAGCTTCGATTTCGCCTTCGTCAATCACTACCTGCACCGCTTCCACGGCAGCAACCCATTCGGTTTCGCCGCGCTCGACATCAAGAGCTACGCGATGGCGGTGCTCGGCGAGAGCTTCACGCGTACCACCCGCGCGCGCATGCCGGCGCACTGGTTCGCGGACCTGCCCCACACCCACGTGGCGCTGGACGACGCCATCGAGCAGGGGACGCTGTTCTGCAGCCTGCTCGCCGCCGGTGAGCCCGCATCGCCCCGCTAGTGACGATCGCCCCGCTCCCGTGGCGCCCGGCGTGCCGCCGCGGGACCGCCTCACCGGGCATCGCTGCCGGACTGCAGCAGGGCCGCAAGCTCGTCCGGGGAGCGGTAGCCGGTGACCAGCCGCCCGGTATCGGTCACGAACGTCGGCGTCCCCCGGACGTCAAAGGCCCGCGCCAGGCGCAGGTCGGCGTCCACGGGGTTGTCGCACTGGCGCTCCGGGACGTGCCTGCCCTGCTTGGCGCGGGTCAGTGCCCGGTGCCGGTCGTCGGCGCACCAGACGCTCACCGCCTTGTCGTAGGACGCACTGTTGCGGCCCGCCCGGGGCATGAACACGTAGCGCACACGGATCCCGCGGGCGAGGTAGTCGCGGATATGGCGATGGAAACGCCGGCAGTAGGGACAATCGATGTCGGTGAATACCGTGACCTCGTGACGCACCTCTCCCCGGGGCTCGTAGACGATCATGCGCGATTCGCCCAGGTCGTTGAGCCGCTGCAGACGCAGCTCCCGGCGAATGTCCTCGGTGAGCGAATGCCCGCTATCCACGTCCACGAGCTCCCCGTCCAGAAGGTAGTCGCCGTCGGCGGTCACGTAGACGACGCGCCCGCCGAGCACGGCGGCGTAGAGACCGTCGACCGGTGTCTCCTCGACCCGGGTGACGGTGGCGTCCGGCGCCAGCGCCCGGACGGCGTCGCGCACCTGCTGCTCCGGCGTTTCCGCCGTGGCCGTGGACACGGCCAGCAGGCCGCAGAGGATCAGTGCGATGGAACGGGGCATGGTGCCATCCGGGTCGATGAGGTCCGGGCCGAGTCTACCACCGCCGCCGGTCAGGCCCGGGGATGATGCACGGCGTGAAGGTCCTGGAGGCGCTGGCGCGCCACGTGGGTGTAGATCTGCGTGGTCGACAGGTCGGAGTGACCGAGCAGCATCTGCACCACGCGCAGGTCGGCGCCGTGGTTGACCAGGTGGGTCGCGAATGAGTGGCGCAGGGTGTGCGGCGACAGCGGCCCGTGGATCCCGGCCTCGACGGCGTAGTGGCGCACCCGGTACCAGAACGCCTGGCGCGTCATCGCCGCACCGCGGGCGGTCACGAAGGCGTGCCGGGAGCCCCGTTCGCCGAGCAGTGCCGTCCGCGCCCCGCGCAGGTAACGCGCGAGCCAGTCCCGGGCCGCGTCCCCGAGGGGCACCAGACGCTCGCGGCCGCCCTTGCCTGTCACCCGGACCACCCCTTCGGTAAGCCCGAGTGCCGCGACCGGCAGCCCGACCAGCTCGCTCACCCGCAGCCCCGTGGCATAGAGCACCTCGAGCATCGTGCGGTCCCGCTCGCCGATGGCGGTTTCGGTGTCCGGCGCCGCGATCAGCGCCTCCACCTCACCCTCGGTAAGCACCGCCGGCAGCGCCCGTCCTCGTTTCGGCGGGGAGACATCGGCGGTGGGATCGTCGCCGCGCAGCCCCTCGCACACGGCGTGGCGATAGAAGCGCCGCAGGCTCGAGAGCAGCCTCGCGACACTGCGCGGTCGCGCCCCGCCGCGCATGCGCTCGCCGAGCAGGCCGAGCACGTCCGGCGCCTCCGCGGTGATCAGGCCGCGACCGTTTGCGTTCAGCCAGCGGGAGAACGCCGCCAGATCGCTGCGGTAGGCCGCCAGCGTGGCATCGCTGAGGCCGCGCTCCATCCAGATGGCGTCGAGGAACGCCTCGATCCGTGTGGCGTCCCCGCCGCCTTCGCCCGCCGTGTCCGACGCCGGTGCCGGTGCCGTCACGACGCGCTATCGTTCCCCGGCGGCTTGAACGGCACCCCCCCGAAGACGCTGCGGAGTCCGTCCAGGGGGAGCGGGATCACCGTGCTCTGGCTCTGCGCCGAGATGTCCGAGAGCGTCTGGAGGTAGCGCAGCTGCAGGGCTTCCGGCTGGGTGGCGATGCGCGCCGCGGCGGCGACCAGCTGCTCGGCGGCCTGGTTCTCGCCCTCGGCGTTGATGATCTTCGCTCGCCGGTTGCGCTCCGCCTCGGCCTGCCGGGCGATGGCACGGATCATGGATTCGTCGATGTCCACGTGCTTGATCTCGACATTGGCAACCTTGATGCCCCAGGCGTCCGTCTGCTCGTCGAGGATCTCCTGGATGTCCGCGTTGAGCTTCTCGCGTTCGGCGAGCATCTCGTCGAGCTCGTGCTGGCCGAGTACCGAGCGCAGCGTGGTCTGGGCGAGCTGGCTGGTCGCGGCGAAGAAGTCCTCGACGTAGATCACCGCACGCTCCGGGTCGACCACCCGGAAGTAGAGTACGGCGTTGACCTTCACGGAGACGTTGTCCCGGGAAATGACGTCCTGGCTGGGTACGTCCATGGTGATCAGGCGCAGATCCACCTTCACCGCCTGCTGGATGACCGGGAAGACGAGCCGCAGGCCGGGGCCCTTGACCTTCCAGAAACGGCCGAGCATGAACACGACGCCGCGCTCATACTCCCTGAACACGCGGAACGCGGAGATCACCACCGCGAGCACGATGGCGATAGCAATCAGCACGGGGATACCCATCGAGGCCTCCTTGACGGCATGGGCGTCGCTAGTGGTTCCGGCGGTCGTCTCCCTCCCGAGCGATCCGGATGCCGGACCGCACTGCTCACCGCACAGATAGCGCTGCTACACTGCGCGACTCGCATGCGGCCCTGAGGCACACGGTACGCTCGCCGCGGGACGCCGCCTCTGGGAAGATTAGTTCCTTCGCCGGCCCAAGCATAGCCACTGCACCCGATGACGGATACCACCTTTCTGCTCTACGTCCGCCCCGGTTTCGAGGGCGATCTCGCCGCGGAGCTCACCGATATGAGCGCCCGGATCGAGGCACCGGGCTACTGCGAGGCGCGGCCGGACACCGGCTTCGTGCTGTTTCACGCCGTGGACGCCGACGCGGCAGAGCGACTGTGGACCGCCCTGGACTGGCGCCGGCTGATCTTCGCGCGGCAGTGGCTGCGCCTTCATGCCACCATAACCGGCCTGCCCGGGAACGACCGTGCCGGTCCCATCGCCGAGGCGGCTGAGGATCTCCAGGCCGTCGGCGAGCTCTGGCTGGAATACCCGGACACCAATACGGGCAAGGGACTCTCGCGCCTGTGCCGCAGCCTGCGCGGGCCGCTTCAGCGTGCGCTGCGGGCACAGGGGGTACGTACGGGCGTCGAGGGTGCGCCGCGGCTGCATGTCTTCCTCACCGAGGACCCGGCCCTGAGCGCCCGCGTCGCGCTCTCCCGGCCCGGGGACAGTGCGCCCTGGCCCCTGGGTATCCCCCGTCTGAGAATGCCCCGGGACGCGCCGTCGCGCTCCACCCTCAAGCTCGATGAGGCGATCCAGTCCCTGATGCGCGACGAGGAGCGGGCCCGCTGGCTGCGCCCCGGCGCACGCGCCGTCGATCTGGGCGCGGCCCCCGGGGGCTGGAGCTGGCAGCTCGCGCGGCGCGGCCTGCACGTGACCGCCGTTGACAACGGGCCGATGGCGCCGTCGCTGCTCGCCGACGGCATGGTCGAGCACGTCCGCGCCGACGGTTTCCGCTACCGCCCGGCCCGCCCCGTGGACTGGGTGGTCTGCGACATCGTCGACCAGCCCCACCGCATCGCCGCGCTGATGGCGGCGTGGCTGGACCGGGGCGACGCGCAGGCGGCGATATTCAACCTCAAGCTACCGATGAAACGCCGTTACCAGGCGGTTGCCGACGCCCTGGCGACACTACGGGGCCAGGCCGGTGCGGACCGGGACATCGCCGTAAAGCATCTCTATCACGACCGCGAGGAGGTCACCGTGCGCGTGCTCCCGGCACGCTCAACCTGATGCCTCGCCGTCCTCGACCAGCGCGAGCACCGACCACTCCGGTCGGGGCTCGGGGTCGTCACCGCCGGTGAACACGTGGAGCGTGCCCGCCGGGTCCAGGGCGCACAGCGGTATGATTTCCCCGCCGTGGTGCGCTTGATACGCCGGCCAGTCGAACTGCGCCGTGAGCCCGGTCACGTGCACACTAGCCCCCTGGCCGATCAGGCTGGCCAGGCGCCCGTAAGTGGCGTCCGCGCCGAACAGCGTGTTGTCGTGACGGTGCCGCTGGCGCAGCGGCCCCGGCAGGCGCGCGTCTCGCTCCCCCGGCGGCAGGCGGAATACCCGGTGGTGCCCCAGTTCCTTGGCAAAGTGCAGGCTCGCCAGGGTGTTGAGATCGCTGCGCGGGGACAGACCGAACAGGAAGCCGATCCCGGTCATGCTCAGATGCCGTTCCGCGTGCTCCGAGGTGGGGTTGCCATAGTAGACGTCGAGCCCCTGCATGCGCGCGTCCTGGACGTTGTCCCAGTTGGCGTCCGCCAGGCGCACGGGCACATCCGCCGCGGCAAGCCCTGCGGCCACCGTCCGGGCGACCCGGTTCGCGCCGACGATGAGCACGCCCCGCGGCGCGGGCTCGCGGAGGTCCAGCCAGCCGGCGAGCGGCCGGGCCGTCGTGCTCTGGAGCACGACGGTGAACACGATCACCAGGAAGGTGAGCGGCACCAGCAGCTCAGCCCCCGCCACACTGGCGGCCTGCAGCCGCAGGGCGAACACCGCCGAGACCGCCGCGGCGACGATCCCGCGCGGCGCGATCCACGCGAGCAGCGCCCGCTCCCGCCAGTCCAGCGGCGTGCCGGCCGTGCTCACGAGCACGTTCAGCGGCCGCCCGATGAGCTGCATTACCAGCAGGACGCCCGCCGCGCCCCAGCCAAGGGCCGCCAGTGCCGACGGGTCCAGGCGGGCGGCAAGGAGGATGAACAGGCCCGAGATCAGGAGCACGCTCAGCGACTCCTTGAAGTTGAGGATATCGTCCAGCGGGACGCGGGGCATGTTCGCGAGCCAGATCCCCATCACCGTCACCGATAGCAGACCCGCCTCGTGGTGGATGCGGTTGCTGACGAAGTACACCGCGAACACCGCAACCAGCACGCCGACATTGTGGAGATAATCCGGCAGCCAGTACTCGCGAAGCGCGATCCCCAGGGCATGGCCGGCGAGCGCACCCGCAACGGTGCCGACCACGAGGACCGCCGCGAAGGTGAGCACCGTGGCCCCGAGGCTGCGCTCGCCGGCGCTCGCGAGGATGAACTCGAAGGCGAGTACCGCTATCAGCGCACCGATGGGATCGATCACGATCCCCTCCCAGCGCAGCACGTTGCCCACCCGCTCCCTGGGGCGGACGCTGCGCAGCAGGGGCACGATCACCGTCGGCCCGGTCACGACGGTGATGGCCCCGAAGAGCACCGCCATGGACCACGGCAGGGCCGTCAGCCACCACGCCGCGAGTGCCGTGCTCGCCCAGGTGATCGCCACCCCGACCGTGAGCAGCCGGTTGACCGGCCCTCCGAGGCCGCGGATCTCGTGCCGGCGCAGGGTCAGGCCGCCCTCGAAGAGGATCACGGCCACCGCCAGGGAGATGATCGGGAAGAGCAGCTCACCGAACAGCGCATCGGGATCGATCCAGCCCAGCGCTCCCGGGCCGGCCAGCAGTCCGGCCGCGAGCAGGAAGAGGATCGCCGGCAGCTGCATGCGCCACGCCAGCCACTGGGCCAGGACCCCAAGCACCCCGATTCCCACCAGGGCCGCCGTGATGGTCTCGCTCATGCCGCATCTCCCCCGTGTCCGGCAACCGTTCGTGGCGCCGTTCCCCCGGATTAATGGTGGCCGGTCACCATGAGGGCGCAGGATGTATCCCCTCCTGCCCGGCCCCGGTAGGCGACAGTCCCATGTCCTTGGAGCTGTCGTGGGCGTGTCCCCCGATGCAGTGTACCGGAGCGCCGGCCATGGAGGTGACCCCGGGACGGTGCCGCCGCGCTCTCACCGCGGACACCGCGTCCCTGAGCGGGCGCTCCCCCGCCCTGTCCTGGCCGTGCGGCGATCTAGTAAGCTGAACACCTGACCATCAGACAGTGCAGGGACGATGAGCTACGAACGCGACAACATCCGCCGGATGGCGGGCTACACGCCGGGGGAACAGCCGCAGAACCCCGACGCGGTGAAGCTCAACACCAACGAGAACCCTTACCCGCCGAGCCCGGCGGTGATGCGCGCACTCGCGGAAACGCCGGCGGACGCACTGCGGCGTTACCCCTCGCCCACGAGCGCGGCGTTCCGCCGTGCTGCCGCACGACAGCACGGCGTGGAGCCGGAGCAGATCGTCGCGACCAATGGCGGTGACGAGCTGCTTCGGCTGGCGATCACGACGTTCGTCAATCCGGGCAGCCCGGTGGGTGTCGCCGAGCCGAGCTACTCCCTGTATCCCGTGCTTGCGGGGATTCACGGCTCGCCGGTGGTGCGCGTGGCCCTCGGCGAGGACTGGCGCCCGACGCCGGACTTCGCCGAGCGTATGAACCGCGAGCGCGTGCCACTGACCTTCCTGGTCAACCCGCATGCCCCGTCCGGCACGCTGCTGGACCCGGACGCCATCGCCACGCTGGCACGCAGCCTCGCCGGCGTGCTGGTGATCGATGAGGCCTACGTCGACTTCGTCGATCCCTCGCACGGGCACGACGTGATCGCGCTGATCCGCAGGCACGATAACCTCCTGATCCTGCGCACCCTGAGCAAGGGCTACTCGCTGGCCGGAATCCGGTTCGGCTACGGGATCGGCGCGCCCGGGCTGATCGAGCCCATCGCCGCCAAGACCCGGGACAGCTACAGTGTGGACGCCGTGGCGGAGCGCCTCGCGGTCGCGGCCCTGGAGGACCAGGCATATGCCACCTCCACCTGGGAGGCGGTCCGCGGCGAACGCGCGCGCCTCGCCTCACGGCTGGAGGGGCTGGGACTGAGCTGCGCGGCGAGCGAGTCGAACTTCCTCCTGGCACGGGTGCCCGAGGGGTTCGCCGGCGGTGCCTCGGCCGTGTACCGCTATCTGCGCGACCAGGGGATCTTCGTGCGCTACTTCGACCAGCCACGGCTGCGCGAGAGCCTGCGTATCACCGTCGGCACGCCGGAGCAGAATGACACCCTGCTGCGCGCCCTCGCCCGTATGAATCGCTGAGCGCCCCGGGGCCGGACTGGACACCGGTCCGGAGGCGCGCTAGACAGGGTGGCGACAGTTACCGGTATCGCATCACGCGAGGGAACCGCCGCATGACCATAACTCCACTCACCGCCGACCAGGTGTACCAGCGCTGCGACCCCGCGGCGCTGGATTTCGACACCACCGACGAGCTCCGGGGCGCAGGCACCATCATCGGCCAGGACCGGGCCATCGAGGCGCTCAGGCTCGGCACCGGCGTGCGCAACAACGGCTTCAACCTGTTCGTGCTCGGTCCCGGCGGCGTCGGCAAGCACGAGGTCGTCTCGCAGTTCCTGCACGAGCGGGCCTCCGGCGAGGCCACGCCGCCCGACTGGTGCCTCGTCCACGACTTCAATACCGGCAACCGGCCGCGTCTGATCCGACTGCCCCCCGGCGACGGCCGCCGCCTGTGCAAGGTCATCGAGGACCTGGTCCAGGAACTGCGCACCGCGTTGCCGGCCGCGTTCGAGAGCGACGAGTTCCAGCGCCGCATGCGCGAGCTGCAGCAGGAGATGGGTCAGCGCCACCAGCAGGCCTTTCGCGAGATCCAGGAGGCGGCGGACCAGCAGGGTATCGCCCTGCTCCAGACCCAGAACGGCTTTACCTTCGCGCCCAAGGACGAGAACGGCGAGGTCATGGATCCGGAGCGTTTCCGGGAGCTGCCGGAGGAGCGGCGCGAGGCCATCGAGAAGGCCGTGGGCGAGCTCCAGGAACGGCTCCAGGCCGTCATCCAGCAGATGCCGCGCTGGCGCAAGGAGGCCCAGGAGAAGATCCGCTCGCTCCACGAGGAGATGGCGGTATTCGCCGTCGGCCACCTGCTGGAGGACCTGCACGGGAAATGGGCGGACTATCCCGGTGTGATCGGGCACCTCGACGCGATCCGCGAGGACGTCACCGCCAACGTCGAGGCCCTGATCGGCCAGGGCGGTGAACAGGGCCAGTCGCTGCAGGCGTTCTTCCGGCGCTATGAGGTGAACCTGCTCGTCGACAACGCGGAGCAGCAGGGCGCGCGGGTCGTCTACGAGGACATGCCGAGCCACCAGCGGCTCGTCGGCCGCGTCGAGCACCAGGTCCACCAGGGCGCGCTGGTCACCGACCACCACCTCGTGCGCGCCGGCGCGCTGCACCGCGCCAACGGCGGCTACCTGATCCTCGACGCACGCAAGGTCCTGACCCAGCCGCTGGCCTGGGAAAGCCTCAAACGGGCACTGTTTTCCCGGCGGGTGCATACGGAGCCGCCGGAGCAGTACTTCAGCCTGATCAGCACGGTCACGCTGGAGCCCGAACCGATGCCGCTGGACGTCAAGGTGATCCTGCTCGGTGAGCGCAGCCTCTACTACCTGCTCACTGCCTACGATCCGGACTTCGCCGAGCTGTTCAAGATCGAGGCGGATTTCGAGGAGGACCTCGCACGCACCGACGAGAGCATCCACGACTACGCGAGGCTCGTCGCTACCCTGGCGGGCGAGCGCGAGGTCCGCCCCCTGGACCGCCAGGCCGTGGCCCGGGTCATCGAACACGCCAGCCGGATGGCCGACGACAGCGAGCGCCTGTCGATCCACAACCGCGCGATCGGCGACCTGCTCGTCGAGGCAAACCAGTGGGCGATCCGCGACGACAGTCGGAATATCCGTGCGGACGACATCCAGCAGGCCATCGACCACCAGGTCTACCGGGCCTCCCGGGTGCGCGAGAATATCGACCGCGCCATCCAGCGCGAGACACTGCTCATCGACACGGCCGGTTCCGCGGTGGGTCAGGTCAACGGCCTGTCGGTCATGCAGCTCGGCGGCCAGGCCTTCGGGCGGCCTGCGCGGATCACCGCCACCGCCCGGCTCGGGCGTGGTCACATGGTGGACATCGAGCGCGAGGCGAAGCTCGGCGGCAATATCCACTCCAAGGGGATGATGATCCTCTCCAACCTCCTCGCCTCGCGTTTCGCCGGAGAAGCGCCGCTGTCGCTGGCGGCGAGCATCGCCTTCGAGCAGTCGTACGGCGGCATCGACGGCGACAGCGCCTCAGTGGCCGAATACTGCGTCCTCTGCTCGGTGCTCTCCGGCCACGGCCTCGCCCAGGGCATCGCCGTTACCGGCTCGGTGAACCAGCACGGTCAGGTGCAGGCGGTAGGGGGCGTCAACGAGAAGATCGAGGGTTTCTTCGACGTCTGCAGCCAGCGCGGCCTGGACGGCAGACAGGGCGTCGCCCTGCCCCGGGCCAACATCGCCAACCTCATGCTCCATCCCCGTGTCGTCGACGCGGTCGCCGCCGGCCGCTTCCACATCTGGCCCCTTTCCCACGTGGACGATGCGCTGACCCTGCTGACCGGAGCCGAGGCCGGTGTGGTCGATGCTGACGGCCACTTCCCGGACGGCACCGTCAATCGTGCAGTTGCGGACCGGCTCCGGCATTTCGCCAAGCTGGCCGAGCGGCGCAGTGGCGGCGACGGCGCCGCTGTAAAGAGCGATAATGGCGATAACGTCGGTGACGGGGAAGACGGCCGTGAAGAGTGAACCGGCGGTGACGCGTATCCTGGTCCTGCTCGACGATACCCGCGGCGCCCGGGCCGCGCTGGAGACCGCGGCCGACCTCGCCGCGCATCAGCACGCCGAGCTGGTCGGTCTGTTCGTCGAGGACACCGACCTGCTGCGCTCCGCCGGCCTGCCGTTCAGCCACGAGATCAGCATGACCTCCGGCCAGACGCGCCCGCTGGAGGCGGCTCTGGTCGAGCGCGAGCTGCGGGAACGGGCCCGTCTCCTGGAGCAGGCACTGGCCAGTGCGGGCACACGGCGGGCGCTGCGGTGGCGCTTCGAGGTCGGTCGGGACCGGCTTGAGCGCGCTGCCGACACGGCCGCCGAGCCCCGGGACACACTGGTCGTGGGCCGCAACGGCTGGCGCCGGCACTACGGCCCGGCGATGGGGAGCGTCGCCTCGCGCCTCGCCCGTGCCACCCGTTGCAGCGTGCTGGTGGTGGGTGAGGAACGCCCGCGCCATGACCGCCCGGTGGTGGTCCTCCAGCCCGGCGGCGACGATCCGAGCCCTACCCTGGACACGGCGATTCGTCTGGCGCGGGACCGCAGCCGGCCGCTCTGTATCCTGTTGCGGCCGGGCAGCGGCCCGTCGGCGGAGCTGGAGAGGCTGGCGGGCGAGTGGTCCCGACGGGTTGGGACGCCGATCCGCTTCGAGCATATCGCCGATACCCGTGCGCCCACGCTGGTCGAGGCCCTGCACCGGGCCGAAGGCCAGGCATTGGTGATATCACGGGCGAGCGAGCCGCTCGCCACCGCAGAGGGCTACCGGCTGCTCGACGAGCTCGACGTGCCCGTACTCGTCATCGACTGATCACGCCGGGGCGCAGTAGAGGGCGTTGAGCCCGGAGTAGATCGGGACCGACGCCGTCCACACGCCCATCGCCAGGATCGTCATGCCGAGCGCGAGCCGCACCCGCCCCCGGGCGAGCAGGCGGCCCGTCACCGCCGCCGCCGTACCGGTCAGGACCATCGCCGGCATCGTTCCCAGACCGAAGGCCACCATCACCGCTGCCCCGTCCGCGGCGCCGCCCGCCAGCGCCGCGGCCACGAGCATGCCGTAGACCAGGCCGCAGGGCAGCCAGCCCCACAGACCGCCGAGCAGCAACGCCTTGCCGGGGCTGCGTACCGGCATGAGGCCGCGGGCCAGCGGCGCGATACGGGCCCACACCCGCATGCCGCTGCGCTCCAGGGGGGCAAGCAGCCGCCAGTTGAAGGCGACCTGAACGCCGATTGCGGCCATGACCAGCCCCATCGCGACTCGCAGGCCGCTGGTCCATGCGCCGAGACTGATCAGGCTCGCCAGCCACAGGCCAACACCGCCGGCAATGGCACCGGCCACGGCATAGCTGGTCACACGACCGGCGTTGTAGGCGAGCGCATACCCGAACAGCCGCCACGGTGTCCGCCGCTCCGGCGCCACCCCCATGCCGAGCGCGGAGGCGATGCCGCCGCACATGCCCAGGCAGTGGGTGCTGCCCACCAGGCCGGCGAGCAACGCCCCGATAAGGGTGATGTCCCCCATCATTGGCCGCGGTCCTCATCGTCGGCGTCTTCATCTGCCCCCGGATCCGCGTTGGTACGCTCCTGACCGGTCGTTGCCTCGCCTCCCTCCTCCGGCGGTGTCTTCGACGGGCCTTCGTCGTCCATGAGGATCCGATAGGCCGGGCTGTCCAGGTCGTCGAACTGACCGTTGCCCACGGCCCAGAAGAACGCTCCGACAAAGACCACCAGGAGCATGAGGGCCAGCGGGATGAGGACGTAAAGAATCGTCATGGCAGCCTCCGGAAAACGATCAGGGCGTCGCGGTGGGTATCGCCGCCGGGTCATGCCCGTCGGGCCCGAACCGGGGGGCGCGCCAGCGGTTCGCGCGCAGGGCGTTGCCCACCACCACCAGCGAACTCAGCGACATGCCGACGGCGGCCATCCACGGCGTGAGCATGCCCGTCGCCGCCAGCGGGAGCGCGGTGAGGTTGTACAGTGCCGCCCAGATCAGATTCTCCCGGATGATCCGGACCGCACGTCGGGCGCCGTCGGCGGCTTCCACCAGCGCGGAGAGATCATCCCGCATCAGGACCATGTCCGCGCTGTTGCGCGCCAGCGCGCTGCCCCGGCCCATCGCAACGGAGACATCCGCCCCGGCAAGGACCGGGGCGTCATTGATGCCGTCGCCCACCATCACAACGCGTTCCCCCGCGCTCTGGGCCTCGCACATGCGCGCGAGCTTATCCTCCGGACGCATGCGCGCCCGCCAGTCGTCGACACCGACCGCGGCGGCCACCTCGGCCACGGCCGCGGGATCATCGCCGCTGGCGATCTCCACCGTCAGCCCCCGTGCCTGCAGTGCCTGTATAGCGGGGACCGCCTCGGGGCGGAGCTGGTCGGCCAGCTCGAAGGTCGCCAGCCAGCCGTCGCCGTCGGCGAGGACAATCCCGCCCGCCGGCGCCGTCGTGCCCTCCGGCAGCGCCCACCCCGGCCGGCCGAGACGCACCGCCCGGCCATCGACGTTGCCCGCAAGCCCTGCGCCCGGCTCTACCGTGACCTCCCCTGCCCGGGGCAGATGCTCGCCGGGCGGGAACGCCCCGGCGATCGGGTGCTCGGAGTGTGCCTCGAGCGCGGCCGCCAAAGCATAGGCCTCGTCCCGGCCGATACGCCCTGCGACCCGGATGCGCCGGATACCCGGGGTGCCGGTGGTCAGCGTGCCGGTCTTGTCCAGGATCAGCCGCGAGGCACGGGCCAGCCCTTCGACGGCGTCCGTGCGGGTCACGAGTAGTCCTCGCCGCGCGAGCGCGCTGGTCGACGCAACCAGCGCCGTGGGCGTCGCCAGCGACAGCGCACAGGGACAGGTCGCGACCAGCACTGCCAGCGTGATCTCAAAGGCCGCTCCCGGCTCCAGCCACCACCATACGCCGGCGATGACCGCCGTGCCGACCAGCACGGCCGAGACGAACCACCCCGCGACCCGGTCGGCCACCCTCGCCAGTCTCGGGCGCCGGGTCTGTGCGCGCTCGAGCAGGCCCACGATGGCGGAAACGAGGGTTTGGCGCCCGATCCGCTCGACACGGATGTCGAGCACGCCGCCGGTATTGCCGCTACCGGCGAGGACTGCATCGCCCGCGCCCCGCGGCACCGGCTCGAATTCGCCGGTGATCAGGGACTCGTCAACGGCGCTCCGCCCCGAGACCACCGTGCCGTCCGCGGGGATGGTATCCCCCGGCCGGACCCGCACCCGGTCGCCCGGCTGGAGCTCACGCAATGCCACCCGCTCCGGCCGGTCCTCTGTCAGACGCAGTGCGGTGGTCGGCAACGTCTGGGCCAGTGACTCGGTCGTCCGGCCCGCCCGGTGACGGGCGGCCATCTCCAGGGAGCGGGCGACGGTGAGGAAAAACACGAACATGGTCGCGGAATCGAAGTAGACCTCGCCGCCGGCAACGAGGGTATTCCAGACACTCGCCGCGAACGCGCTGCCCACGGCGAGCGCCACCGGCACGTCCATGCCAGGTCGGCCGCCGCGCACATCGCGCCAGGCACCGCGGAAGAACGGCGCACCGGCATAGACAACCACCGGCGTCGCCACGAGCAGGCTGACGAGACGCAGGAACGCCTCAATCTGTGGATCCATGTCGTTGTGGATCGCGCCCGCATACAGCCCGACCGCGTACATCATGACCTGCATCATACCGAGCCCGGCCACCGCGAGCCGCCGCAGCATCGCGCGGCGCTCACGGATGATCCCGGGGATGGCCTCGCCGGCCTCCAGCGGATGGGCCCGGTAGCCGATGCCGGCGAGATGCCGCAACAACGTGCTCAGGGTCGCAACGGTCGTATCCCAACCGAGCAGCAGGCGTCCGGTGGCCGGGTTGACCTGTACGGTCTCCACGCCCGGCTCGCGCTCCAGCACCCGCTCGATCAGCCAGGCACAGGCGGCGCAGGTAATCCCCTCCAGCGCGAACACCGCTTCGCGCGTGTGCTCGCCGACGGGATGGCTGACTTCGTCGAGCAGCGTCTCGCGGTCGTAGGCTGACCACTCGTCCGCCTCGGGCTCAGGGCGGCTTGAGGGTGCGGTGCGGTAGCGGTAGAAATCCGTCAGTCCGCTGCCGGCGATCAGACCGGCAACGGCCTCACAGCCCGCGCAGCATACCGGTCGGTCCTCGCCGTCTATCCGGACAACACGGCGGTCTCCGGCCGGAACCGGATCGCCGCAGTGGAAGCACCGCTCCGCCATCGCCGGCCGGTCAGGCGCCTCCGTCGCCGTCCGATCCCCCGAGCCGGAGATCGCCCACCTGGGCCTTCAGTTCGCCACGCAGGCGCCAGGAACCGTCAGCGGGCTCGATGATGACATAGCGGCGATTGTCGATGGCACTTCCGGTGCCGCCACGGTACAGCCCGGTCTGATCCCGGTGCACCTCGACCCCGAGGTCGCGCTTGGCGATCGTCGGATGCACCAGCTTGACCTTCAGGTTTTCCGGGGGTTTGTCGAGACCTTCCAGGGCAAGCGTGACACGCCCGCTGTCCCGCTGGACATGCACCCGCGCGCCGACGCCAAGGGCATCGGCGCGGTCGTAGGCTGCACGTTCCTGGATGTAGGTCTTGCCCAACTGCGAATAGTCATCGACCACCAGGTCGTCCATGTTCCCGTTGAGCACGATGACGGTACCGATCATCGCGATCACCCAAACGCCCAGCGGGGCGAAGACGAACCAGCACCAGAACTGCCGGTACCAGGGCTTTTGGTCTTCAGTGCTCATTGCGCTTGCGCTCATCATCATTCACCACGGTGATACGGGCCGTGGAAACGGGTGGTCTCGGTGACGGATACGCTGCCGTCCTCGGAGGTTACCGTCAGCTCCACGTCGGTACCCGGCGTGCTCATTACCGACGCATCCACTCTCAGACGCACCGGCACGTTCCGTTGTTCCCCTGAAGCGATCTCGATCCGCTCCGGATCGGTGTCCGCCGTTATTCCAGGCAGCCCCGACGCGGACACCGTGTAGGTGTGCGCCTGCTGGGACATGTTCAGCACCTTCACGTCGTAGACGTTCTCGATGCGGCCACCATCGAGCTCGCGGTAAAGGGCATTACGGTCCGGCAGGATATCCACACGCATCGGCGTACGCATCGCCACCGCGGTGAGCGTGCCCGTGATCAGCGCGAGAAGCAGCACGGAGTAGACGATCACCCGGGGGCGGAGGATGCGCGTCGGCTTGCCCTCGAGCGTGTTCTCGGTCGTATACCGGATCAATCCGCGAGGATAACCCATCTTGTCCATGACCTGATCACAGGCGTCGATGCAGGCCCCACAGGCGATGCACTCGTACTGCAGGCCGTCGCGGATATCGATGCCCGTGGGACAGACCTGCACGCACAGGGTGCAGTCGATACAGTCGCCGAGGCCGAGCTCGGCCGGATCGGCGCCGCGCTTGCGCGGGCCGCGCGGTTCCCCCCGCGCTTCGTCGTAGGAAATGACGAGGGTGTCCCGGTCGAACATCGCGCTCTGGAAACGGGCGTACGGGCACATGTACAGGCACACGTTCTCCCGCATGAACCCGGCATTCCCCCAGGTGGCGAAGCCGTAGAAGACGAGCCAGAACGTCTCCCAGGGACCCAGATCCAGGGTGATTACACGCAGGCTGAGCTCACGAATCGGCGTAAAGAAGCCCACGAAGGTGAGGCCGGTCCAGGCGGCGAGCAGGATCCAGATGCCGTGTTTGGAGAATTTACGGATGACCTTCTCGCGGTTCCACGGACCGCGGTCCAGCTTCATCCGCCTGGGACGGTCGCCCTCCGTCCAGTGCTCGATCCAGAGAAACACCTCCGTCCACACCGTCTGGGGACAGGCATAGCCACACCACACGCGCCCGGCCAGTGCGGTAACGAAGAACAGGCTGAGTGCACAGATGATGAGCAGCAGCGCCAGGAAGAAGAAGTCCTGGGGCCAGAACGTCAGACCGAAGATGTGAAACTCGCGGGCAGGCAGATCCAGAAGGACCGCCTGCCGCCCGTTCCAGGTCACCCAGGGCAGAAGGTAGTACAGGCCCAGCAGGGCGAACACCGCGAACTTGCGCAGGCTCTGGAAACGCCCCTTGATCCCGCGGGGATAGACCTTTTCCCGCGACTGGTACATCGACACCGCTTCCGCGGCACCGTCCTCCTGCTTCGAACCGCGTCCCCGGCGGTTGCGCGCCTCACTCATTCATCTGCCTCTCTGCTCTCCTTCGGCCCAGCTTTCCCGGCCCGCCGGGCCGGGCTGAACAGCCACACGCTCAGTGCACTCGAGGCCGCACACACCGCCCAGAACATGAAAAAGCCGAGCGTGTAGCCCAGCTTCCGGCCGATTTCCCAGTGCGGCAGGGTCTCGTAACGCAGCGTCTCCGGATCGACGTTGGCGAAAAAGACCATCGTGGCGACTCCGGCCGTCAGGAACGACGGCCAGAGTATGGCCCCGAGCCAGCGCAGGCGGCTGCTCGCCGCCTGCCTTGCCGACTCATCACTCACTGCTCGCACTCCGCTGTCCAGCCTGGCCGGAGAGCTGGTAGACGTAGGCCGCCAGCACGTGGATCTGCTCGGGGGTGAGCAGCTCCTTCTGAGCCGGCATCTGGCCATTACGCCCGTTAAGGATGGTCTCCTTGATGGTCTCCAGCGAGCCACCGTAGCGCCAGGTGTCGTCCGTCAGGTTGAGCGCACCGATCTGGGGGTTGCCCTTGGCATCGGCCCCGTGGCAGGCAACGCACTGGGTCATGAACACGTCCTTGCCGCGGTCGACGAGCTCCTGCGGCGCATTGCGGCCATTGAGGCTGTAGACATACGCGGCCACGGCCTCCAGCTTGGACTGACCCAGGCTCGCACCGAGCGCCGGCATCACGCCGTTACGGCCGTTGGTGATCGTCTGCTTGAGCGTCTCGGGCTCACCGCCGTACTGCCAGGAAGCGTCCGCCAGGTTCGGGAAACCCTTGGCGCCGCGTCCGTCCGAACCGTGGCACACGGAGCAGTTGTTGGCGAACAGCCGCCGGCCCGTGTCCATGGCCTCCGGGTCATTGGCCAGCACCGGCACGGGCTTGGCCGCATAGGACTCGTACAGCGAGGCGGTACGCTCGTGCATCTGCTTGACCTCCTGCTGGTAGGCCGAGTACTGGCTCCAGTTCAGGACGCCGTCGAACCGGCCCAGTCCCGGATAGAGCACCAGGTAGACCAGACCGAACACGATGGTGATGTAGAACAGCCACAGCCACCAGCGTGGCATGGGCTGATTGTACTCGCTGAGATCATTGTCCCACACGTGACCGGTGGTCTCGGTGGCAC
The DNA here is from genome assembly GCF_041949875.1 of Arhodomonas sp. KWT2. Classification (NCBI taxonomy): domain Bacteria; kingdom Pseudomonadati; phylum Pseudomonadota; class Gammaproteobacteria; order Chromatiales; family Ectothiorhodospiraceae; genus Arhodomonas; species Arhodomonas sp. KWT2. The sequence continues at coordinate 502,061 of NZ_JBHFPQ010000049.1, forward strand.
TTGCCTCGCCGGGGCGCGGCTTCGCCGTCCAGCGGATGAGCCAGTAGCACGCTGCGATGTTACCCAGCGTCAATACGATGATGTACCAGTGCCAGAAGCTGCTCATTGCCCGTTCCTTCCCTTTTCCGCATCCCGCCGTTCGGCGTCCAGGGGCAGTCGTGCGGCGTGATCGAAGTCTTTTTTGCGCCGCTTGCTGTAGGCCCAGCCGATGATCCCGATGAACGCCGCCATCAGCACGGCGGTGATGATCCCACTCAGGGTTCCACTATCCATTAACGGCTCCCGATCAACGACCGAATTCCGTCCCCAGTCCCTGGAGGTAAGCGATGACGGCATCCATTTCCGTCTTGCCCTTCAGCTTGTCGGCCGCATTGTTGAGCTGCTCCTCGGTATAGGGCACCCCCAGGAGGTTCTTCTGCTCGCGCATGCGGTGCACCACCGCCTCCGGATCCAGCTTGTTCTCGGCGAACCAGGGGAAGCCCGGCATGTTCGACTGCGGCACCACGTCACGCGGGTTCATCAGGTGACGGTAATGCCACTCGTCGGAGTATTTGCCGCCCACGCGGGCAAGGTCCGGTCCGGTGCGCTTGGAGCCCCACTGGAACGGACGGTCATAGACGTACTCGCCCGCCACCGAGTAGTGGCCGTAACGCTCCGTCTCGGCGCGGAAGGGCCGGATCTGCTGCGAATGGCAGTTGTAGCAGCCTTCGCGTACATAAATGTCCCGCCCCGCGAACTCCAGCGCCGGATAGGGTTTGACACCCTCGGCCGGCTCCGTGGTCTTCGCCTGGAACATCAGCGGAACGATCTCCACTAGGCCACCGATGCTGACCACCAGCAGGATCAGCATGGCCATCAGCCCGACGTTCTTCTCTACGACCTCATGTGACATTCGCTGATCTCCTTAAGCGGTCGCTTCCGGGGCGGATTCGGTCGCCACGCGCTCCTGCGGGCGAATGGTCATCCACACGTTCCAGGCCATGATCAGCATGCCTGCGAGGAACAGGAAGCCGCCGAACATGCGCACCGCGTAGTACGGGTAGGTGGCCTGCAGGGACTGCACGAAGCTGTAGGTCAGCGTGCCGTCCGGGTTGGTGGCCCGCCACATGAGGCCCTGCATCACGCCCGCGATCCACATCGAGGCGATGTAGAGGACCACGCCGATGGTCGCCACCCAGAAGTGGGCGCCGATGGCCTTGACGCTGTACATCTGCTCCCGGCCCCAGAGCTTCGGAATCAGCGCGTACATGGAACCGATGGTGATGAACGCCACCCAGCCGAGCGCGCCGGAGTGCACGTGACCGATCGTCCAGTCCGTGTAGTGGGACAGGGCGTTGACGGTCTTGATGGACATCATCGGGCCCTCGAACGTGGACATGCCGTAGAACGACAGGCTGACGATGAGGAAGCGGATGATCGGGTCGTCACGCAGCTTATGCCAGGCGCCCGAGAGCGTCATGATGCCGTTGATCATGCCACCCCAGGAGGGCGCGAGCAGGATCAGCGAGAACACCATGCCCAGCGACTGCACCCACTCCGGCAGCGACGTCCAGTGGAGATGGTGGGGACCCGCCCACATATACACGGAGATAAGCGCCCAGAAATGCACCACGGAGAGGCGGTACGAATAGATCGGGCGCCCGGCCTGCTTGGGGACGAAGTAGTACATCATCCCGAGGAAGCCGGCGGTGAGAAAGAAACCGACCGCGTTATGGCCGTACCACCACTGCACCATCGCGTCGACCGCGCCGGAGTAGATCGGGTAGGACTTGGTCAGCGACACCGGGATCGACAGGTTGTTGATCACGTGCAGCAGCGCGATGGTGATGATGAACGCGCCGTAGAACCAGTTGGCCACGTAGATGTGCTTCTCGCGACGCTTCATGATCGTCCCGAAGAACACCACCGCGTAGGTCACCCACACCAGCGTGATCAGGATGTCGATGGGCCACTCGAGCTCGGCGTACTCCTTGCTCTGGGTGATGCCCAGCGGCAGCGTGATCGCCGCGGCGACGATGACCACCTGCCAGCCCCAGAACGTAAACGCCGTGAGCTTGTCAGAGAGCAGGCGGGTGCCGCAGGTTCGCTGGACCACGTAGTAGGAGGTCCCGATGAGGGCGCTGCCGCCGAAGGCGAAGATAACGGCGTTGGTATGCAGCGGGCGGAGGCGGCTGAATGTCAGCCACGGCACGTCGAAGTTGAGAGCGGGCCAGAGCAGCTGGGCGGCGATAAACACCCCCACCGCCATGCCCACGATCCCCCAAATGACAGTCGCCAGGGCGAACTGGCGCACTACCTTGTCGTTGTAGGCGGGTGTCGCGTCCATAGGTCGGTTTCCATCTCAGATATGGATTGCGGGTTAACCGAGTGCAGCACCGGCGGATACCGGCGACGGCGATTCTCCTTTTCGGTCCACTCGCCATTGCCCGACGAGCAAACCTGACCGCGGGGTCATTATCCTTGAGGCGGTATTGAAGGTCTTGACCTGCATCAATTCAGTGCGGCCATGCCGGACACCGACCCCCGCCACCCGGGCGTGCCGCTCGCGATTCTACTGTGCCCAATCCATATATGGACAATATCGCGGCGTCATGCCGCCCGCGATGGCGTGCTCATCCGGTACAATCGGATGTCGGGCGCACGGCGGCGCCGATACGGCCGGCGCGCCCGCCGCGCACTGAATTATGGAGGATCCATGCAACGCATTTGCATCTATTGCGGCTCCGCCGCCGGGCGCGACCCGCGCTACCGTGAGGCCGCGAGCGCCTTCGGCGCCGCCGTGGCCGCCCGGGGGCTCGGCGTCGTCTACGGCGGCGGCGCGACAGGGATGATGGGCGCCGTCGCCGACGCCGCTCTCGCCGAGGGCGGCGAAGTCGTCGGCGTCATTCCCGAAACCCTGCTCGCCCGCGAAGTCGGCCACCGGGAGGTCACGCGGCTGGAGGTCGTGACCTCCATGCACGAGCGCAAGGCGCGCATGGCCGAGCTCGCCGACGGATTCATCGCCCTGCCCGGGGGGCTGGGTACCTTCGAGGAGATCTTCGAGATCCTCACCTGGGCGCAGCTCGGCTTCCATCGCAAGCCCTGCGGACTGATCAACATGGCAGGCTACTACGACCATCTGGTGACCTTCCTGGACCATGCCGTGGACACCGGCTTCCTGCGCCGGAGCAACCGGGACATGCTGCTCGTGGACGACGACGGCGAGCGGCTGCTCGAGCGTTTCGCCGAATACCGCGCGCCCCGCGTGACCCAGTGGATCGACAAGAGCAGTACATAGACGGCGGCGTCGACGCCCTGCGGCGCTATCTCGCGGGTGTCCGGGATCCGGCGGGGCGTTATCGCCGGCTCGTAGTGTTACCGCCGCCCACGGACGCGGCCACGGCGATGGCGGCGGTAACCGCCCCGGCGGTACTGGTCAGCGATGCGCCGCCCGACGGCGAGGACGCGGTCCCGCTGCGCCGGGCCGCAACACTGCTCGGCAGCGAATACCGGGACGTCGTCGTCGATGTCCGTGCCGGTCTCGACGTCGACGCCCTGGCCGCCGTCGCCGGCGCCGTGATCGCCGGTGGCGTCATGGTCGTAATCACCCCGGCGCTCGAGGACTGGCCGGGCTCTGCAGACCCGGCACTTGCAGGCCGCCTGTCCTGGCCGGCCGAACCCGCCGACGCCGCCGGTCATTTCCGCGACCGCCTGGTCCGCTGCCTGCGCGAAGACCCCCAGGTCGCGATATATCCCGCCGCCCCCGGGGCAGCATTGCCCCGGCCGGCCGCCGGCACGGCGGGCGACGACCCCGCCTGTCTCACCAGCGATCAGGCCGCAGCGGTGGCCGCCGTCATTGCCGGCGCCGGTGGGGCGCCCCACCGTCCGTGCGTGCTCATCGCTGACCGGGGGCGGGGCAAGAGCACCGCACTCGGGATCGCGGCCCGTCGCCTGCTGGAGGCCGGTTCCGGGCCGGTGCTCGTAACCGCGCCGCGCCGGCGTGCCGCCGAGGCGCTGATCGCCGCCGCCACGGTGGACGGCTGCCCGGGGCCGCGTTACCTCCCGCCGGACCAGCTCATCCGCGAGCCCCGCCCCGCCGGGATGCTCCTCGTCGACGAGGCCGCGGGCCTGCCGGCCCCCATGCTCGATGGGCTGTTGGCGCGTTATCCGCGCATCGCATTCGCGACCACCGTGCACGGCTACGAGGGTACCGGTGCAGGCTTTCGCGTGCGCTTTCTCGCCTCCCTCGACCGGCGTACACCGCAATGGCAGGAACACCGCCTGACCCAGCCCGTGCGCTGGGCGGACGGCGACCCCCTGGAGGCACTGCTCTTCCGCGCCCTGCTCCTGGACGCCGAGCCCGCTGATCTCGCCGCCATGCCCGCGACCGGCCAGATCACCACCGGTCGTGAGCCGGCGGCCGCCCTGGCCCGGGATGAGAGCGCCCTGCGCGAGTTCTACGGACTACTGGTCGATGCCCACTACCAGACCCGCCCGGACGATCTGCGGCGCAGCCTCGAGGCCCCGGATGCGGGGCTGTGGGCCGCGCGGGACGACGACGGCCACATCGTCGCCGCCGCGGTAACCCTGGACGAGGGCGAGCTCCCGCAGGCACTTCATACCGATATCCTCGCCGGGCGACGACGCCTGCAGGGTCACCTCCTGCCCCAGTCCCTCGCCGGCCACGGCGGCCTGGGCCAGGCACTCGCCCTGCGTCACCGGCGCGTGCACCGTATCGCCGTCCACCCGGCACTGCGCGGGCATGGCACTGGGCAGCGGCTGATGGCGACCATGGCGCGCGCTGCCCGGGAGGACGGGCTGGACACCCTGGGCACTGTCTTCGGCGCCACGCCCGCCCTGTTGCGCTTCTACCGGCGCTGCGGCCTGGCTGCCGTACAGCTCGGTCATCGCCGGGACGCGGCCAGTGCCAGCCACGCGGCGTTCATGCTCCGCCCTCTCTCCGGCGACGGCGCCACCCTGACCGAGACCGCCCGCGCCCGCTTCGCCCGGGACATACCCTGGCGTCTTGCCGGGCCGCTCACGGCCCTCGATCCCGGCGTTGTGGCCGCCCTGATGCCGGGCCTCGACTTCGGCGCAGCGGACGATGCCGACGGCACCACGATCGCCGCGTTCTCCCACGGCCACCGCGGCCCGGACGACGCCGGTCCAGCGGTACAGCGCAAGCTGCTGCACCATCTCGCCGCGTCCTCCGGCAATGCCGACGACGATGACGGCGCACAGCTGCTGGTGGCGCGTTTCCTCCAGCATCGGCCGTGGGACGAGCTGGCGGCCCGGGCCGGCGTGAGCGGCCGACGCGCCGTCATCGGGGCACTGCGCGCCGCCGCGGCGGTGCTGATCGCCGCGGATACCTGAACGCGGCCGGACACTCGGCGCCCTCACCCGGCGCCCCGCGGGCCGAGGGTGGCGTTACCGGTCATCCGGTTAGTAAGCTCCCGCCACCCGGACCGGAGGAGACCGTCCCATGAATGCCCGCCCCACCCTGTTCCGTATGCCGTCGCGCTACAACGCCTATGCGGCGAGTATCGCCGGGCTCGCGGTATCCCTGACCGGTCTGGTATTCAACCCGCTGTGGGGATGGCCGGCCGCGGTGTTTGCCGCGCTCACGGCGCTCGGCACCTGGGATCTGCTGCAGCGCCGGCATACCGTGAGCCGCAACTACCCGGTCCTCGCCCACCTGCGCTACTGCCTGGAGTCCATCGGCCCGGAGATCCGCCAGTACTTCATCCAGGCCGACACCGAGGAGCGGCCGTTCTCCCGCGAGCAGCGCGCGGTCGTCTACCAGCGCGCCAAGAACGTCCATGACAAGAAACCCTTCGGCTCCCTGCTCGACATGTACACCGAGGGCTATGAGTGGATCAGCCCCTCCCTCGCGCCTGCCCCGGTGGCGGACGGCGACTTCCGTATCACCGTCGGCGAGGACCGCGCGCAGCCTTACTCCGCGAGTGTCCTGAATATATCGGCGATGAGCTTCGGTGCGCTGTCCGCCAACGCCATCACCGCACTGAACGCCGGTGCCAGGGAGGGCGGCTTTTACCACGACACCGGCGAGGGCTCGATATCCCGCTACCACCTCAGCCACGGCGCGGACCTGGTCTGGGAAATCGGTTCCGGTTACTTCGGCTGCCGGACGGACGACGGCCGGTTCAACCCGGAGCGCTTCCGCGAGAACGCCCGCCGGGAATCGGTGCGGATGATCGAGATCAAGCTCTCCCAGGGCGCCAAGCCCGGGCACGGCGGTATCCTGCCTGCCGCCAAGGTAAGCCCCGAGATCGCCGCCGCACGGGAAGTCCCGGCCGGTCGGGACGTGGTCTCGCCCGCCTCGCACTCGGCGTTCCGCACCCCCCTGGAGATGATGGACTTCATCGCCACGCTCCGGCACCTCTGCGGTGATAAACCGGTGGGCATCAAGCTTGCTCTCGGACACCCGTGGGAGTGGTTCGCCATCGTCAAGGCGATGCTGGAGACCGGCGAGCGCCCGGACTTCGTGGTGGTGGACGGCGGCGAGGGCGGCACCGGCGCGGCCCCGCTGGAATTCGTCAACCGCCTTGGCATGCCGCTCACCGACGCCCTGCTGCTCGTGCACAACACCCTGGTCGGAACCGGCCTGCGTCCCCACATCCGGGTGGCCGCGGCCGGCAAGATCACCTCCGCATTCCACATCGCGCGCACACTCGCCCTCGGTGCCGACTGGTGCAACGCGGCACGGGGATTCATGTTCTCGCTGGGCTGCATCCAGGCCCTGTCCTGCCATACCGACCGCTGCCCCAGCGGTGTGGCCACGCAGGACCCGCGCCGCGGCGCCAACCTGGATGTCACCGACAAGTCCCGGCGGGTGGCCCGCTTCCACCGCAACACACTCCATGCCCTCGCGGAGATGATCGCGGCCACGGGCCTGCAAGACACCGCCGAGCTCGGCCCGGAGCATATCGTCCGGCGGATCTCGCGCAGCGAGGTGCGCTCGTACCGTGAACTCTACCCGTTCATGGAACCCGGGGCGCTGCTCGACGGCGCGCCCGACGCGGCCGTGTTCGCCACGTACTGGCCGCAGGCGCGGGCGGATACGTTCCAGCCGCCGCCGGCGGACGCCGCGCTGCGCACGACGAAGCTGCGCTGACGGACGCCGGCGCCTACATCCAGTCGATGAGCATGATCCCGGCGCTCGCCCGGGTGGTGATGTTGTCGTAGTTGATCAGCCCGTCACCGTAGCCGTGAAAGAGCTGTATGTAGCCCTTCATGCCCCCCCAGAACGGAAACGTATAGTCAAGCTGCAATGCACCGCGCACCGGCTCCCCGCCTATACCGAGGTTGCTGCGCAGCATCACGGAATAGGTCTGATCGCCATCCTTGAGGTGCGCCCAGACCTGGGCGCGGCCGTAATAGTCGCTGATATTGGGGTTGTCGTCGTCGCCCTCGGATTCCGGCAGGCGCCACCATCCACGTGCGCGCAGCGCCCACTTGCCCTCGTCGAAGAGAACACCGGCGGTCATGCGGTTCCAGCTTCGCGACTGCGGGTCCGAACGGCCGTTGGACATGTGGTTCACCCCCACGGTGAACAAACGCCCGTGGAGGCCGAAGAGGTTATATTTCGTGCGGTACGAGTAGATCAGCTCCGGCTCGTAGTTGGTCTCGCGGAACGGCGCGGATTCCTCGCTGTTGTAGGCCTGCCAGTAGGACTGCTGCGTGTACGCCAGCCACAGGTCCCCCCGCCGCGTGCCGAGCTCCGGCCATATCTTGGTCTTGAAGCTGATCTGGAACTTGACCTCGGTGTGGTCCACCGACTCCATGTCATCGCTGCGGTAGGCTGCCTCGTTGGGATTGAAATCGTAGGAGAACGGCAACAGATAGGTCGGACGGTAAGGCGTCACCACGAACGGTCCGCGGTCCGCCTGGGCAACGAGTTCCCAGCGCTCGGCCAGTGCCGAGGGCGCCGGCGGCGGCGTCTTCTCGGCCACCTTCTCCTCCGGCGTCTTCGCCCGGTTCTCCGGCAGCAGCTCATCGGCAGAGCGGCCGGTGGGCGTACGTCCCAGCGTCGTGTCGTAACACGTGAGTCGTTCCTGGGCGCTCTTGAGCTCCATGCAGCCTTGCAGCGCCTGGCCGGGCTCCACCGTGGCATTCGTTTCCGCGGCGCCGGCGCGGACCGCGACCAGACCGGCGCACAGGGCGATACTCAGGTGTCGGTGGGTCAACCGTCCCTCCATGCGCGAGACGCTACCGCTTGCAGGATGGCGTAGTCTGCCCGACCGGCGTTATGCTCGCTACCCCGTCCCGCGAACCGCGGCCCGCCTGTGTGCCGGATGGCCGCGTGCCGCCCGTCCCCAACGAATCAGTGTGCCAGCGACACAGGCGGATGGAACGAGAAGGCGTCATCAAATTCGATCTGTGCCACGAGCACGGCGCGCCCCCGGACGCGGCATCGGTCGCGGTGCTGGATGCGTGGCGGGACGTGCTCCGCCGCCTCGGGCTGATCGGCGGAAGCCCCCGGCGGTACGGCGGCCTCGGCTTCGGCAACGTCAGCCACCGCGCCGCAGGCGGTGCATTCGTGGTATCCGGCAGCCAGACCGGCGGCCTGGATGCGCCGGGTCCCGCGGGCTACTGCGAGGTCACGGCGTGGGACGTGGAACACAACACGATCCGCTCCCGCGGACCGGTGCGGCCGTCATCGGAGTCCCTGACCCACGGCGCGGTGTATGCAGCCGACGACACCGTGGCCTGGGTCTTTCACGGCCATTCGCCCGAGATCTGGTCCCGGCGCCGTGTCCTCGGACTGCCGGAGACACCCGCCGACGTCCCCTACGGGACACCGGCGATGGCCCGCGCGGTGGCCTCGCTGGTCCGGCGCGCCGGCCCCCAGGCGGTATTCGCCATGGCCGGCCACCGTGACGGCGTCATCGCCTACGGCCGCGACAGCGACGCCACCGGCGGCGCGCTGGTCCGGACCCTGGCGGCGGCACTGGCCGCCGCCCACGCCGGCCGCTGAATCCTGATTCCCTGACGGGAGAGACGACACTGTGAGCGACGAGCGCATCCGCATCCGCGGCGCACGGCAGAACAACCTGCGCAACCTTGACCTCGACATCCCCCTCGGCGAGATGGTGGTGGTCACCGGCGTGTCCGGGTCCGGCAAGTCCTCCCTCGCCTTCGACACCGTGTACTCCGAGGGCCAGCGCCGCTACGTCGAGACCTTCTCGCCCTATGCACGGCAGTTCCTCGATCGCATGGACAAGCCCGCGACGGACCGCATCGAGGGCATCCCGCCGGCGATCGCCATCGACCAGACCAACCCGGTGCGGACGTCGCGCTCCACCGTCGGCACCATGACCGAGCTCAACGACCACCTCAAGCTGCTGTTCGCCCGCGCCGCGGCGTTGTTTTGCAACGGCTGCGGCCGGCGGGTGACACGGGATACCCCGGGCAGCATCGCCGAGCGCCTGCTCCGGCGCGCCCCCGACGAGCGCGCCGTGATCCGCTTCCACGTCGCGGTGCCCGAGAACTTCGGCGACGATGAGGTCCGGGCCATGCTCCAGCGCCAGGGTTACACCCGGGTGACCGCCGAGGACGGCGGCTTCGACGTCGTCCAGGACCGTGTACGCCTGAGCGGGGAACGCCGGGAGCGTATCGTCGAGGCCGTCGAAGCGGCGCTGCAGCACGGCCGCGGCCGGGTCCGCGTGGACGTGCTCGACGACGAACGCGCGGTCACCGCGAGCCACCGTTTCTCCTCCGCCCTGCACTGCGCGGACTGCGACCTCGCCTATCGCGACCCGCAGCCCAACCTGTTCTCGTTCAACTCCCCTATCGGCGCCTGCAGCGAGTGTCGCGGCTTCGGACGGGTCATGGGCATCGACTACGCCCTGGTGATACCGGACGACCGGCTGAGCCTCGCCGAGGGGGCGATACGGCCGTGGCAGTCCGGCCAGTCCGCCGAGTGCCAGCGCGACCTCCTGCGCTACGCCCGCGCCCGCGGCGTGCCCACGGACGTGCCCTGGCGGGAGATGCGCGAGGCCGACCGCGACTGGGTCATCCACGGCGAGGGCGGCTGGGACGAGCCGGATACCTGGTACGGCGTCCAGCGCTACTTCGACTGGCTCGAGTCCCGTGCCTACCGCATGCACGTCCGCGTGCTGCTCTCGAAGTACCGCAGCTACGACCTCTGCCCGGCCTGCCGCGGGGCACGGCTGGCGCCGGAGTCCCTGGCCTGGCGCCTCGGCACCGCGGCCGACACGGACGCCGTCCTCGACCCGGACACCCGGTTCCGCCCGAGCGGCGCCACGATTCCCGCAGAGCGGCTGGCCGCCCTGCCCGGGCTGTGCATCCACGACCTCATGTGCCTGCCCCTGGAGCGCCTGGCCGGCTTCTTCGAGGGCCTGGCGCTGCCCGCCCCGCTGGACGAGGCCGCGACCCTGCTGCTCGACGCCATCCGCTCACGCCTCGACTACCTGAACCGGGTCGGCCTCGGCTACCTGGCGCTGGACCGGCAGTCGCGCACCCTCTCCGGCGGCGAGGTCCAGCGCATCAACCTGACCACCGCCCTGGGCACCTCGCTGGTCAACACCCTGTTCGTCCTCGACGAGCCCAGCATCGGCCTGCACCCGCGGGACATCCGGCGCATCGTCTCGGTCATGCACCGCCTGCGCGACGCCGGCAACTCCCTGCTCGTGGTCGAGCACGATCCGGACGTCATCCGCGCCGCGGACCGCATCATCGACATCGGCCCGGGGCCCGGCGAGCACGGCGGCCGGATCGTCTTCGAGGGGGCGCCGCAGGCACTCCTCGAGGACCGCGGCTCGCTAACGGCGGACTACCTTACGGGCCGGCGCCAGGTCGGCGACGCCCGGGACACCGCGCGCCCCGAGCCGTCGTCGTGGCTGACCGTGGTGGGCGCGAGCGAGCACAACCTGAAGGACATCACCGTGTCCCTGCCGCTGGAGCGGTTGACGGTGCTCACCGGCGTGTCCGGCTCCGGCAAGTCAACGCTCATGGGCAGCATCCTCTACAACGGCCTGCGCAAACTGAAGGGCCAGCCCGCGGATGCGGCCGGGGCCCACCGACGCATCGACGGCGGGGAGCACGTCGACGACGTGGTGCTCGTGGATCAATCCCCCATCGGGCGCACCACGCGCTCCAACCCGGCCAGCTACGTCGGTGCCTTCGATCCCATCCGCAAGGCCTTCGCCGCCCAGCCGCTGGCGCGCGAGCGCGGCTACACCAAGGGGATGTTCAGCTTCAACTCCGGGCGCGGACGCTGCCCCGCGTGCGGCGGCAACGGCTTCGAGCACGTCGAGATGCAGTTCCTCTCCGACGTCTACCTCCGCTGCCCGGACTGCGACGGCCGCCGCTATCGCTCCGAGATGCTGGAGGTCACCCTGCCGCCGGCTGCGGGGGACGACGACCGCCCCCGCTCCATCGCCGAGGTGCTGGACCTCACCGTCACCGAGGCCCTGGACTTCTTCGCCGACGCCCCGGACGTCCTGCGGGCCCTGGAGCCCCTCGCCGCCGTCGGGCTCGGCTACCTGCGCCTCGGCCAGCCGGTACCCACACTCTCCGGGGGCGAGTCCCAGCGCCTCAAGCTCGCCGGCCACCTGGCGAAGAACAGCGGCCGCCGCCGCAGCGGCCAGCGGCTGCTGTTCCTCTTCGACGAGCCCACCACCGGGCTGCACTTCGACGACGTCGCGGTGCTCCTGCGCGCCTTCGAGCGGCTGGTCGAGGCTGGCCACTCGCTGGTGGTCATCGAGCACAACCTCGACGTCATCCGCAGCGCCGACTGGATCGTCGACCTCGGCCCCGAAGGCGGGGACCGCGGCGGCGAGCTTATCGCCCACGGCCCGCCGGCCACGGTCATGACCTCCCCGGACAGCCACACCGGCGCGGCGCTGCGCGCCTACGGCGACGGCACCGGGACCGGCGGGGCCGACGCCGCGGCAGCGGCGGTGGCGGACGTCGCCGCACCCGCCTACCGGCGCGACGCCATCCACGTCCATCACGCCCGGGAGCATAACCTCAAGGGCATCGACGTGGACGTGCCCCACAACCGGCTGACGGTGATTACCGGGATCTCGGGGTCCGGCAAGTCCACCGTGGCCTTCGACATCCTCTTCAACGAGGGCCAGCGGCGCTACCTGGAGTCCCTGAACGCCTACGCCCGCCAGTTCGTCCAGCCCGCCTCGCGCCCGGACGTGGACGCGATCTTCGGCATTCCCCCGACCGTGGCCATCGAGCAACGCACCAGCCGCGGCGGGCGCAAGTCCACGGTCGCCACCATGACGGAGATCTACCACTTCCTGCGGCTGCTCTTCGTCAAGCTCGGCACCCAGCACTGCCCGGACTGCGACATCCCCATCCGCGCGCAGACCGCGGACGCCATCGTGGCGCAGCTCCTCGACGAGCACCGCGGCGCCCGCCTGCGCCTGCTGGCGCCGCTGGTGATCGCCCGCAAGGGCTACTACACGGACCTCGCCAAGTGGGCCGCGGGCAAGGGCTTCACCCACCTGCGCGTGGACGGCAGCGACATGCCCACCGGCGACTGGCCGCGTCTGGACCGCTACCAGGAGCACGACATCGATCTCCCGGTCGCCGAGGTCGACGCCGAGCCGGGCAACGAGGACGGGCTCCGCGAGGCCCTGGAGCACGCCCTCGCCCACGGCCACGGCACGGTGCGCGTCGTCCACGACGGCGGCGAGGCCCTGCTGTCCACGGAGCGCGCCTGCCCCGGCTGCGGCCAGAGCTTCGCGCCCCTGGACCCGCGGCTGTTCTCGTACAACTCACGCCACGGCTGGTGCCCGGAATGCTACGGCACCGGCGAAATGCTCGCCGGCTTCGACGCGGAACAGACCGGCGAGGAGCGCTCGTGGCGGAACGTGGACGAGGGCGAGGTCACCGTCTGCCCCGCCTGCGACGGCCGGCGCCTCAACCCCACCGCCCTCGCCGTGCGGTTCACCGGCCGGAGCATCGCGGCCTTCACCGGGGAGTCGGTGACCGATGCCCGCGAGACCTTCGGGACCCTCACCCTGGACGAGCGCGAGGGCGAGATCGCCCGGGACATCCTCCCGGAGATCCGCAACCGCCTGGACTTCCTCCGCGAGGTCGGCCTCGGCTACCTCACCCTCGACCGGGCGGCGCCCACCCTCTCCGGAGGCGAGGCCCAGCGCATCCGGCTCGCCGCACAGCTCGGGTCCAACCTCCAGGGCGTGTGCTACATCATGGACGAGCCGACCATCGGGCTGCACCCGCGGGACAACCGCATGCTCCTCGACACCCTCGGCCGCCTGGAGGGCAAGGGCAACACTATCGTCGTGGTGGAGCACGACGAGGAGACCATACGCCGCGCCGAGCACGTCATCGACCTCGGGCCCGGCGCCGGCGTCCATGGCGGCCGGGTCGTGGCCGCGGGACCTGTGGACAGCCTCCTCGCGAACCCCGACTCGGTGACCGGCCGCGCCCTCGCCGAACCCCTGCGCCATCCCCTGCGCGGCAGCCGCCGCACCGACGAGCCGGAGGCCGAGGTCCAGGTGCGCGGGGCGCACCGGCACAACCTCCACTACGTCGATGCCCGGGTGCCGCTGTCCCGCCTGGTGGCGGTCACCGGCGTCTCCGGTTCCGGGAAGTCCACGCTGGTGCGCGACGTCCTCCACGGCAACCTGCGCCGCCTGGTCGCCACGCGGCGCGGCGAGACGCCGCCGGCACCTCAGGGCTGCGAGGCGGTGACGGGCTGGGAGCCGGTGGAACGGGTACTGGAAGTCGACCAGACGCCCATCGGCAAGACTCCCCGTTCCTGCCCCGCCACGTATGTGGGCATCTGGGACGATATCCGGCGGCTGTTCGCCGAGACGGAGGAGGCACGCATCCGCGGCTACGACCCGGGGCGCTTCTCCTTCAACACCACCGACGGCCGCTGTCCGGAATGCGACGGTCAGGGCATCAAGCGCATCGAGATGAACTTCCTCCCGGACGTGACCATGCCCTGCGACGTCTGCCACGGCCTGCGCTTCACGCCGGAGACCCTGGCCGTGACCTGGCGCGGGCTCTCCGCCGGGGACGTGCTGGCCCTGAGCGTGGACGAGGCGGTGGACCTGTTCACCGCGCAGCCCCGCATCCACCATGCCCTGCGCCTGCTCCAGGACACCGGTCTGGGCTACCTCACACTGGGCCAGCCCAGTCCTACCCTGTCAGGAGGCGAGGCGCAGCGGCTCAAGCTGGTCACCGAGCTCGCCAAGGCGCGGCCATCGAATACCCGGCGCCGCGCGCCGCACACGCTGTACGTGCTCGACGAGCCGACGGTGGGACTCCACATGGCGGACGTGGAGCGGCTCATTCACGTCCTGCACCGGCTGGTGGAGGCCGGCAACACCGTGGTGGTGATCGAGCACAACCTGGATGTGATCGCCGAGGCGGACTGGCTGCTGGACCTCGGCCCGGAGGGCGGCGACGGCGGCGGCCGGCTGGTCGCCCAGGGCCCGCCGGAGACGGTGGGCGCCGCGGACACCCCGACCGGACGGATCCTGGGCGAGTTCCTGGCCGAACGCACCCGCACCTGAAGGCCCTGAAACGCGAACGGCGGCACCATCCGGTGCCGCCGTCATCAGGCCGCGGGGTGAACGCCGCCGCTCAGGGGCGGGTCACCGCTCCACCGGGATCCGGCGGGACACGGCGGTCTCGCGCTTGCCGATCTCGATGCGGAGCACGCCCTGCTCCCCACGGGCGCGGACCGACTCCGGGTCGGCACTGTCCGGCAGCGCAAAACGCCGGTAGAACACCCCGTAGGCGCGTTCCCGGCGGCGCACGCCGCCCTCGTCGGTATCACGCTCGCTGCTGCGCTCACCACGGATGGAGAGCACGCCGTCCTCCATGGTCACCTCGATATCCTCGGGCTTCACCCC